>NZ_CAUQCL010000003.1:0-169107 GCF_963516875.1 uncultured Granulicatella sp. | reverse complement strand
AAGAGACGACTTAAGTCGTCTCAAAAAAGTCTAACTTTTTGGGGTCACTACACGCAAATGCGAGTCTCATGCTTAGCCTACTACTATAGGGAGTCTTCTTTTTTTGCATAAATTTTCTTTTCCATTCTTTTTCTGAAATTATTCTGAAGTTGTTACTCTACAATACATTTATAAATCGTATGAGGAGTGATTTTATGGAAAATAGTATTGAAATTAAGAATTTATGTAAAGTATATGGAAATACGACTATATTGGACGATATCAATTTTGTGGCAAAGGAAGGGAGAGTTACTGCTTTTTTAGGTCCAAATGGAGCAGGGAAAAGTTCTACCTTACGAATATTATTAGGATTAGATCAAGCTACTTCTGGTAGAGCAATCATTGCAGGAAAGAACTATAAGGATATCCGACAACCATTATTTGTTGTTGGAGCAACTTTTGATGGATTAGGTTCACCAAGTGATCGAACGGTTTATCAACATTTAAGAATCGTAGCTGCCAGTAATGGAATTGAGAAAAGTAGAATTAGCGAAGTACTAGCAATAACGGATATTGCCCACAAAAAGAATGAGTCTATTGGACATTTATCTCTCGGTGAAACACAAAGGGTTAGTCTTGCTACAGCATTACTTGGAAATCCACAATTTCTAATATTGGATGAACCGACCAATGGATTAGATCCAAGTGGCATTCGTTGGCTAAGAAATTTTTTAAAGGAACAATCTGAAGAAGGAAAAACGATCTTATTATCCTCACATATTTTGTCAGAAGTCGAATCAGTGACAGATGATGTAGTATTCATTCATAAAGGGAAAATTATTGCGAATGGTGAATTAAAGAACATAATGAAGAATGCTGCAAGTTTAGAAGAAGTCTTTTTCAACTTAATTCAAGAAGGGGGAAAAGAAGATGAAATTATTTTATAGTGAATTATTAAAGATTAGCTATTCAAAACTTTTTAAGATTGTTTTGTTATTAATTTTTATCGTACAACCATTTTTTGGCTATCTTGGAACAAAGGCTGTCTTAGAGTTTGGTTTACAAGCAACTCCGGAGAATACACCTATATTAGCAGAAGCGATCCCTCCAATTGAATATTTAGGATTTGATGCAGTTATGCTGGGGCTGATGCCGATGATTATTTTGGGAGCTGTTTATGGTGGTAGTGAGTTTAAAAACCATCAATTGAGAACAACTTTACTAGCCAATAGTGATAAGAAGAGTTTATACTTTTTTAAATTGATGACGTTAACCATTTTATCACTTGTCCTTTCATTTCTATCGATTATAGTCACGATTGAAGTGACTCATGTTGCATTAGGGAATTTAGGACTAAGTGTTTTATTAAGTTCGAAAGTTTGGTACTTTATTTTATTTGCAACACTAGCATGGGTAAGTCTCACGATTTTATCTTACTTTATGGCTTTTCTATTTCGAACAGCCATTGTTTCTTTATTATTTTTAATTCCTCAAGTTTATAATGTTGGAGAGTTTCTCTCTACTCATTTTGAATGGGGGAAGGTTCTTCCAGTTGCACTTGGAAATCATTTAATTGCATCATCGGATACTAGATTTTCACCTCATCCATTTTGGACGCTCACTTTATTATGTATTTGGGTGTTCATTTTTGGAGTGATAGTATATTTTCAATTTGAAAAAAGTGATGTAGGAGGGAAATATTAATGCTACGAAATCAGATAAAAAGTGAATTTTTCAAAATGATCTATCATAAAGGATTAATGCTTACTTTAGTATTTTCTATTTTATTTGTATTAGCAATGTTACTGGCATTAAATCCATCTGCTTCAATGATTAATCGAGATTTTATAGTGACACAGTTTTTACAAAGTATTTATTTAGTTCAAACGATTTTTGCAGTTTTTTCTGCGGTGTTTTGGGGAAGAGAGTTTCTAAAAAGTACGTTAAGAACTAGTTTATTAACAAATCCTAATCGTTTGAAATTCTTTTGTATTAAGGCTATTGTAACTTTGTTCTCTATTTTATGTTGTTTTTGTATAGCGATTGGAATTGGGATTGGATTAGTATCATTCTATTTTAAATTTCAATTGAATCTTGAATTTATTCGTCAATTATTGTTGAAACTAATTCCACCTATGTTAGCAACGATTCAAATTAGTATGATTACATTATGCCTAACGATACTCATGGAATCGATGGTCTCTTCTTTAACAATTGTATTATCCATGCTGTTAGGACTAGGGCAGCTATTATTACAATATTCTTCTAGGATGAATGTACTCCCTGTATTAGCTACTATGAATAGTTTTTCAATCAAAGAAATTTCTATTTATCCAAGCGTTACAGAAGGAATTTTTATTCAATCATTATGGACGATTGTTTTTATTGGATTAGCCTATTACCATTTGCATCGAAAGAGTGTAAAATGAAAGCAAAATCAGTCTAAGATAGGAGTGTATGGGTATGTCGTATAAAATACTAGTAATTGATGATGACGAAAGTGTTCTAAGATTAATCAAAAATATATTACTGTTAAATGATTATGATGTTACTACTCGAAATGGAATTGAAGATGTAAATATCTGTGATTTTGTCGATTTTGATTTAATATTACTAGATATTATGATGCCACTAGATGGAATAACGATTTGTAATGAAATTAGAGAACAGATTAAAGCACCCATTCTTTTTATCACAGCTAAAGATATGGAGGAAGATTTAATCAATGGATTATTAGCGGGAGCAGATGACTATATTACTAAACCATTTTCTGTAAATGAGTTTTTAGCAAGAATTAAAATGCATCTTAGACGTGAAGAACGAAATAGACAAAATGCCAAACGATTAGAATTTGGTCCGATTTCAATTGATATGAATTTAAAAACAGTTTTTGTTGAGGAAAATGAAATCAAACTAACGAATCGGGAATTTATGATAATACAGTTATTAGCTAGTCAAACATCCAGAATATTTACAATTGAAGAAATTTATCAACTTGTATATCCTAACAGTTCTAATACTCAATTTCGTTCCATTTCTGAATATATGTATCAAATACGTTCAAAATTTAAACCGTATCATTTAAATCCGATAGAAACAATGAGAGGAGGCGGGTATAAATGGAAAATAAAATAAGCTTTAAACAACTTATTCAAAAGACTTGTCTTAAAATTATAGTAGAATTTATGATTGCTATTTTAGTGTTATACCTGCTTCCATTATTGTCTATTTCAATTAAAGTTCCAGGTGAAGAAACAACTTATCCTGTATTTTTGAATATTTTTTCTTGGATTTATATCTGTATTGCTTTATTAGTGATTGTTAGTTTGAATATACGACAATTATTATTGAAAATTCATAAAGAGATGAATATTGTTTACCATCAATCTATGTGGCTAGAATCAACTGATTTAACAGAAGCATTAACGATTACAGAATTTATTGAGACAAATCAAAAAATCAATCATATGCAACAACAAATTGAAGGGATGCTTGAAAAGGAGCGCAAACAAAAGGAAGCGTTAGCTTTTAAAGTGTCAGCAGTTTCCCACGATTTAAAAACACCATTAACAGTCATTCAAGGAAATTCTGAACTCTTATCTCAATCCGCTATTGAAGGGAAATATCTTCCTTATATTCAAGATATTCATATAGCAAGCAATCGTATGATTGAATATATTAATCGATTACTCTTGTATTCAAAAACTTACTATGAGAATGAAAATGAATGGAAAGAGTATTCCTTACAAGATGTGATTGAGTCCATTGATCAAGAAATTCATTATTTGCTAAAAGACAAAAGCATTGTTACATTCAAATATGATGAACAGATAGATAAAAATGCCACAGTATATCTGCATTTGAATTATGTATTAAGAGCAGTGATGAATATGATGCAAAATGCACTGGAATATAGTCAGGCAGATAAAAAAGCAATCAAAGTTGATTTATATTATACTCATCAGCAGTTAGTAATTAGTGTTTGGAATAATGGTGCGTATTTAACTGATGAAACATTAAAGAATGCTGATTCATTATTTTACCGGAAAGATAAAAATCGCAATTTAAATGATGCCCATTTTGGAATAGGACTAGCTTTTGTTAAAAGGGTGTCAGAATTACATCATGGAACTTTAGAAATTAAAAATGAAGATGATGGAGTGAAAGTAACGATAAGTATTCATACAGGATTGAGTAAAAAGTAATAAGGTAAATTTTTGAGGTTAATTTAAAATTAATTTTTTCACAAATATATTGTATTTCCCTAAAATTTCCATATAATTGTAATTAGAAGGAGGGTAGCGTTTTCAAACTTAGTTTTAAGAATTACGTATCAAGAGAATGATTAGGGGGAGTTAACAATGAAATGGTGTAAAAATTTAAAATTTATTTTATTAGCATTACTTGTCTGTTCGGTTGCTCTGTTATCAAGTTGTTCAAAAGAAAGAAAATATGCTATAAATCCTTACGTTAATCTAACGGTTGATTCTGAAAATGATGAGAGCGATGAATTATTGTTTGAACGTTTAAAAGAAGTTGATGCAGATTATTTAGAAGAAGCTAAGAATGTATTTTTAACTCACTATCCTAAAGAAGAAAAGGAACAATTAGTGGATAAGACGATAACAATTCGTGAACCGTATACTCTTTTTTCTCCACGTGACGATTTTAATAAAGTAGCTCTTCACTTTACAGTTTATGTTGATGAAAAACCTTATGCTCATATTGGTATTTTAGACAAAAATAGTAGCGGTAGTTTTGCAACCTCATTTATGGAAGCTAAATCTTTCCCAAATAGATTTCCGATGAAACATGGGTGTTATCGTTTTACATCAGTTGATAATGGATTTCATATTGAATCTGTGAAGTATGATTCAACAAAGGAATATGGAAATTTGAATAACGTACTTTATACTTTTGATCCAACAGAATTATAAGATATAGTCGAATGACTTCCTGTAATAGTAGTATTTGGACGGCAGCAGCCTCGCAAAAATGCGAGTCTCATGCCTAAACTTTGAGCCTAAGGTCTCAAAGTTTCCTGTAAGATAAGCCAAATAGGCTTATCTTACTCATACTACTATAGGAAGTCTTCTGGTTTTACGTCACCTAATAAGAGTACGTATATAATCAAATGACTTCTTGTCATTATAGCATTAGGGGCTTCTTTGTTTTTGTGTCATTTTCGAGCAAAAAATCTTCCAAAGTATAGAGATATCTTGAGGGTATCTCTTTTTTTATATCGCTAAAATATGGTATACTATGAATAGTATGTTTACAGAATGGAGTGATAAAACGATGGATATGTCCAAAATTATTGAACAAATGGTGGAATCTAAAGATGTCAAAAGAATTAGGGAATTATTCAACCAGAATTATCCAATCGATATTGCTCTAGGATTGGAAGAAGTAACAGATGAAGTACTCAAAAACTTTATGTATACTATCTCCAACACACGACTAGCTTCTATTTTGGAAGTTAGTGATCCCGAACTTCAAATTCGAATGTTAGAAAAACTACCTTTCCGCCGTGTAGGATTATTATTCCAACAAATGTCTAATGATGATGTCGTGGATATTTTAGGAAATCTGCCAATTGGAATTCGTAAAAAATATTTGAATATGATGAAGGGTTCTTCTCAAGACGAAATTCAAACGATGTTAAAATATCCTCAAGATTCTGCCGGAGGAATTATGACGACAGAATTTATTTCGGTGAAGGAACATTTAACCGTTGAAGAAACATTGACGAAGTTAAGAGAAATTTCTCCAAATACAGAAGTCATTCATACGATTTTTGTCACAACATTCCAAAATCAATTAATTGGTTGGATTGATATTCGTGACTTATTTACAAATGAATTAGATGTCAGTTTACACGATTTAATGCATACCAATATTATTTCTGTAGTTCCTGAAGAAGACCAAGAAGAAGTAGCTCGTCTATCTTCAAAATATGACTTATCAGTTGTACCCGTAGTTAGTACAAAGGGCGTTTTAATTGGGATTATTACAATTGATGATATCGTCCACGTTCTTCAAGAAGAGCATCATGAAGATATGCTTTTAATTAGCGGGGTTGAAGGAACAGAAAGAATTGGTGGTCCATTTATCGAATCAATTAAAAAACGGACACCTTGGTTATTAATTAATTTAATTACAGCCTTTATGGCTTCAGCAGTTGTTGGGATGTTCCAATCAACGATTGAACAAGTGGTTGTTCTTGCGGTTGCCATGCCGATTATTACAGGAATGGGAGGAAACTCAGCTTCTCAAACTCTAGCTCTAGCAATTCAAGAAATTGCATTAGGACAATTATCATTGGAAAAAGACAAAAAGTATGTTTGGAATGAGATTGTTTTAGGCTGTATGAATGGACTTATTACCGGAGTTGTAGCTGCGATTGCGCTATATATTCCTTATCAAAACTTTTATTTATCGATTATTGTAGTTTTGGCGATGGCCATGAATTTAATGGTGGGAGCGATTTTTGGATTCTTTGTACCTTTAGTATTAAAAGCAATGAAATTAGACCCAGCCATTTCATCGACCATCTTTGTAACAACGGCAACAGACGTTCTAGGATTTTTCTTTTTCCTAGGAATTGCACAAGTCTTTTTACCGTTATTAATTTAGATATGAAGGAGATTATGAATGAATTTAGAAGAAATGAGAAAACGACAAGAGCGCATCAGAAACTTCTCGATTATTGCGCATATTGACCATGGAAAGTCAACTTTAGCTGACCGTATTTTACAAGCAACAGATACTGTAGCTGACCGTGAAATGCAAGATCAATTATTAGACTCTATGGATTTAGAACGTGAACGTGGTATTACGATTAAGTTAAATGCGGTGGAATTAACGTATGATGCTAATGATGGAACAGAGTACATTTTCCACTTAATTGATACTCCAGGGCACGTGGACTTTACGTATGAAGTGAGTCGTAGCTTGGCAGCCTGTGAAGGAGCAATTCTTGTAGTAGATGCTGCTCAAGGGATTGAAGCTCAAACATTAGCGAATGTGTATTTAGCAATTGATAATGACTTAGAAATTGTTCCAGTTATTAATAAAATTGACTTACCTGCTGCTGATCCTGAACGTGTTCGTACAGAAATTGAAGACGTTATTGGAATTGATGCTAGTGAAGCCGTTCTTGCAAGTGCTAAAGTGGGAATTGGGATTCCAGAAATTTTAGAACAAATCGTTCATAAGATTCCAGCACCTACTGGAGACTTAGAAGCGCCATTACAAGCATTAATTTTCGACTCAGTATATGATGCTTACCGTGGAGTAGTGTTAAATGTTCGAATTCAAAACGGAATTGTAAGACCTGGTGACAAGATTCAATTAATGAGTAATGGAAAAACATTTGATGTGGTAGATGTGGGTATTTTCTCTCCAAAACCAATTAGTCGTGATTACTTAATGGTTGGGGATGTAGGTTATATTACCGCTTCTATTAAAACAATCCAAGACACTCGTGTAGGGGATACTGTTACATTAGCAAACAATCCAGCAAGTGAACCTTTATCCGGTTACCGTAAAATGAATCCAATGGTATATTGTGGTTTGTATCCAATTGATTCTTCTAAATATAATGATTTGCGTGATGCATTAGAAAAATTACAATTAAATGATGCTGCGTTACAATTCGAAGCAGAAACTTCTCAAGCGTTAGGCTTTGGTTTCCGTTGTGGATTTTTAGGATTGCTTCATATGGACGTTATTCAGGAACGTTTAGAACGTGAATTTGATTTAGACTTAATAACAACAGCTCCATCGGTAATTTACCATGTTCAAAAAACAGATGGAACAGAAGTAGTGGTGTCTAATCCTGCTGAAATGCCTGATCAATCAAGTGTTCAATCGATTCAAGAACCTTATGTAAAAGCATCTATTATGGTACCGAATGAATATGTCGGAAGTGTAATGGATATTTGCCAACGTAAACGTGGAACTTTTGTCACAATGGATTACTTAGATGAATATCGTGTCAATGTCATTTACGAAATGCCTCTATCTGAAATTATTTTTGATTTCTTTGATTCATTGAAATCAAGTACTAAAGGATATGCATCATTAGATTATGATTTAATCGGCTATCGTGAAAGTAAACTAGTGAAGATGGATATTATGTTAAATGGTGAAGTAGTCGATGCCTTAAGTATTATCGTTCATAAAGATTTTGCTTATAATCGTGGTAAAGCTATTACTGAGAAATTAAGAACATTAATTCCTCGTCAACAATTTGAAGTGCCAATTCAAGCAGCAATTGGAAATAAAATTTTATCTCGTACAAACATTAAAGCATTACGTAAAAACGTATTGGCGAAATGTTATGGTGGGGACGTTTCTCGTAAACGTAAGTTGTTAGAGAAACAAAAAGAAGGTAAGAAACGTATGAAACAAGTGGGATCAGTTGAAGTACCACAAGAAGCGTTCATGTCAGTGCTTAACCTTAACGAAGAAGAGAAGTAATTTTTAATAAACTTTTCTATTGTAGCAATGGACGGCAGCAGCTTCGCAAATGCGAATCTCATGCCTAAAAATTGAGCCTAAGGTCTCAATTTTTCCAGTAAAAGAAGTTTGGAAAGACTTCTTTTACTCGTGCTACAATGGAAAGTTTTTTTATTTCCATTCATTTATGAAATTTCGTTTAAATAATATATTTTATGTTATAGTCTTGCTTTTTTCAAAAGAAGGACTTAAGCAGCTTCGCTAAAGCGAATCTCATTACTAATACTACGGTAAAAAGTCATTTGTGTTGTGTCATCATTCATTAACGTTCCTACAGATGATAAATGATTTTAAAAATGTTATACTAAGACTGTAAATGTTCTAGGGAAGGAGTTTGATGGGATGGAAATAGATCCATTTAAAGAATACTTAAAAGAATCAGAGCCAGATAAAAAGAAAAAGGTCTATGCATGGCGTACAGCTATTGGGTTACAAGATGTTGATGGATTAAAACCATCTCAGTATTTAATTGAAACTGCTACCCAGAATATTGAAGGGTACATTACGATTGAAGAAGCATTAGAACGAATTGACTCTTATTATGAAGAAAAGGAAGTTCACTTAGCTGAAAAAGAACGTACTGAAGAAGCAGATAAAGTAGCTTCTCGAATTGCACAACTTCTTTCTGAAACAGCATTTTCCTTCACTCCACAGGAGTATATTTCAATTCATCGAAAATTATTTCAAGGAATTTATACACATGCTGGAAAGATAAGAGAGTATAATATTACTAAAAAAGAATGGGTACTAGATGGAGATACCATTTTGTATGGAAGTGCATCTGAATTAGAGGCAACCCTTGAGTATGATTTTTCTAGAGAAAGAGAGTTTAGTTATAAAGGGTTGACAATGGAGGAAATCATTCATCATTTAGCGGTATTTATTTCTAGATTATGGCAAATCCATATTTTTGGAGAAGGAAATACAAGAACGACTGCTGTATTCTTTATTAAATATTTAAGAACTCTTGGATTTACTGTGACAAATGAGAGTTTTGCAGATCATTCTTGGTATTTTAGAAATGCACTTGTTCGTGCGAATTATACGAATTTACCAAAAGGAATTCATGAAACGACAGAGTATCTAGAGTTATTTCTTAAAAATTTATTGTTGAATGAGAATCATCTGTTATCTAATCGTGATCTTAGAATTCATGAATGATAGAATAATTAAACTAATAGCGATAAAGTTTTTCGGAACTTATCTAAAACACCGGACTTAAAACACCGGTGTTTTTTTATTGCTTAAAAATTGAACATCTATTTAAAAATATTTTTAAATAACTCTTGCATTTTAATTACAGTAGGAGTATTATCTATTTAAAGAAAATTTTAAATAGAAAGAGATGAGGATATGTCAGTTAATGATATTTTGTCAGCATTATCGGATGAAAACCGTCGTAAGATTTTAGAAATTTTACGACAGGGACGAATGAATACTGGGGACTTAGCACAGAGCTTACAAATCACACCACAAGCATTGTCGTATCATTTAAAGAAGTTAAAACAGGCGGATTTAATTTATGAAACAAAGGAAAAGAACTTTATATATTATGAATTAAATTTAACCGTTTTAGAAGAGGCAATTGTTTGGATGAATTCAATTATTGGAGGAAATTAATATGTTAGTAGAACAAAGAAAAATAATTTTATTAGATGTCATTTTAACTTTTTTACCGATTTTACTTGCTTTATGCGTCGTTTGGTATGCACCTGAGACCATTGCATCTCGTTTTGATTTAGAAGGAAATGTTGTTGCAACGGCTTCCCGTTGGACGATTTTAATATTACCAATTTTCATTTTATTTTTATCTGGTTTCATCAAATGGATTGATTGTAAAGGATTGGTCGGAAGTCAAAATAAGGAAATTAGCCATTATATTTTTAGAGTTACATTACTATTGTTTAATGCTATTGCTATTTTCCAATTTGTCTTAATTTTGACAGGCGTTAGTATGGGTACTCAAATGGGACGTCTGATGGCATTTCTAATTGGACTATTTATGATATTCGTTGGAAATGTTAGTCCTAAAATTAAAGAAAGAAATAAGCACTTTGGTTTCCGTATGCCATGGATTATGAACAATGATGAAGCATTTCGTAAAACACAACGATTCTTCGGATTTGCGAGTACGATTTCTGGTGTAATCTTTATTTTAATTTCATTATTTACGGTGAATCAATTAGCAATGATTCTGGTGAGTATCGTTTTATTGCTAACGACTGGGATTACTGCAGTGTATTCATATAAAATTAGCAAATAAATGATGATTGACTTTTCTCTGTTCTAGTATCAGGCATTATTCTCAAATGCTACGGAGAAAAGTCTTTTTTCTTATTGAAATAAGTAGTATACTATCTGTGAAAACGATAACATTCTGAAAGTAGGAGATAATGATGCAAAAAGATCAAAAGATATTGTTGGGAATCTTCATTTTAGTAGGTGTTATTTGTATTGAATTAAGTATGTATGTCATTCCTTTTATTGAAGAAGTTAAGGATTTTGAATTACCTATGTTTGTTGTAGGAGTTATTCTTTGTATCATCTCTATTATTTTCGGGATTAGAAATCAAAAAAGTTAAGGAGGGTAGAATGATTGTGTCACGTTCATTTATTTAACAGTAATTGGGGGAATCTTTATGTTAGGAAAATATAGAGTAATTAGTATTGTATTGTTAAGTATTTGTTTAGCTTCTTGTGGTCAGCAAAAAAATACACAAGAATCGACGGTTCAAGAAAGTGTTACAACAGTGGAACAAAATAAATCCACTAATTTTCAACTAGGAAAGGGAAGTAATCAGTTTAATACTGTTTCATTTAATGAAACGTTTAAGGACAAGAGTGTAGTCGCTCATTATGCTGAGGAGTATCCAGACTTTATTCCGCAAGTAATATCTGAGGATGGAAAATTATACGGAAGTGTGGGTCGTGTTGGAATTTTAGAAATTGATTTAAAAACAAATCAGCATCAGTTAGTTCATGAAGTGAGCGATGCAACAGTTTCTCATCAATGGGTTCGAGCAGTTGATAAGAATTGGGTATTTTTTGAAGAATTTACAGACTCAAAAGAAACTGCTAATTTCTACTTGTTGAATCGTACAACGGGTGAAGTTATAACGGTTAAAGCGGATGAAAAGATGCCAATGATTCATCACATTAATGCATTCTTTACAGAAGAATCGCAGTTAGTATTTAATATTGTTAAGGATAGTAAAGAAGATACAACTTTAAATACTCTTCATCAATTGGAAACAACAACGATGAAAGATCAAGTCATTGATCAAAATACTTTTTCACCGATTCAATTCAATGGAAAACTTTATTATATTTGCTATGATGCAAGTGCAAACCATTCAGAAGTTGTTCAATATGATAGGAAGAGTGGAGAGAAGCAAGTGACCTTGACACATCAAAGTGCAACAGAGCATTTAAATCAATTATTTACGGATAAGCACGAATTATATGTTTCAGTGGGCACAGACTTGAAGAGTGGAACTATTTACCATGTTAATCAAGAAGAGAAGAAATATGATTGGGTCTATGGATATGCAAGCACAGGATTTATTCAACAAAATCACCTTGGATTCATGAGTTATTCAGCAACTGATACTGAATCAGGACGCTACAAAACACCTTATCGTTTGATTGACTTACAGCATCATAATGAATATGACTATGATGGAAGCATGGTATTCTTATCTGAAAAAGGAATGGCATGGATTGCCTTCAAGAAAGATACAAAGGAAATTCCAAAAGGTGAAACATTCCGAAACGAAAACTCAGAAATTCATTATGTTGAATTTGAATGAGAATGAATAGTAATCTAACGACAATAAGCTCCTAGTATGTGCTAGGGGCTTGTTTGTACTATAAAGTTCATTGAGGAAATTATTAGTATTAATTCTTGACTTTTGTTCTTAACAAGATTATATTTTAAGCACAAAAAGTCGGTAATAAAGAAATATTAATTGAAAAAATAAGGAGGTAAGTATTTATGAACATCACACTTTGTGTCTACAGTTTAATGTTATGTATGTTAGCATTTTTTGCTTATAAAAATGAGTTAGGAATATCTATTACTTCAATTCTACTAGTAGTATTGTTAACATTATTTGCAGGGATTCATCTGTTGTATACACATATCATTATTAAAGTAGTAATTTCCTGTTTGTTGTTATTGATTTCGTTTATGTTTTTTGTGGATAGAAGGGAAAGCCTTAAAAAAGTACATATGTCGCATCATATTATTAGATTGCTGCTTCACTTAGTTTTAATATTTAATTTATGGGTAGTTTAGATTTAAAGAAAAGAGGAAACGAAATGAATCAAACTAACGCTATTGGTAGTAATTGGAAAGACGTTCAACAAGAACTTTTCACACAAGAAGAAATTCGTAAAACTGATGAAAGAGTTGAGAAGATTAGTAAAACAATTGAAGAACAAAAGCAAGAACAGTAAGAAAAATTTGAATATAAACCACCATGACATCTCCCACAAAGGAAGATGTCATTTTTCATTCGATGAAAAAATCTGAAAACATTTTTGAAAACACCTTGATTTTATCATTGAATATGCTATAATTCGAACAATATTTATTTTGGAGGTGTCGTATGTCTTATTTATTTGAGATATTACCAAGTTTATTGAATGGTGCAACTATGACTTTACAAGTGTTTGTACTTGTTTTATTATTTTCAATTCCTTTAGGAGTTGTGATTGCGTTTGTGTTGCAAGTCCATTGGAAGCTCCTCCATTATGTGATTCATATTTATATTTGGATTATGCGCGGGACGCCGTTATTGCTTCAGTTGATTTTCATTTACTATGTATTACCAAGTGTAGGCATTAGATTGGATCGTCTTCCTGCTGCGATTATTGCGTTTACGTTGAATTATGCAGCGTATTTTGCTGAAATTTTCCGTGGGGGAATTGATACGATTCCAAAAGGTCAGTATGAAGCGGCTAAAGTGTTAAAATTCACGCCAATTACGACAGTTCGTTATATTATTCTTCCTCAAGTGACTAAAATCGTGTTACCTAGTGTATTTAATGAAATTATGAGTTTAGTAAAAGATACATCATTAGTGTACGCATTAGGGATTTCCGATTTAATTTTGGCGAGTCGTACTGCTGCCAATCGTGATGCAAGTTTAGTGCCGATGTTTTTAGCAGGAGCAATTTACTTAATTTTAATTGGGGCTATTACACTTGCTGCAAAACGTGTTGAGAAGAAATTCAGTTATTACCGTTAGGAGGAGAACTATGTTAGAATTACGCAATATTAGTAAAGGTTTTGGCGATAAGAAAATTTTGTCAAACTTTAATGTAACCATTCGAGAAAAAGAAATTTTAGCAATCGTTGGACCTTCTGGTGGAGGAAAAACAACATTGCTAAGAATGTTAGCAGGATTAGAAACGATTGATTCCGGAGAAATTTATTACAATGGAAACTTAGTCCCATTAGATGAATTAGAAAAACGTCCTTTATTAGGATTTGTTTTCCAAGATTTTCAATTGTTTCCACATTTATCTGTATTAGACAACTTAACCTTGTCTCCAGTGAAAATGATGGGCATGTCAAAAGACGAAGCAGAAGAGAAAGCTAGAAAATTATTACTTCGACTAGGATTAGCAGAGCATGCAGATGTCTATCCTTATTCCTTATCAGGAGGACAAAAACAACGGGTCGCACTCGCAAGAGCAATGATGATTGATCCAGAAATTATCGGCTATGACGAACCAACTTCAGCACTAGATCCAGCACTACGATTAGAAGTTGAAAAATTAATACTACAAAACCGTGAATTAGGAATGACACAAATCGTTGTAACGCATGACTTGCAATTTGCAGAAAATATTGCTGACCAATTATTAAAAGTGGAACCAAAATAGGAGGGAGTTTATGATTAAAAAGAAATTCTTACTATTTTGTACATGCAGTCTTAGCATCATCTTTATGGCTTGTACACAACAAGCTAGTGACCCAAAACAAGATAATTGGGAAAAATATCAACAACAAAACAGCATTACAGTTGGATTCGATAATACATTCGTTCCAATGGGATACGAAGAGAAAAATGGACAATATGCAGGGTTCGATATCGACCTCGCAAAACTCGTTTCTGAAAAATTAGGTATCCAAGTTCATTTTCAACCGATTGATTGGGATATGAAGGAAACGGAATTACAAAACGGAACAATCGATGCAATATGGAACGGCTATTCAGCAACCGATGAACGAAGAGAAAAAGTAGCATTTACCATTCCCTATATGCAAAATACACAAGTCATTGTCAGTAAGAAAACTAGTAATATTCGTTCTGTTGAGGATATGAAAGATAAAGTATTAGGAGCTCAAACAGGTTCATCTGGATATTTGGATTTTGAAGCACAACCTGAACTATTGAAAAATCACGTAAAGAATCATGATGCAGACCAATATCAAAGCTTCAATGAAGCACTCATTGATTTGAAAAACGACCGCATTGATGCATTGTTAATCGACAGAGTTTATGCGAATTATTACCTTACTTCAGAAGGTATCATAGATGACTACGAAATCTTCCCAGCAGGATTTGAAAGTGAATCCTTTGCGGTAGGAGTACGTAAAAGTGATAAAACTTTACAAGAACAACTTAACCAAGCTTTTGTAGCCTTATACCAAGAAGGGAAATTCCAAGAAATTAGTCAAAAATGGTTTGGAGAAAATATCTCTACAACAGAAGTCAAAGGTGAAAAATAAGAAATTTAGAGGCATCTACTGAAAAGTAGGTGTCTTTTTGCATCATTCATTGAAATAGAACAGTGAATCTGTTAACGTTAAGGTACTACAAAGTTAAAGGATAAAGACATGAAAAAGAAAACAACAAGCATTATAGAAGAACAATTACAACGACTAAACCGTTCCCCATTATTTGCGATTTCATTAAGTGGAAAGGAATTATCTCATTCCAATTTTTGGGCATGGTTACTCGAACAAGAAGTTGAAGGAAAACATCCATTTATTGAAGTATTTATCCCTGATTTTTATCAAAAAGGATGTACATTCGTCTCAGTCGAACGAAAAAAGAAACATGTGGATCTAACGATTACGTATAAAAACAAAGCCAATGTTACAGAAGTACTCATCATCGAAAACAAAATCAAATCCATTCCAACAAAAGAACAATTGATGAGATATGAAGAAGAATTAAGAAAACAAGACATAGCGATCACTGGAATTTTAACAGGATTATACGCCTCGTTAGATATCCAAGAATTAGGAACATGGTCATTCTTAAGTTACCAAGAAATAGCTAAACGAATCCAAAATATCCAACAACGACACGCAACAGTGGATTTTGCAGAGTATATCAAACAATATGCAGAAGACATCGAAGTACTCTATGACTTATTCCAAAGTAAAATGGAGCAAAATAAAGGCAAATACATTATTGGAGATAAAGACTTAGAAAAAATCCGCTATTCAGATATCTATGTAAAACTAAAAGGGTCAGAATTCATGGAAGAAATTAATAAACGACTAACTTTCGAACCTTACAATGATTGGGCAAAACCAGTCTGCGGACTCAGCTTTAATCATAAGAAACCTACCCTAAGTATTGTGTTCTCTCAAAGAATCGATGGAGATCCAACAAAAGAAATTGGAATGATTGGCGTACAAATAGAAGGAGACCAATTCAGAATTTATGGAGGAGCTTCGCAAGAAGGCAATTATCATGAGAAAGTAGTGATTGAAAAACTATACGATTGTGATTACTTCAAGAGAAATTTTGCAGAAGAAATTGAAAAACAAAATCGTACTTCTAAAATGAGAAATAATTATTGCAAATATGGGAATGTTGTAGCTAAATATTGCCATTGTTACCAATATTGGAAGATTGAAGACTTTAGCTATGATGCCATTATTGATGAGTTAATCAAGCAGATGAAAATTGCAGAAGAGAAGATTAAGGGCGGCTTGACGTTTGGGGAGTAGGAAGACGGTGTGAGCCGTTTTTTGTGCAAATAGTGAATGATATAATACAAAATATAATTACCTTTCAAAACAACACTATATATTGTGTTATTTGTTGAAAATACGAGACGATATATTGTATGATACTTGTGTAAAAATATAAATTTTAAGTAGGTGACATATGGGTGAAAAGTCTATAGTAGAAACTATACGTAAATTAGCAATTACTAAACAACTTAATTTTTTAATTGGATCAGGAGCTTCATTGCCGGCTATTTCATTAATGAGTGAATATAGTGCAGAAAATAAGAATGATGAATTATTAGAGAATGTTAAAAATAAGAGTGAGATAATTTTACAAGATGAGGTAGAATTACAAAACAACAATGATGTTTTAGTAACTTTACAAAATTATGAACGCTTTATATTAAGTATTATTCAATTACTAAACTATTCAAATTCTCGTCAGACTCCAAAAAATATAAATATATTTACAACAAACTATGACTTATTTATTGAAAAAGCGATAGATATTCAACAACAAAAAAACTATTTCATATTTAATGACGGAAGTCGAGGATATTTTAACCGTATATTAGATAGTTCAAATTATAATAGCACTGCTTCATATAAAGGATTAAATGA
This sequence comes from uncultured Granulicatella sp., assembly GCF_963516875.1. Taxonomy (GTDB): domain Bacteria; phylum Bacillota; class Bacilli; order Lactobacillales; family Aerococcaceae; genus Granulicatella. The sequence goes on along the minus strand of NZ_CAUQCL010000003.1, from coordinate 152,003 downwards.
TAATTATATCAATGAAATCCCTTGTATTTCGTTAATTAAGCCCCATGGATCTGTAAATTGGGAAAAAATTGAATTTAAAAATTCAAATTTTATTAAAGTAAATAATTTTGTTTTAGATAATCCAGTTGTTGTACCCCCTACCGGATATGAACAACAAGAAACCTTTTTAAATGATCATTTTCATGAGATGTTAAGAGTATTTCAATTGGAACTTGATAAACCTCAATCTGTTTTATTTGTTATTGGATTTTCATTTCAAGATAGTCATATTGCTAAAATGATACGAAGAGCATGCTTAAATCCTGAGTTAATGATATATATTTTTGCCTATAATATCGAGGATAAAGAAAAAATTATGAAAAATTTAAAGAATGTTTCTGAAAATTTAAATTGTAAAATCTTAATTCCTGAAGATTTTGGAGAAGGTATATATACATTAAATGAAAATTCTATTCCATGTTTTACAATAAAAAATTTAACAGATTTACTAAACATCGGTGAAAATAAGGATGATTTTAATGATTGAAAATTCAAAAAAAATTGGCGTTATAGTTGCTGTTGATGGAGATTCATCACAAGTTGGTATGTATAGTTTAACCAATGATGTTGAGTATATCTGGAGAGGGGAAATTTTAACAGGACCAAGAGTTGGTGCGTATTTAACTATTAACCAAAATGATATAAAAATTATTGCTTCAGTAGCTAGTGAAAAAATAATTGATACTCAAAATAATGTTAAAAGCGAAGTTTTTGATAATAGATTTAGTAAAGGAACAGTAAAAAGAATTTTAACATTAAAGACGAAAGGGGTTATTGAAAAAAATAAATTTACAGTAACAAGTCAATATGTTCCAATGATAGGAAATGAAATTTCAATAACAACAAAAAAAGAATTAAATATTATTTATGGAGTAGAAGCAGTAGAAAATTCAATCTCAATTGGAACTTCAATTCTTGAAAATCAGCCGATTCATATCCCAATTAACAGCTTTTTTCCTTCTCATATTGGAATTTTTGGAAATACTGGTAGCGGAAAATCAAATACATTGCATAAATTATATTTAGAATTATTTAGAACAAAATATAAAAAAATGATATTACAGACTTCACAGTTTTTTATTATAGATTTTAATGGAGAATACACTTCCGAAAATATGTTTGGAATTAATCAAAATAACAAGTGCGTATTTAATATCAATACTAGAATATATGATAAAAGTGATATGTTACCTATAAAAGAGGAGTATATTTTAGATCCTGAAATTCTGTCAATTCTATTTGATGCAAGACCTGCAACACAAGTACCATTTTTAAGACAAGCTTTACGATTATATAAAGAAGTTACTACTCGTAGAGAGTTTAAATTTGGTAATTTCGTTGCAGGGACACTGAAAAAAATATTAACTTCAGGTAATTCTAGTTCACAAGATAGTTTAAATAATTGGATAGAAACAGCTAAAAAGTATTGTGATAATAATGATGATATTTTTTTAGAAATAGACAAACTTCAATTTAATTCATCTAAAAATTGCTATTATTATGAAAATACGCAAGGTAAAATTTTCTATAATACAGGTAGTGAGAATTCAATTCCAAGTTTTAATTTACAAGCAATTGGATTAGATACCATAATTGAAAAACTAAATGAAAAGTTTACTGAATCTGATAATTTAATTGATCGTTTGTTAATGTTTTTAGATTTTCAAAAGGAACATCGAACAGCTTGGGATAAAGTAAATAGAGAACACTTAATACCATTATTCAATAGGATTTATTCTTCACTTGATAGTTTAAAAAAAGTTGTTTTAGTTATACCAGAAATATCAGATTTTTTTAAGTGTGTAAATATTATAAACCTTATAAATGCTAATCAAGAAATTAAAAGATTAATACCAATGTTATTATCTAAAATGATTTATGATGAACAAAAAAAATTAGTTTCTAGTAATGTAGTAAATAATACTAAGCATCTTATTATAGATGAAGCACATAATATTTTAAATTCGGAATTAAAAAATATAGGTGATAGTTGGCAAGACTATAGATTATCTATTTTTGAAGAAATTATTAAAGAAGGAAGAAAATTTGGTTTTTATTTAACTTTATCTAGTCAGAGACCAGCAGATATTTCGCCTACTATTATGTCTCAACTTCATAACTATCTTATTCATCGGTTAGTAAATGAAAAAGATTTGAGAATGTTAGAAAGTACTATGCCCACACTAGATAAGACATCCTATAATATGATTTCAATGTTAGGAAAAGGAGAAACTATCCTTACGGGAAAGGCTATTAAAATACCAGTGTTTGTTAAAGTTGAAAAAGAAAATAAGATTAGACCAACTAGTGATGATGTTGTTTTAACAGATATTTGGGCAAATGATACTCAATTAAAAGATTGGAATATAGAATTTTAGTATTTTTTATAAATATTGGTTTAAAAAGAAATCTCTATGATATAATTTTATTACGTGAATTGACAATGTTAAATGTTACAAATAATAAAAGGTTATGTCACTTAAAATCTACTTTGATTACGTCTATTTAAGTGTATCAGATAGTTATGTTTTTATTGTACTTCATTTTACAATTCATCTTTGAATCAAATTCCCAAAATCAGTTAAAGTTATAGATTGCTTTAACTGATTTTTTTGTAAATCTATTTTGATATCCATTCCACACATAGCTTATTCCGTTAAATATGATATAATAATTATGAATAAACCTAAGAAGGAGTGGACATTTTGGATGAAAAAATAATGGATTTTATGATAGATATTTCTGAAGAAAATATTAGAAATTCTATGCCTGAAATTCTAGATATTCTATTAATTGATAGAACAACAACAACTCCTAAGAAAATCAATAATATTATATGGGCAAATGATAACTATCAAAAATACGGTGTTAAACAGTATGCACCAACAGCACAAATTACAGCTGAGTTAATTACGGGAGCTATGGATGATTTAATTAAACCTAGAGCTTTAAAATCGAATGATTTAAAAAAAGAACGTACCAAATCTAAAGCTGAAGTTTTTACTCCAAGTTGGATTGTAAAAAAACAAAATGATGCAGTAGATAAAAACTATATTGATGATTTTTTAGAAAAGTATGTTTCAAGAAAATGGTTAGAAATCACTTGTGGTGAAGCTCCATATATGGTATCTCGTTATGAAATGGAAACTGGAGAGCTAATTCCAATAGAAGATAGAGTAGGTTTTGTTGATAGAAAATTAAGAAGGATTAATAAAGAAGTTTCAGATAAAGCGGAGTGGCAAAGACTTGTCGAGTTAGCTTATCAATCTAGTTATGGGTTTGAGTGGAGTGGAGACTCTTTATTATTGGCTAGAGAAAACTTATTATACACTTATCGAGATTATTACGTAGATAAGTGGGAGGAAGAACCTTTACTAAGTCTATTTTTAAGAATCGCAAATATTATTAGTTATAACGTTTTTCAAATGGATGGATTAAAATATATTATTCCTTTATCTGAAAGAATCGAACGAATTGAGAATTATCAATTATCATTATTTGATGATGAAATAAGTGAAGAATTTGAAGTGATTCCTGGTAAACGTGTAAAAATCATGAATTGGGAAACAAATAAAATGGAATATTTTGATAAGGGGTTAAAATAATGATTGATAACACTAAAATACAGACAACCAAAGAAATTTATCCTCAAATTTATGCATATACATTACCAACTATTCCTGAAAAAGATGGTTGGATTAAAATAGGTTATACAACTAGACGAGATGTTGATGAGAGAATTAAAGAACAAGTTCATACTGCAGCTATTAACCTACAATATGAAAAATTATGGGCAGAGCCTGCTAAGTTTTCTCAAGAAAACAAATACTTTACAGATCATCAATTACATGCTTATTTAACGAAATTTAAAGAAATAAAAAGAGAACCAAATTCAGAATGGTTTTATTATAATGGTACTCCAGAAAAAGCATATATGGATTTTAATGATTTTAGAAATCGTGATTATAAACAAGAAAAAGATACAACAGATTATGCGTTACGTAAGGAACAAAAAGATGCTGTAGATAAAACAATTAATTATTTTAAAGAAAATCCAAAATCAGAGTTTTTATGGAATGCAAAACCACGTTTTGGAAAAACCTTAACCACTTATGATTTAATTAGAAAATTGGATTTTAGAAGTGTATTAATTGTAACCAATCGACCAGCTATTGCTAATTCATGGTTTGATGATTTTGAAAAATTTATTTCTGGGCGATATGATTATTTTTTTGTATCGACATCAGAATCATTAAAGAATAGAAAAACATTAAGTCGTAATGAATTTATTGATATAGCAAAAAAAGATGAGAAAGCTAAACTTATATCATTTATTTCACTTCAAGATTTAAAAGGCTCTATTCATTTTGGTGGAGGATATTCAAAATTAAAATGGGTAAAAGATACTAAGTGGGATTTACTAGTAATTGATGAAGCACATGAAGGTGTAGATACATTAAAAACAGATGTGGCGTTCAGAAATATTCAAAGAAATCATACACTTCATTTATCAGGAACACCATTCAAACAACTTGGTTCAGGACAATTTAGTGATGAACAAATTTTTAACTGGACCTATTCAGATGAACAAAAAGCAAAAACTGAATGGGATTCTAGATTAGAGCAAAACAATCCTTATATTAAGTTACCAAAATTAAATATGTTCTCTTATCAAATGAGTGCAATGATAACGGATGAAGTGAATCAAGGCGTTCAATTAGATGGAACAAATATTGATTATGCTTTTGATTTAAATGAATTTTTTGAAACGAATGAAAGTGGAAAGTTTGTTCATGAAAAAGATATTTTAAAATGGTTAGATACCCTTACTCGTAATGAAAAATATCCTTTTTCAACAAAAGATTTAAGACAAGAATTAAAACATACATTTTGGTTGTTGAATCGAGTAGATAGTGCAATAGCATTGAAGAAACTCTTAAACAATCACCCTGTATTTGAACAATATGAGGTAGTACTTGCTGCAGGGGATGGTAAATCATTTGATGATGAAGATAAAAAAAATGAGAAATCATTTATTCGTGTGAAAAAAGCGATTGAAATTCATGATAAGACTATTACATTATCTGTAGGACAATTAACAACAGGCGTTACGATTCCAGAATGGACTGCAGTATTAATGTTGTCCAATATGCAATCTTCAAGTCTTTATATGCAAGCAGCTTTTCGTGCTCAAAATCCATGGGAATATGAAGTAAATGGAGAAGTTCATAGAAAAGAGAATGCCTATGTATTTGATTTTGCTCCAGAACGTACATTAATGATTTACGATGAATTTGCGAATAATCTTGCGATTAGTACTGCAAATGGAAATGGAACGACAGAAGAACGAAGAGAGAATATTCGAGAACTTCTTAACTTCTTCCCAGTTATCGCTGAAGATACTGATGGTAAAATGATTCCATTAGATGTTGATAAAGTATTAACAATTCCAAAATCTATTAAAGCAAAAGAAGTTGTTAAGCGTGGATTTATGTCTAACTTATTATTCCAAAATATTTCTGGTATCTTTACTTCACCAGCAGCAAGAGAAATCCTTGAGCAAATGAATCCATCTGAAAAAGGCGAAAGTATGCCAAATCATAAGAAGTCTGAGATTAATCTAAAAAATGTTCAAGTAGACGAAGAGGGAAATGCAGTTGCTGATACAGAAATTGTAATTGCAAAAACAAATGCGCACTTTGGTACGAAAGTTTATACAGATATCTTTGAAACATTAGAAGACTTAACATCTACTAATGATGAAGCGACAAAAAACAAAACAACATCTGAATTATCAAAAGTAATTGAAAATACCATTCAAGAAACTACACAAGAAGCAGCAAAAACAATTGCTCAAGAAGTTGGTTTAAGTGCAAAAGTTGCAGAACAAATTGTTAAAAAACAAGCTGTTGAAATTGCCCAAGAAGTACGTGTTATTGAAGAAAATCATCGTATTAAGCAAAATGAATTAATTGCAGAAATGAATCAAGAAAAGAAAAAGTTTGCCCATCAACCAGAGAAAATTGAAGAAATTATTCAATCGTACGAAGTAAAACGTCAAGAAGCTAATGAACAGTTCAAAGAAACTGTGAAACAGACTGTGGAAGAAAAAACAAAAGAAATTCCACAGCAAACTACTCAACAAATTATTCAAAGAGCAGAGGAAAAGAAAAAAGATACAGTTGAAGATGATATTCGTGCAAGATTAAGAGGATTTACACGTACAATTCCATCGTTCTTAATGGCTTATGGAGAAGAAACGACAACATTAAGTACATTTGACATTACCATTAAGGATGATGTGTTCAAAGATGTTACAGGTATTTCATTAGAACAATTTCGTATTTTAAGAGATACGTATCAATTCTTTGATCCGATTGTATTTGATGAATCTGTACAAGAATTTTTAAGAAAACGTGAGGAATTAGCAAATTACTTCGATGAATCTCAAGAGGAAGATATTTTCGACTATATTCCACCGCAAAAAACAAATCAAATTTTTACTCCTAAAAATGTAGTAAAAATGATGGTTGATAAATTAGAGGAAGAAAATCCGTCAATTTTTAAGGATTCAAGTAAGACATTTGCTGATTTATATATGAAATCAGGATTATATATCACTGAAATTGTAAAAAGATTATTTAAAAGTCTTGAATCTGAAATTCCAAATGAAAATGATAGATTAAAACATATTTTAGAAAATCAGGTATATGGTTTTGCTCCAAGTGAAATTATATACAATGTTGCAAGAAACTTTATCTTTGGATTTGATAAAGATGCAAAACAATTTAATGATTCTCATATAGTACATTTAGATACGACACCTTATGCTAAAGGTGAAAAAGACTTAGCGGAAAAATGTGATGAATTATTTGGAGGAAAATAATAATGAAGTTTGATGTAGTTATAGGAAATCCACCTTATCAAGAAGACACAAATGATTTTTCAGTGGATCATGGGAGACAAAAAAGAGTTAGAAATATTTTTCAAGAATTTCAAATACTAGCAGATTCGATTTGTTTAGGGAATTCATGTTTAATATATCCAGGTAAAAGATGGATTCATTTTTCAGGAAAAGGAATGAAAAAGTTTGGTGTAGAGCAATTAAATAGTTCGAGTTTATCAAAATTAATTTTTATACCTTATGCAGAAAAGATATTTAATCGTATTGATGTAGCTGATGGTATTTCTATTGTAATTAAGAATTATAAAAAAGAAAAGACTGGTTTTGAGTATGAATTTATTGATGGAAATAATTTTCAAAAAAGATTTGTTAAAGAACCAGGTTCTTCCCCAATAGCTTTAATACCCTACGAAGAAAAAATTGTAAATAAATTAAAAAAATTTATGAAAGATTATTCTTTACCTGCTTTATCAGAAAGTGATTGTATTAATCAAAAATTATTTAGAATTGAAAGTGATTTTGTTGAGAAAAATCCTGATTTAGTTAAATCATTTGAAGGACAAAAAATTATGGAGAACGAAATTAAGTTGTTTACAAATGATAAAGGTGGAAAAATGGGAAGAGCAAAGTGGTATGTTACAAATAGAAATATACTTACAGTTAATCAACATTTAATTGACAAATGGAAAGTTATTGTTTCTAGCGCTAATGCTGGTGGACAAAAACGTTCAAATCAAATGGAAATTATAGATAATTATTCAGTTTTTGGTAGATCAAGAATAGCTTTAAAGATGTTTAATACAGAAGATGAAGCAAAAAATTGTTTTAAATATTTAAATTCTAAGATAATTAAATTTTGTTTTCTACTAACCGATGAAGCTTTAAGTTCATTAGCACAATTAGTTCCAGATTTAAATGATTATTCTAAAGATTCAATAATAAATTTTAAGGAAGATATTGATAATCAACTTTTTAAATTAATAGAACTTTCTGAAGAGGAATATCAATATATTATATCTAAAGTAGAAAAATAACTAGATACTTCATGGGTTCTAATTATTTATACAGTGTTGGAGATGATATTAATAGTGGAAAAATATTATATGAACTTACCAAAAGATTTATCTGGGAGTATATCTAAGAATAGATTTAGGATAGAATTGCTTTGGGGAATTAATAAAATTATCGAAGCACATAAAGAATTAGGCGATTATACTGTTATATTTGACTTTAAATGTGATATTGAACTTCACAAAAAGGATACAATAAGTTTTTTTCAAATAAAAACAAAGATACCTTCTAACTTTAATACAAATAATTTATGTAAAATTGATAAAGATAAACAGAATTCAATTTTAGGGAAATTATATTTATTATATTCTCCGGATGTGGATATTCAACTTTTTATAGTTAGTAATAAACATCTGAAAATTAATAACAGAAATATTGATTGTGAAATTCAATGTTTAGGAGAATTAGATTCTAACGTAGTGTCTAAGATACAGGAAGAACTTAGTAAAGAATTAGATTTAGATACAATAAACTTAGATAATATTTATTATATTTATGATGGTATAGATTTTGTGAATCCTGAGAATGCTATTCGAGGGAAACTTATAAAATCATTTGAAGATATAACAGGTGAAGAACCGATTAATCCTAATGCATTCTATAGATTGGTATATAATACAGTAATAGAAAAAGCTTGTTATGAATTAAATTTGACAAAATATAAAGATGTTATTACTTATAAAGGGATTACAAGGTCTTCATTTGAAAAAATGTTAAATGCTCATCGCATGGAATCTATAAACGGAGTATATGATACAAATAACTTTATTAAACAATTGCAACCTTTTAAACGACGAGAATTAAATATAGCAATGTCTAATCTTTTATCATTACCTCGTAGTATTAGGATTGAAGATCTAAAACGGAGAATTTTTAAATTTATAATTAATAATGAAAAAATAATCAAAGATGAAGATAATTATTTAAATTTAGTAAGTAAGAAATTTGATGATGAATTTGATATAGAGTTTACAAATGCAATGAAAACAGTTCAATATTTGATTGTATACTATATTTATGTAGGTGGTGGTGAACTTGATTAATATAATATTTAAAAAAATAATAATTTTCGATACTTTTGAAGAAAAGGCTGTTTCTATGAAATTTATGACTGGTATTAATATTATTACTTCAAGTGAAATAAATGGTACTGATAGAGGTAAGTCTGTTTTATTAAGAAGTTTATATCATTCACTAGGAGCAGATGCTTTTTTTGATTCAAAATGGAATGAAAAAAGTAAGATTTATATTTTATTCTTCATGGTAGATAATTTAGAATATTGTATTTATAGGTCTCAACAATTTTTCAAAATTTTTAAAAATAATGAATTATTAATTTCTACAAGCAACAGAACAGAATTAGCAGAATTTTTAGGGGATATATTTAAATATAAAATTTATTTACCTAAAAAAAATAGTGAAAGTTTAGTAATTGCTCCACCAGCATATAGTTATTTATTTAATTTTTTAGATCAAGATTATTATGTTGGGACAAAGTTTAATTCATTTAATAAATTATCTCAATTTAGTAATTTTAAGTTGGATGTTATTTATTCACATTTAGGTATTTACAATCAAGAGTATTTTAATTTGATTCGTAAAAAAGAAAGTATTGAGAGATATATAAAGGATAAAAAAAATCAAGAAAATGAAATAGAAATTATGAAAATAAGAGCTCATGATATTTTAGAGGGATTTACGTGTCCTGAAACAATAAAAGCTTTAGAAGACGATCTTAAAATTGAAGTTGAAAGATATTCTAAATTATTAAGTGAAATGAATAAAATAAGAAATAAGTTAGTTAGTTTAAGAAACGAACTTGAAGAACAAAAGATAACCGAAAATCAATTATCAACATATAGTAATAATCAAGAGAATGTACTTAAGAAAATATTAAAAACAAAAATTTGTCCTGAATGTAGTACCACATTAAGTGATAATATTAATGTAATGAGTAGAAAATATAATCTTATTGAGAATATTATTACTTTGAAAGATAATATTAAAATTCAAATCCAACAAACTGAAAAAGAAATAGATAGTAACGAGAAATTATATTTTAATTTAACTATTAAACTAAAAGAAATTGATTCAAAAATAAATACAAGGCAAAATAAAATTAAAGATTTTGCTAAGGTTAAAGGTTTAAATATACTAATTGATGAATTAAATCATGATTTGGTTAAAAATAACATAGAAATTAAAGAATTTGAGTTTACTTTAAAACCCATTATGAAAGAGATAAAAAAGATTAAGAAAAGAATAAAAAATATTGATGAGAATTATTCTATATTGATTGATCAGTTAAAAAATAGATTTCAACTTAATGAACTTGAAAAAAACTCCTATGATAGTATGAAAAGCTCTTTTTGTGCTAGCGGAAGTAACAAACCTTTATCCACAGTGATTTGGTACCTTGTTTTAAATCAATTAAAAAGAAATTATAATAAAGAGGGTACATTTTTTCCAATGGTTTTTGATAGCCCAAATAATGCAGAAATGGATAAAAATAAGAAGCACGCTTTGATAGAATATATTTTAGAAGAGTCGCCGAATTTTAAACAATTAATTATTTCAGCGATTGGTTTTAAGAGTGAGGAATATATTAAGGATAAAAATGTAAATATTAAATTATTAGAAAATAATAAATATGAATTATTAAGTAAAAAAGAATACATGTGTAATTTAGATCTTTTAAAACGACTAAATGATGCTTAATAATATTAAATTTATATATCATTTACTTAGAAGAGTTGATTAGACAAATGAAAATTGATTTTCTCTTAGAGAATTAGAATATTCAGAAATTCAGTAATACATCAATATGTATCTAAACTCGCCTAACGTAGCATCATACGATTAGGCGAGTTTTTTGTATAATCAAAACAATTATTTGCTATTTTGCACCCAAAAGTATATAATTTTGGGTGCAAGGAGGTGCTTGAGATGAGTTCAATAACGAATCAAATAGAGGAAATAATGACAGAAAATCCAGGAAAAATCTTTTCAATTCATGATTTCTATCATATTGGAACAAAAAATACGATTAAATCTGTTTTATATCGTTTAAATGAAGAGAATAAAATATTTAGATTAATGGATGGACTTTATATTAAACCTAAATATAGTGAGATTTTAAAGGAATATTCTTATCCAGATGCAAGTGAAGTTGCAGAAAAACTAGCTGAAAAATTTTCATGGACGATTTCGCCCGCAGGTGATACAGCTTTGAATTACACTGGTTTATCTACTCAAGTGCCGAATGAATATATTTATATTTCAGATGGTGCATATAGAGAATATTCATATAGAGATAAAAAAATTTCTTTTAAGAATACAACGAATAGAAACATCAGTACTTACTCAAAAGAATTATCAATTCTTATTCAAGCTATTAAAGCCCTAGGTAAAGAGAATATAACAGATGAAAATATAAAAAAATTAGCAGTTTTTACAAGAAATATTAAAGAAGATTTGAAAAAAGATACATTAAAATTACCGTTTTGGATACAACAAGTCCTTGAAAAGATACAGGAAGTTTCTTATAAATAAAACACAATAAGAAAAAAATACAAAGTAACTACAATTCAATCTTAAATAAAGAAAAATTTTCAAGGAAAAAGTATCGTAAATTTTATGCTTGAATTGACAATAAGTTTACAAAAAGTTAAAATTCACTTAGAAGTATGTATTTGAGCAAAGGCTTGTTTGTTGTACTTGTTTTTTGTTTTAGGGAGGTTTGTTATGTTTTCAGCAACTTATCAATACCTAGATGTGCTTTCTATTATTTTTGAAATAAATAAATTACATTATTTTATTTCTACGGATTTAAATAATAAATTAAAATTTAGTTTAAAAAATACTGTTTGTTCCATTGTAGAAAATAATACTATAAAATCTGATTTTCAAGAGATTATTAATTTATATAAAGAGGAATTAAATAAAAATTTTTTTAAAATCTCTAATATTCAAACGAAATATAATGCTATAAGGTTTCGAATTAAACAAGCGGAATCAATTAGTGAAAAACTTTTATATTACATGAATGATTTACATAAAAATGGAAAAATCCCAATTAATAAATGTCTGAACGACTTTTTAGGTTTTAGAATATTTGTAGATGATTTGGAATCTATATATGACTCTTTACAAAAGTCTTCTATAAAAAATCAAAAGATAAGAATGTATCTCAGAGAAGATGGTGATTATAAAGGTATTCATTTATATTTTAAGAATGGAAAAAATGTATATTTTCCTTGGGAATTACAGATATGGGATATTAAAGATTCTATCTTAAATGAAAATTCTCATAGAGAACATAAACAAAAAAGAAAATATATTTCTTTACCTCAAACTTATTACGATACTGATTTAGAAAAGGAGGAATGACCAATGTATCACCATTTTATTTTAATAGGTAGTTCATATGCTAGAGGAACAAGAGTGGGATATCACTTAGTGGTTGAAGGTGAATTGGATAGTAATAGTATTCAAGAAAAAATGAAACGCTTGAGTAAAATTAATAGAAATGATATTGGCGTTCATTCTTTTTTTACAGATCGTTCAGATTGGCAGAGTGTTATAGAGTATGATTCTTTTTTCGAAGATATCATGGTATGTCAAGATTTTGATGAATTTGAAGAAGTATTACAGATGGATTCAAAAGTTAGTGCGATTGATGTAGCTAAATTCTTTTTATCTGAAAGTTCCTTTTCACATTTGCAAATACAAAAATTAGTTTATCTTGCTTATAAATCATATTTATTTAAATATAATGAATCTTTATTTGAGGAGAAAATTCTTGCTTATCAGTATGGTCCAGTTGTAGAAGAGGTATACCAAAAATTTAAAAGATATGGTTCTGAAAATATTACAATAGATGATAATACTAAATATTATCTAAAAGATATTCGTCTTCCACAATCCATTGGTAGAATGTTACTAGTTGAAAATTCATACAGAATTATAGGAGTATTGTTTGAAACAATTAATAAATTTGGACATTTAACAGGAAGTCAATTAGTGTCTCTTACTCATTCTAAAGATAGTCCATGGAGTAAAGTATATTCAAAAAATAAAAAAGCTGTCATTACAGATAAAATTATTTTGGAATATGGAAAAAACGAAAAATTAGCATAAAACCAACTCTCGCCCAATCGTAGCATCATACGATTGGGTGAGTTTTTTGTTAGAACAAAAATTATATAAAAAAGTCCATAAATTTCGTAAAACTCACTTTCAATGCTATAATGTTTCAAGAAGTCATCTGCTAGACTATTTTCTAGTTTGAAAGAAGGTGTAAAGTGAATCAAAAATATATCAGAAAACAATGTGAACAGCTATGGGCAAGAAATAAATATTTCGTGTTGAGTAAATCCCATAAAGTTTATTTGGAAATAAGAGAATATTTAAAAGAATCCGAAGTAGAGTTAGAAGTGTTACTTCAAAAAATCAATAAAGTGAATGAGATACAAGAAAGTAAAAAAGATTTTCATAATGCAATTCTTCATGTATGGGGCTATTTTAAAAATACAGCAGAAAAAGTCGAAAAAGAAGAATTGTTTCGTTTACTGGAGGAGTATAAAACTGGAGTAAGTGATCAAAGTTCTATCATCCATTATATCCATACATTATTAGAGAAATACCCCAATAACTATTTACAACAATCAACGTTAATAACAGGAGAACAAGATGAGATTATGGCATGAACAAATGATATCAAAATTACCTAAGAATCAATTATTAGGACAGCATAGAGAATGTTGTGCGCTTAGGGGAAATGGATGGAATAAGAAACATAAAACAGTCGATTATGTATTTTTATATTCTCCTTATCACCTATTTTGCTATCATACATTGATTATGGATGAGATGAATCGAAGAGGCTACCAAGTAGCAACTGAGTGGAGAGATAAGAATTATCGTGGGAAGATTGCAGAAAGCTACGATAATATTGAGGAAATGGAAATAAACACACCGATTTATAAAGAGCATAATGAAGCATATTTACAGGAATGTATTGAGAATTTACGACTAAAAGGTATTGAAATAGATCTATAGATTAACTAAACCCTGCACCCAAAATTATAGAGTTTTGGGTGCAGGGTTCTTTCGTTTTATTGTTTCTTTTGTTTTGCACGTTGTTCTAACATACGTTTGACGAACTCCGGCATTTTAACATTTTCTCTGCCTTTTTTAGCGATTAATTTCTTAACGAATTCCGGCATTTGAATGTCAGATTCTTGTTCTAGAATATCTTTTGATGTTTCTGGTGGTAACATTTCATCCAGTGTTTCGTCTTCATGTGTTTTAAGAGTGAAGTTTTCTGTTTCGTGAGCTCGAACCGTTTCATATAAGGCTTCTACTAAGAGTGGATGATCATCCGGCATTGGTGGTCTGTGATAGTGTACACCAAACTCATCGCATAAGTCCTTACATTCGATATCATTGTCGTATAATACTTCGATATGTTCGCTAATAAAGCTAATTGGAATGAAGATATAATGTTCAGGGTGTTCCGTTTGTTCTCGTAAGTATTCTAGAACGTCGGGTTTCATCCACGGTAGTCCAATATCACTTTCGCTTTGCCATGTATGAGTGTACTGATGTTTTTCCAAGCCCAATCTTTCTGCAACGATTTGTCCATTTTTATAAATTTGGTCGATATAAGGATCTTCGAATTCCAATGCAATAACGGGTACGCTATGTGCTGAGAAGATGACTTTAAAGCTGTCTTCTTTAACGTCTTCGGTTAAAATCTTTTTGATTTCCTGTTCCCAGAATTGTAGTAAGTTTGGATTATGATACCAATCTTTTACCATGTGGAAACGAATGGTTTTGCTTTCGATGAATTTCTCATATCCATAAATGGAGTAGTAAGAGTAATGGGGTTCAAGTGCTAAGCCAAGGCATTCTTCGATTCCGTCTTGTTCCATTTGTTTAACGACTTCTGGAATGAATGGAGAGGAGAATTTATTAGCAAAATAAACGGTATATTCTCCTTGTACTCGTTCTTGTAATTTTGCTGCTTGCTGTTTTGAAATTTCTTGTAGGGGACTTCCGCCAATTTTTTGGTAGTTGTCATACAAGTGTTGAATTTCTTGATCCGTTGGACGAACACCACGTCGAATATTTGTAAAAAATCTTGCGATATCTTCAAATGTATATCCTTCAGGTGTACCAAATGTCATAAGTAAAATTGCTTTTTTTGTCATATAACCACTTTCCTATGTGAATTTTTTCTCATCATAACATTTTTAAATCAATCTGACTAGTAGAATACATTGAAATGGATTATAAAAAGTGTTTATAATAAAGAAAATCACTAAAAGGGGTGTTTTCTATGTATCAAGAAGTAGTTGATAAGTTAAATGAATTAGGCATTCCATTTCAAATTGTAGAACATGAACCTGTACTAACAACAGAACAAGCAGATCGTTTTATTGAAGGAATTGAAGGTGTTCGTACAAAGACAATGTTTTTAACAAATAAGAGAAAGAGAAATTTTTACTTAGTCATTATAGATGATGCAAAACGATTAGATATGGATGTTTTTAAAGAAATCGTAGAAGAAAATCGAATCAAAATGGCTTCAGCTGAAACGTTAAATGATAAAATGATGCTCCTACCAGGAACTGTATCTCCATTTGGCTTATTAAATAATAGAGACAAAGATATTCAAGTATATTTCGATCAAGAAATTGTATCTGAAGAACGAATGTGCTTCCATCCAAATACAAATGAGAAGACGATTTTTGTGAATACGGAAGATTTATTTACCTTCTTAAAAGCAATTGGATATGAACCACACGTAATTGAGTTATAAAATGAGGTTATTATATGAAAAAATTACAAAAAGGAATGCATATTCGAGTACTAAGTCCATCTTCGTCAATTGAACGAGTTGGCGGATTTGAAGCGAATAGGGCTGCTAAGGAAAGATTAGAAGAGTTAGGGTTTAGGGTTAGCTATTCAAAACATTATTTTGAACACGACTTACTTGATTCTGCAAGTATTCAAAGTCGAGTTGAGGATTTACATGAAGCATTTTTAGATCCTACAGTAGATGTAATTTTGGCAACTATTGGAGGATTTAATTCAAATGAGCTTCTTCCATATTTAGACTATGAATTGATTGCTAAACATCCTAAAATTATTTGCGGATATTCCGATACAACAGCTGTATTAAATGCAATTTATGCAAAAACAGGAATGCTAACTTATATGGGGCCTTCTTATACAAGTTTTAAAATGAAGGAATTACAAGAATATCAAACAGCATCATGGCTTAAAGCATTAAGTAATACCCATTATGAATTAGCACCAAGTGAGAAATGGGGGAGTAATGCCTGGTATTTATCTGATTCACCTTTGACGTTTCAACCGACAAAATGGAAAGTATATAACCACGGTAAAGCTACTGCAACTGCAATCGGTGGAAACTTATCAACCTTTTCATTATTAAGAGGAACTCCTTATGCTCCAAAACCAGAAGAGTATGCCTTTTTTATTGAAAAATCAGAAGATGGAGACTATTTTGAATTTGATCGAAATTTGGCAGCCTTACTACAAGCTTATCCGAATCCAAAAGCAGTACTAATTGGAAGATTCCCAAAGGAATGTCGTATGACGGAAGAGTTATTATTGTATATATTAGACAAATATCCAGTCTTAAAACAAATCCCAGTGATGTACGACTTAGACTTTGCACATACACAACCATTATTTACCATTACTATTGGAGCAAAAGTAACGGTGGATACAGAGAAAATGTCTATTATTATGGATGAAGAAGGATTATGAAATATACTGTAAACTTAACGAAGAAAAGTACAAATTTTACAAAATTTTCAAAAAGCCTTTTCATTATTGTTATAATTTAGTACAATAGCAATGTAGATCAATGAAGGGAGAGAACTTACATGAGTACAAGTGTATGGATTTTAATCGTCGTTGTAGCTGCTATCTTAGGAGCAATCGGTGGATTCTTTATTGCACGTAAAACAATGATGAATTACTTTCTAGAAAATCCTCCATTTGATGAAAGTATGATTCGTAGTATGATGACTCAAATGGGTCAAAAACCATCCGAACAAAAAGTTCGTCAAATTGCTGCTTCAATGAAAGCACAAGCAAAGAAAAATGCTAAAAAATAATTCAGTAGAAGAGTAGACCATGTCTGCTCTTTTTTTACGTCAAAAAAAGCAAGAATTACCATTGCTACAGTGAGGACGGCAGCAGCCCTACGGTCTCATGCCTAAAATTCGAGCCTTGGTCTCGATTTTTCCTTTGTGATAATCATATTTGATTATCACTGGCACTGTAGAATGGTAATTGTTGTTCTACTGCAGTAGGTAATTTACCATGTGAAGCACAATAGTCAAAGAACATATTAATAGCAGTATTTAAATCAAGACCTTGTTTAGAAAGTACTTTAGTTGCTTCTTCTTTTAAAGTTGAATCAATCTCAATTTCAAATTCAACAAAATTATTTTGCATTTAAACCATCTCCTTTTAGTTTTCTTTATTATAATGAAACTACGAATTAATTTAAAATGAAAAGATTATTTCACGTACAATTAAAAACAAGAATTACCATTGCCACAGTGAGGACGGCAGCAGCCCTACGGTCTCATGCCTAAAATTTGAGCCTAGGTCTCAAATTTTCCTTAGTGATAACCATACTTGATTATCACAGCCACTGTAGAATGGTAATTCTTGTTTTTATATAGTTGATTGTGTCGTCAGATATCTAAATATAAACTCATTCTTACACTTTGTGATATAATGAGTTTAGATGATAAAAGTTTAGAGAAGAGGCGGAACAATGTTTCAGTTAACACAGACAGATAAACAAGCACTTTATAATGATGATGCAGAATATTTTACAGATAAAGGAGCTAGAGCTTATTCGAGAGAAGAATACCAAGAAGCGGTGGAATATTATCGAATTGCAGCCACACTGGGTGAAACACAAGCAATTGCTAATCTAGGATATTGTTATCTTTATGGACGAGCAATTGAACGAAATATCAATTTAGCTATTACGTATTTTGAAATTGCCGCTTCAATGGGAAATATTGATGCACTTTATAAACTAGGGAGCATTTTTCAAAGTGATAAATTGGGATATAAAGATGACGAAAGAGCAATTTTTTATTTCAAAAATGCTGTATTTGAATTAATAGGTAGTAAAGAATATGATGTATACGATATTAAAAATCATGAGTTTCTACTACACTATCCAAGTTTATGCTTAACATTAGGACAAGCACATATGAAAGATGGTATTTTACAAACGAATCTAAAAATAGCATACGCATTCCTCGAAATAGCAAAAGAAGGATACGAAGAAGCTTTAGCTAACCATATGCAAATGTATGAAAAAGCGTATCATAGAACTTTAGAATTATTAAATGATCCAGATTTTTTAGGTTAATTTTTAAAGAATAAAATTAAAGGAAGTATATTATCATGGCGACAAATAGTTTTGTAACAACAAAAATGTTTAATAAAGAATCAATAGACAGTCTTGTGCATGCCCTTGAAAATAATGGAAAATTTCATTTAGAAGATATATCTAATGTAAGAGTAGTCAGAGATGCGAAAGAAATAGAAGAATTATTTAAGAAGCATCACATTAAAGATGAACGTTAAGAAACGCATTATACGCCCTAAAAAAAGCAAGAATTCCACTCTACAGTGGCAGTAATAATCAGACATGATTATTACAAAGGAAAAATTGAGACCGAGGCTCGATTTTTAGGCATGAGACCCGCAGGGGCTGCTGCCGTCCTCACTGTAAGAGTGGAAGTTCTTGCTTTTATTTTATTAGAAGTCAATTCCTATTTACGTTTCTTCTCAGGAATCACGTATACAAAATTAGGATTAATCTCTTTATCCAATTCATCGAATTTTTGAATTAACAATTCATCATATTGCGCTAATTCTTCCTTAGATAAACGTCCCTCTGGTAAATGAATTGGTTCCCCAATTTTTACAAACATCTTTTGACGTTTCAAAATGTTCATAAAAGTAAAAGGACCTTGATAAACGATTGGTACAATCGGAGCTTTTGCCATACGAGCAATCGTTACAGCCCCACCTTTCATTTCATTAGAGTAGCGAGTACCCGTTGGGAAAATCACTAGAGCTTTCTGATGTTCCTTAATCTGAGTAACCGGATGCTTAATCGCACTCGGACCAGGCTTCTCACGATTCACAGGAAACGCTCCTAACTGACGGATAAACCAACCAAATGGCTTAGGCTTAAATAACTCTTGCTTTGCCATCAACACTAAAGACTTCGGATAAACCGCAATGGCTATTAGAACAGGATCTAACCAAGAACGATGCGGAGCAACAATCACATAACCCGTATCTACAGGCAAATTCTCACGCCCCATTACCTTTGAAAACCCATTTAATAATATCAGTAATATACGTACAATAAATATCGTAACTTTATAAATCATATGAAACTCCTTAAAAAATAGATTACTCAAACAGTATGAAGTAGAAAGTTGTATTTTGCAAGATTTTCGATAAATATTTTACAAATAATCTTAAAGAAATCTTATAAATAAAGGATTTTATCAAAAAAATCATAAAAATGAAAACGTTCATAAAACTTAATAAAAGATTAGTTAACTGAGAAACATTGTTGTAGAAAACGTTTTATATTATAATATTTACATGAATAATTACTAGTAGTTATGAAATAATCATTATTTAAGAGACGTCTTAAAGTTTATGATTGTTTCAAATTTTTGTGTGGCAAAAGCCCTGAGAGAGAAAAGGAGAATGACAAAATGGCAATTCCAAATTTACAAGTTGCATTAGACCATTTACGTATCGAAGATGCGTTAAAAGATGCACTTGCTGTTGGTAATGAAGTAGACATTATCGAAGCTGGTACAATTTTAATCTTGAATGAAGGGGACAAAGCAATTAAATGCTTACGTAATGTATTCCCTGATAAAGTTGTCATTGCAGATACAAAATGTGCCGATGCTGGATCAACAGTTGCTAAAAACTGTAAAGATGCTGGTGCCGACTGGATGACTGTCATTTGCTGTGCTACCATTCCTACAATGAAAGCTGCTCAAAAAGAAATTGGCACTTTACAAGTAGAATTATATGGTGATTGGACATTTGAACAAGCAGAGCAATGGCGTGAAGCTGGTATCGACCAAGTCATCTATCACCAAAGTCGTGATGCTCTATTCGCTGGAGCAACTTGGACAGAAAGTGACTTGAACAAAATCAAACGTTTAATTGAGATGGGATTCAAAGTTTCTGCAACTGGTGGATTAACAAAAGATACATTGAAAGTATTCGAAGGTATCGATATTTATACATTCATTGCTGGACGTGGAATTTATGCTACAGAAAATCCTGCACAATCAGCTCGTGAATTTAAAGAAGAAATTAGAAGAATTTGGGGCTAATCTCAAGGAAGGAAAGAAAGAATAATGGCAAACATTAAAGATGTAACAAAAGAATCATGGATTCTATCAACATTCCCAGAATGGGGTACATGGTTAAACGAAGAAATCGAACGTGAGGAAGTTAAACCAGGAACATTTGCTATGTGGTGGTTAGGATGTACAGGTATCTGGTTAAAATCAGAAAAAAACACTAATATCCTATGTGACTTATGGTGTGGAACTGGTAAACGTAGCCACGGAAACGGAAAAATGAAAACTGGACACCAAATGCAACGTATGAGCGGTTGCCAAAACTTACAACCAAACTTACGTACACAACCATTTGTTATCGATCCATTTGAAGTGAAAAATGTAGATGCTTTAGTAGTAACTCATATTCACTCAGACCACTTAGATATCAATACAGCAGCAGCAGTTGCGAACAACTGTCCAGAAGCTAAATTCGTTGGACCACAAGAAGTAGTAAACACTTGGTTAGGTTGGGGAGTTCCAGCTGAACGTACAATCGTTGTACATCCAGGAGACTCAGTGAAAATTAAAGATATCGAAATCGTAGCTTTAGAAGCATTTGACCGTACAGCTTTAGTAACTGCTAAAGATGGCGAAGTATTAAAAGGTAAAATGCCTCAAGATATGGACGAAATCGCAGTTAACTACTTATTCAAAACAAGTGGTGGTAACTTATACCATGCTGGTGACTCTCACTACTCAAACATGTTTGCTAAACATGGTAACGAACATGAAATCGATGTGTGCTTAGGAGCGTACGGTGAAAACCCTCGTGGTATCACAGATAAAGTAACTTCAGTTGATATGTTACGTATGGCTGAATCATTAAACGCTAAAGTTGTTATTCCAGTTCACTATGATATCTGGGCTAACTTCCAAGCAGATCCTAAAGAAATTACAGAAATCTGGAAATTCAAAAAAGATCGCTTAGAATATAAATTCAAACCATTCATTTGGCAAGTAGGTGGTAAATACACTTATCCAACAGATAAAGATAAATTAGAATTTAACTTCTACCGTGGATTTGACGACGTATTCTCAGTAGAAAACGACGTACCATTCCCATCATTCTTATAATATCAACATCCGATTGACCGTTACTACGGTAACGGTCAAATCTTAAACTATGGATGAATACGATTTCTTAACTAAAATCGTCAAAAAGGAGTTTTATCAGTGTTAAAAGAAATTATTCAAAACAATCGTTTTAGTTTCCAAAAAGGTTTTTCTTCTTGGGAAGATGCGATTCGCACAGCGTGTCAACCATTGTTAGACCAAAACATTATTACAGCTGACTATTCAGGTTACATTATTAATAATGTTCATGAATTTGGTCCATACATTGTAATCGCACCAGAAATTTGCATTCCACATGCACAAGAAGGAAAAGGTGTTAACGAAACAGCGGTTGCCTTCATGAACGTTGAAGAGGCAGTTGACTTCGGACCTAGTTCTGAATATAAACCTCGTTTATTCTTTGTTTTAGCTTCAACTGACAATGAAAAACATTTAGGCAATTTATCAGAACTTGTAACATTAGTTGAAGATGAAAATATCATCAATGCTTTTGTTAATGCACGTTCAAAAGAAGATCTAGAAAATATTTTACAAGGAATAGGTGAATAATATGGAATTCTTATTTGGTTTTTGGCAATTTTTCTATACAAACATTTTTACTAAACCTCAATACTTTGTAGGTTTAATTGTATTAGTAGGTTACTTATTATTAGGTCGTAAATGGTATGACGCATTAGCTGGTTTTATTAAAGCAGTTGTTGGTTATATGATCTTAAACGTAGCGGCTGGTGGATTAGTTTCAAACTTCCGTCCAGTATTAGCAGCATTAGGTGACCGTTTCGGTTTACAAGCAGCAGTTATTGACCCATATTTTGGTCAAGCAGCAGCAGAAGCAGCTTTAAAACAAGCTGGTCATGCAACTGGTTTAACAGTACAAGTACTTTTAGTAGCATTCTTAACTAACTTAGCACTTGTAATTTTCCGTAAATTAACTAAAGTACGTACTGTTTTCATCACTGGTCATATCATGGTACAACAATCAGCTACAGCTACTTGGTTAATGGCATTAGCTTTAGGTGACAATGTACAACAATTACAATTTGTTGTTTTATTAGGTATCGTATTAGGGGTTTATTGGGCAGTAGCAGCTAACTTAACTGTAGAAGCAACTCAAGAATTAACAGAAGGTGGCGGATTCGCAATTGGTCACCAACAAATGTTTGGGGTTTGGTTAGTAGACAAATTTGCACACAAATTCTCTGGTAAAAACGACAAGAAAATTGAAGATTTAGAATTACCAGGATTCTTATCAATCTTTAAAGAATCAATCGTAGCAACTTCTATCTTAATGGTAGTATTCTTCGGAGCTATCTTATTAGTATTAGGTAAAGATTACTTAGTAGGCGTAAACGGTCAAGAAATCGTAGTGATGGCTTCTAAATTCAAAATGGCTACATTAAAAGAAGGCGACAACTTCTTCTTCTATATTTTACAAATTGCTTTAACATTTACAGTATATGTACAAATTTTACAATTAGGGGTTCGTTTATTCGTTGCTGAGTTATCAGAAGCGTTCCAAGGTATCTCTAACAAATTATTACCAGGTTCTATGCCAGCCGTTGACTGTGCTGCTGTATACGGATTTGGTTCACCAAACGCTGTAACAGTTGGTTTCTTATTCGGGGTTTTAGGACAAGTAGTAGCAATCTTAGGATTAATCGTGTTTAAATCTCCAGTATTAATCATTACAGGTTTCGTTCCTGTATTCTTCGACAACGCAACATTTGCAGTATATGCTAACCACAAAGGTGGTTTACGTGCTGCTTCAGTTATGTCATTCTTATCAGGTGTGATTCAAGTTCTTGGTGGTGCTATTGCTGCTGGAGCATTCGGTTTAGCAGCATTTGGTGGATGGCATGGTAACTTCGACTGGGATACAGTATGGGTAGGATTTGGATTCTTAATGCAACACTTCCAATACATTGGATTAGGTATCGTATTAATTATTCTTTTAGCAATCCCTCAATTACAATACAGTCGTAACAAAGAACATTACTTTACAATTGCAGAAGATTACGAAACATATTTAGAAAATAAACAAGCTTAATTAGTTTTAATTAGAAAAAATTTATTATAAAATAGGTAACGGGTAAGAATGACTTACCCGTTATCAAATTCTAAAGGAGAGATATCAATGAAAGTATTAGCAGCATGTGGAAGTGGAATGGGATCAAGCCAAATTATTAAAATGAAATTAACAAACGTATTCCGTAAATTAAATATTCCATTGGAAGTACATCACTGTGCAGTATCAGAAGCAAAATCATCAGCTAAAAGCTATGACATGGTAGTTGTTTCTCAAGCATTATTAGAAATCTTCGACGGATTAGATTTACCAAACACTAAAATTGTTGGTTTACAAAACTTATTATCAGAAAAAGAAATGACTGAAAAAATTTCAGCAGCTTTAGAGCTTTAATAAAAAGGAGTCTTTTTAGCATGGCATATGAAGCGTTAAAACAACGTGTTCTTGAAGCAAACTTATTATTACCTAAACATAATTTAGTATTATTTACTTGGGGTAATGTTTCAGAATACGACCGTGAAGCTGGCGTGATCGCTATTAAACCTTCAGGGGTAGATTATGATGTAATGAAAGCAGAAGATATCGTTATTGTAGATATCGATGGAAATAAAATTGAAGGAGCTTTAAAACCATCTTCTGATTTAGATACTCACTTAGAAATTTACCGTAATTTCCCAGATGTTAAAGGGGTAGTTCATACTCACTCAACTTGGGCAACTACAATGGCTCAAAATGGTCAAGAAATTCCTGCATTTGGTACAACACAAGGGGACTACTTCTATGGAACAATCCCATGTACTCGTGCAATGACTGATGCAGAAATCAAAGGAGCTTACGAGTTAGAAACAGGTAAAGTTATTGTTGAAACATTTAAAGACAAAGATCCAAATGCAATTCCTGGTGTATTAGTATTCAACCATGGACCATTTGCTTGGGGTAAAGATGCTTTTGATGCAGTTCATAACATTACTGTTTTAGAACAAGTTGCTAATATGGCTTGGCATAACTTAGTATTAAATCCAAACTTACAACCAATGTCTCAAACAATTTTAGACAAGCACTATTTACGTAAACATGGTGCCAATGCATACTATGGACAAGGGTAGGAGTTAAGCATGTACGAATTAGGACTATATGAAAAATCAATGCCAAACACATTATCATTCAAAGAAAAGTTAGAAACAGTTAAAGCTACAGGATTCGATTTCTTAGAAATGAGTGTGGATGAAACTGATGAAAAATTAGCTCGTTTAGAGTGGACGAAAGAAGAACGTCTTGAACTTGTTCAAACAATGTACGAAACAGGCGTATCTATTCGTTCAATGTGTTTAAGTGGACATCGTAAATATCCATTTGGATCACATGACGCATCTATACGTGAACGTAGTATGGAAATCATGGAAAAAGCGATTGAATTAGCAGATGACTTAGGAATTCGTGTCATTCAATTAGCTGGTTATGATGTATACTATGAAGAAGGAGATGCGGATACATTAGAATTCTTTATCGATAATTTGAAAAAAGCTACTTTATTAGCAGCTCAAAAAGGTATCGTTTTAGGATTCGAAACAATGGAAACTCCATTTATGAATACAGTGGAAAAATCAATGCGTTTTGTAAACTTAGTAGATTCACCTTATCTACAAGTTTATCCAGATTCAGGAAACTTAAAAAATGCTTCTTTAGAACCTGGTGCAAAAAATGTTTATGAAGATATCGAATTAGGGAAAGGTCATATTGTGGCTGCTCACTTAAAAGAAACAATTCCTGGACATTATCGTGAAATTCCTTTTGGAACAGGACAAATTGACTTTAAGAGAATGGTGGACACTTTCTTATCAATTGGTGTTCGTCGTTTCACTGGTGAATTCTGGTATGTTGGACAAGAAAATTGGTTAGAGGATATTCATTTCGCTAACAAATTCTTACGTTCATATTTCCCAGAAAAATAATTGAAGAATTTAATGTAACATCCTTAGAGTAATCTAGGGATGTTTTTTACGTACGGATTCAGTATACATTGAAAATACTGTTGATATAGTAGCAAGATCGCCAGCAGCCTTGCTTTGCAAGTCTCATGGCTAAAGTTCGAGCCTGTAGTCTCGAACTTTCCCTGCAATAAAAGTAACTATCGCTACTTTTATTGCTTTTGCTACTATGGAGTATTTTCTATGTATTCTGAATCCTATTTATTTTTAGTTTCTAACAGTTTAAAATAAGGATAACGATACGTAAAAGGGAGAGTGAGATAGTTGTATTCTTATATGCAAAAGTCTATTGATAAAAATTTTACGCCAATTACGAAAGAGGTTTTAATACATAAGTTTTCTCAGTTAGGAATTAAAAGTGGAGATACTTTATTAGTTCATGCTTCTTTATCTTCATTAGGGTATGTGGTTGGTGGAGCGGAAGCTTTGTATTTGGCGTTAAAGGAAGTTATCGGTGAGAAGGGAACGATTGTTGTGCCTTCTCAAACGGTTGAAATTTCTGATCCAGCTAGTTGGCAATATCCACCAGTTCCAGAAGAGTGGCATGATGTAATTCGTGATGCTATGCCTGTTTATTCAAAGGATTTATCGTATAGTAAGGCTATGGGCGCTTTTAGTCATTTTATTGGTATTTTGCCTAATTCTATTCGGAGTAATCATCCTATGTATTCTTTTACTGCAATAGTAGAGAAGGCTAATGAAATTATTGGACACGATTCAATTGATTTTCCATTTGGAGACGAATCACCATTAGGAAGACTGTATTCCACTGGAGCTAAAGTATTAATGATTGGAACTGATTTTGAAACCAATACGTCACTTCATTTAGCTGAAAATCGATTGAATCGTGAAGTCATTCAAGAAAAGAGTAAAATATTAACAGAAGACGGAGAGAAATGGATTTCGTTTAAAAATATTGAATTGGATATATATGATGACTACTTAGAAATTCAAAAAAACTTTATGGAACAGTATACTGTTAATCACATTAAAATCAACGAAGGCAATGTATATTTATTCGATATGAAAGAATGTGTAGATTTTGCGCATCGCTATTATGACTCAAAATAAGAGAATAGATATTTTACGTACAGATTCAGAATCTATTAAAAATACTCAATAGCAGCAAAAGCAATACAAGTAGCATTAGCTACTTGTATTGCAGGGAAACATCGAGACCTAGGCTCGATGTTTAGCCATGAGACTCGCATAGCGAGGCTGCTGGCGACCTTGCAACTATATCTGCAGTATTTTTAATAGATTCTGAAGAACTAAAGGGTCAAAATAGATTTTCAAATTAGAACGAAAATAACCGAACGTTAATATTAAAAACGTTCGGTTATTATTATTGTTTTCGAATAATTATTTGATTCATTATTTAGCAATTATTTGATTTTTCTGCTTTCATCAGTATAACGTTCGTGTTTTACACGTTTTCATAATTAGAAAATGAATTTATTTTATGAAAATTCGTTAAAAAATGTATTTTTCAATAGAAATCTCTTGTAATTATCGTTCGTATTTTGTATGATTGTAATTGAGGTTGAGAGTTTCAATCTTGTAGAAAACATATCTTAGGGGGATATATTTTATGAAGAAATCTTTTTGGTCAAAATTAGCACTTGGAGTATCAGCAGCAGCTTTACTTGCAGCTTGTTCTAGTCAATCAAGTGATTCTAGCTCATCTAAAGGAAAAGGCTCAAAAACAATTGATACTTTGAAAGTGGCTTTTGTACCTTCACGTGATCCAGAAGCAATTGTGACAGCTACTGAACCATTGAAAGAATTATTGAAAAAGGAATTAGCAGCAGAAGGATATACTGTAAACAATGTTGATATCAATGTTGGTACAAGCTTCGATGCTGTTGGGGAAGCATTAGCATCTGGAACTGCAGATGTTGGTTTCATTCCTGGTGGTACTTATGTGTTATTCGATAAAGAAGTTGATGTTTTATTAACAGCAACACGTTCTGGATTAGAAAAAAATTCTTCTAATGCAAAAGATTGGAACGATGGTAAAGAATCAAAACGTTCTAGTGAGCAAGTTACTTCATATAAAGGATTAATTATTGCTGGTCCTACTGAAAAAGGGAAAGCAATTGCTGAAAAAGTAAACAGTGGACAAGATATCTCTTGGGAAGACTTAAATTCAGCAAACTGGGGAGTTTTAGGAACTTCATCATCTTCAGGATATATCTATCCTACATTATGGCTACAAGATAAATTCGGTAAGAATATCTCAGATTTACAAAATGTTGTTCAATCTGATTCTTACGCTTCATCAGCAGCTCGTTTAGCTTCTGGACAAATTGATATTATGGTTGGTTATGCTGACTTACGTAATGACTATGCTAAGAAATGGACTAGTGAGTATGGTCGTTCTGAAGAAATTTGGAAAGAAACAAATGTTGTTGGTGTAACTCCAGATATTTATAATGACACAATTTCAGTAAGTAAATCTTCACCAATTGTAGACGATGCGTTTAAAGAAGCTTTCGCAAATGCGATGATTAAATTAGCTGGTACAGATGAAGGTAAAGAAGTCATTAAAATTTACTCTCATTCAGGATACAAGAAAGCTAATTCAGCTGACTATGATAAAGAACGTGAAGCACAAAAAGTTCTAAAAAAATTAAAAGCAGCTAAGTAAGACAAGAAATGATGATCAAATGAGGGTTAGGAGCAAATCCTGACCCTTTTTTTGAGAAAGAGGACAGATTATGATTAAATTTGAAAATGTTTCAAAAACCTATCCAAATGGTGTTAAAGGGTTAAAAAATATTAATTTAGAAATTGAACAAGGAGAATTTGTTTCAATCATTGGTTTATCAGGAGCTGGTAAATCTACATTAATTCGTACGATTAACCGTATGATTGAAATTACAGAAGGAACATTAACAGTAGATGGTACGAATGTATCTTCATTAAAAGGTAAATCTCTTCGTAAATTCCGTAGAAATAAAGTAGGGATGATTTTCCAATCATTTAACTTAGTAACAAGAACAACAGTTATTAAAAACGTATTAACTTCAATTGTTCCAGATATTCCATTTGTTCGTTCATTATTTGGAATTTATACAAAAGAAGAAAAATTACACGCTTTAGAAGCTTTAGATAAAGTGGGGATTGTTGATAAAGCATTTATCCGTGCAGACCAATTATCAGGGGGACAACAACAACGTGTTGCATTAGCAAGAACTTTAGCCCAAAATCCTGAAATTATTTTAGCAGATGAACCAGTTGCAGCATTAGACCCAATTACAGCTAAACGTGTAATGGAAGACTTTAGAAAAATTAATCAAGAATTAAATATTTCTATTTTACTAAATATCCACCATGTAGAATTAGCTTTAGAATATGCAGATCGTATTATCGGTATTCGTGATGGAGAAATTGTTTATGATGGTCCAAGTAGCCAAGTAACGAAAGAAGTATTAGATTTAATCTATAAAGGAAAGGCGGAGGAGTTACATGAAGGATAATAAACTCTTCGCTTCAAAAGAATTTACTTTAAAAAATGGTACAACTGTAAAAGAACCAAAATCAAAAACGATTTTTGTTATCATCGGGTTATTAATTGCCATGTACTATTCTGGTAAAGTAACAGGTTTTAATTTACACACTATTTTACAACGTGGTGTTCAATTCTTTGTTATTATCGGTCGTATGTTTCCACCAGCTTGGGAATATTCAAGTAATATTTGGCAACCATTAATTGATACGATTAAAATGTCATTATTAGGATCATTATTAGGCTCTATTTTAGTTATTCCGTTTGCGATTGTTGCATCAAGTAATATTGTAAAAAGTAAATGGATTATTAGTTTAAGTCGTTTATTTTTAAGTGTGGTTCGTACATTACCAACTCTTGTAACTGCCTTAATTGCAACTTATATCTTTGGATTAGGAACAATGGCAGGTACATTTGCTATTGCGACTTATACTTTTGCATACTGTGGTAAACAATTATACGAACAAATTGAAACAGTAGATATGGGAGCTTTTGAAGCAGCTGAAGCTTTAGGCGCAACAAAAGGTCAAGCATTTACAAGTGCGATTATTCCTCAAATTTTACCAACTTACTTAGCTAGCTCATTATACTGCTTTGAAGGAAATGTTCGTTATGCGTCAATTTTAGGTTATGTTGGTGCCGGTGGTATCGGGATTATTTTAAATGAAAATCTTGGTTGGCGTGAATATGGTAATGTAGGAATGATTTTAGTGACATTATTCTTTACCGTAGTTATTATTGAATCGGTAAGTTACTACTTACGTACGAAATTAACATAGAAGGGGAGTTAAACACATGAATGAAGCAGTATTAAAACAATATGAAAAAGCTCCTCGTACATGGATTGTTCAATTAGGCGTTTTATTCTTATTTATTATTATTTTTGCGTGGTCTGGATCTACGATTGAATTAAGTAAAATTCCAGAAAATGGATTACAAATTTCTCAAAGTATTTTACAAGGAATTGTAACTCCTGAAACATCGTTATTATTAAACTTTACAACAAAAGGTGTTCCATATTTATTATTAGAAACAATTTCGATTGCATTTCTAGGAACATTAGTGGGTGCTATTTTAGCTATTCCATTTTCATTTATTTCAGCAACTAATATCGTACCAAAACCGGTAGCAGTAATTGGACGTACAGCCATTATGGCAATTCGTACTGTTCCAACATTAATTTATGGGTTAATGTTTATTCGTGTAACAGGCCCAGGTGCTTTTACAGGATTACTTACAATGTCAGTAGCATCCATTGGGATGATTTCTAAATTGTATATTGAAGCAATTGAAGACTTAGATTATAAGATTTTGGAATCATTAGATGCTAGTGGATGTAATTTCTATCAAAAAATTCGTTTTGGGATTTTACCACAACTAATTCCTGCATTCATTTCTACAGTCATTTATCGTTTTGATATGAACTTAAGAGATGCAACTGTTTTAGGGATGGTAGGTGCCGGTGGTATCGGTGCTCCATTAATCTTTGCGATGACAGCCTATAAATGGCATGAAGTAGGGGCTATCCTATGCGGATTAATTGTATTAGTATTAGTGATTGAATATTTGTCAACGAAAATTCGTACTCACTTAGCACGAGGATAAAACAAAAAGCATGAAGGATTAAACTTCATGCTTTTTTTCTACTTTTGAAAACATTTTATGAAACAATGGTGCTAAAGCATATCCCATTAATGAAATTCCGATAATTCCCATGAAATATAAAACCGTTTCTTGAAAAATACTAAAGCCAATTAAAAGAACTGGAATTGCTAAAATAGCAACAGCTTCTTTTAAAGAAATAAAAATAAATAAATATCCATCACGAATATAATTCTTAATCGTACCAAAATACTGAGTTCTTGCTAATGAAATCAACATGGCTGTGATCGTCATACATAAGAATAAAAAGAAAATTATGGCTAACATCATACCAAAAATATTTTGGAAACTATACCAAAATTGAATTACATATACAGTTGCTGCAATGATTGCTGTATAAATTAAAGAAACAGCAACTCGTACAAAGAAAAGATGTTTCAATTCATTCCAGAACGTTTTCACTAAATAACCATATTCATTTTCAGAAAACTTCATCATTGTATAAAACAAAGCCGCTAACACAGGCCCAATCGTAACAATAGGAATACTAATTACAATCACTAATAAGTTCAACAAAATAAAGTCCGCCAACATCGTAGCAAAACGCCAAAAAGGACTTTCCTCATTAAATTTCATCCAAAACCATCCTTTAACAAATAAAATACAAAACACATTATACGATTAACCCCAAAATTAAGCAAGCTATCGTACATATAAGGTAAATATTTGGCACAGTATCAGAAGTTCTTAACTGATTACGTAAAAAGTGAGAAATAATGGATACCGTAGCTAAAGTTATAATGGATAACGTTAAAAGTGAGAAATATTTTTTGTAGTATCAAAAGTAAAAGAATCCAGAGGATTCTTTTACAGCAAAATTTGAGACCAAGGCTCAAATTTTAGCCATGAGACAGCTTTAGCTGGCTGCTGGCGTACTTGATACAACAAAGGAATATTTTGAACGATATCTAGGTTTACATAATATATATTAAAAAAAGTTACCTATATAAAATTATTCCAATCCTCCACCACCATCCAAACTAACATAAAAGGACGCTCCTCACGAACGTCCTTTTACCATGGCATTAAACATTAGAAATATCAATGGATTGACCAATCGATAATAAACATAACATACGTTTTGTAACTTTCTTTTGATAACTGGTTTCTAATGCTTCAGCATATAAATTCAATTGCTGTTTATACTTATCAACGACTTTCTGGATTCCTTTTTGTGTCGGAACCACATGATCTGTCTTATAATCAAATAAAATAATCTCATCATCTAATTCCACAAATCCGTCTATAATCCCGTGAATCAACATCGAATCTTCATTATCTGGTAAATGTTTAAAGATTCGTTTTGCTGTTACAACATGCGAAAATGCTTGTTCACGGTTTAATAATGTTTGATGTTCCTGTATCCATTGTCCAAATTCACTTTGGAAGAAATGATAAACTTGGTCAACTGGAATCACTGCAGCAACTTCTTTTTCTAAGAATTGTGTCTCAACTAATTGTTGAATTGTTTCCTGAATGAATTCAGGTGTAATTTCCTTGGTTAAGTCCAATTTTTGCATTAATAAATGTAAACCGCTTCCACGTTCTGCAGCTGAAACTTTTTGTTTAGACTCTATAAAGCTTGGTTTCGTTAATTCAGACGTTAAATAAACATATTGTTGAACAGGTTTATCTGTTTGTTGAGTTTGTTCTTCTAAATGAGGTAATTGGTTCACATCTGGTTCTTCATTCATCCGTTTAATTTCAGATACACTTTGATAACTTGCAGTTGTTGATGCTAATATATAAGGATATGTTTGTTTTAATTCTTCTAGTAGTTTTGGAAGATTTTTAACTGTATTCTCTACTGGTTTCTTTTGTAACCACTCTTCTTCATTCATAGAAACTGTTTCAGTTTCTTGTATCCAATTGAGAGCATTCTTTTTAATTTGTTCAAATTCAATCACTTCTTGATGAAATGGAACTTTCTCTTGTTTTCTCATTGTAGCCATTAAAATCCAAGTTAAATAATTATCAACATGATAACGAAGCGCAAATGGTAATACTTCTTCATTCAATTCATCTATCATAGAATGTTCTTCTTTAAATTTTTCAAAATCCTTTAAAGAACCGACAATAATGAGTTTTTCACGTGCACGAGTCATTGCTACGTATAATTTTCTCATTTCTTCAGATAGTAATTTATTTTTCTCTGCTTTATAAGCCATTACATATGGAATAGTTGTCCATTGAATTCTTTCAGGAAGTTGTAAATATTTAACGCCTACTCCTAATTCATCACTACGAATGGCTTGTTGACGAATATCTTGTTGGTTAAATTTCTTTCCAGCATTCATTAAAAATACAACTGGATATTCTAATCCCTTACTAGCATGGATCGTCATGACACGTACTGCATCTTCTTCATCAGAAATTTGAGTAGGTTCTTCTAAATCTTGTTTTTTATACTGCATTTGTTGAATAAATCGAACAAAATTACGCAAACCTTTAAAGCTAGAATCTTCGAAATCTTTTGCATACTTATACAAGGCATGTAAATTCAAGACACGTTGTTGTCCAACAGATTGACCATGTACATATGTTAAATAGTTCGTATCCATATA
This sequence comes from uncultured Granulicatella sp., assembly GCF_963516875.1. Taxonomy (GTDB): domain Bacteria; phylum Bacillota; class Bacilli; order Lactobacillales; family Aerococcaceae; genus Granulicatella. Next base: position 118,703 of record NZ_CAUQCL010000003.1, on the reverse strand, counting down.
AATTTGCCAAATAAGCGTACTAATGGATTGATGGTTCGCAATATCTCGCCAAGATTCTAACTGTTCTAAGAATAATTTTATACGTTCTTTTAATTGCTGTTGTTGAGTACTATCGTAATAAGTTACTTCTTCTAATTTAAAATGCTCCACAAATTGTACGCAAGCTTCGTAAAACGAACAAGATTTATTGTTTTTACGAATATGAGCCAATGCTATTTCATCTAATCCAACGATTCCTGAACGTAATACTGCAACAAATGGAATATCTTGAGTAGGATTATCAATAATTTTTAGAGCAGACATCATAATGGCAATTTCTGTTCGTTTAAAATATTGAAGATTTTTTTGCACTAAAACAGGAATTTGATATTGAGTAAAAATTTCTTCAATTAATCCATTATTAGCCTTTGTTGGAGCTAAAATAACAATATCTTTATATTGTATTGGTCGTTTTTTCGGGTTTTCCTTTGTACTTTCTTCATGCATTATTTCAAATTGATTAGCCATCAATTCTTTAATTTTACCCGCAATAAAATGAACTTCTGCAGTAGCTGAACTATCAATCATACTTTCTGTCTCTAATTCAGATGTTTCTTCTTCCTCATCGTTCAAATTAGAATTTTGAATAATATAGCATTCGCTAAATTTATCCGTGTCTTTTGAATAATTTATGTTTCCAGTTTTTAGAGCGGCATCATCGTCATAGTCAATTTGACCTAATTCATGGTCCATAATTTGTCTAAAAATTAAGTTGGTAAACGACAATACTTGATCTCTAGAACGGAAGTTTTCAGCTAAAATAATTCGTTTACCACCATTTTCATCTGCATAGGCTTCATATTTATCTCTAAATAAAGATGGATCTGCTAAACGAAAGGCATAAATCGATTGTTTCACGTCTCCTACCATGAAGAGATTATTCTCTTTAGCCACACTTGTTAAAATGGCTTCTTGAACACGGTTTACGTCTTGATATTCATCAATTAAAACTTCGGTAAATAAATCTTGATAATATTTTTTAGCAATTAGAACTCCATTTTTCTCAGTAGAAAGAATGGATAATGTATCATGTTCTAAGTCAGAGAAGTCAATTTTATTAGAGGTTTTCTTTTCTAATTGGAAAGCTTCATAGAATTTCAAGACAACTTGAGATAAATGCAACATCATCGGATATATTTCTCTTAAATGCTTCATTTGAACTTCAGGTGACTCGAAAAATGCAGTTGCTAATACTTGATCTTCCCAATGTTTCTTTAAGCTATCTCTTTTACGTTTAATGGCCTGTACTGCTTCTCTATCTGTAATTTCATCTTTTTTAGGAACAGTTGGGAAACGGTCAAACTTCACCTCTTGAGCTAATGTATTGGCTGCAGTGTAATTACCACTTGCAAATGCTGCATACACTTCTTGGATTTTTTGAGCATCAGCTTCAACCACATCTTTACACTTTTCAAATCCAGTTACTTCAGCTAATTTAATTAATTCATCATAGGCAGAAACTAAATACTTTAATTCTTCGATAATATAAGGTGCAAATTGATCCTTTATAATAGGAATTTCACCATATTCATCCTTTGTTTCATATAAATCTGCTAAAGAAGAAATCCATTGTTTTGGATTTGGTTTTGAACGTGAAAAATCATATAGTTGATAAACTAATGTTGTAAATCCATCATCATTACGATCGCTAGAAAAATAGCGCATTAAACCATCCATCCAAGAATGTTCTTCTAATAATTCATCTTGTATGTTTCGCCATACTTTTTCTTTTAATAAAGTCCCCTCTACTTCATTTAATAGTGAAAATACAGGGTCTAACTGACTTAAATAGAAATAACGACGAATAACTTTCATACAGAAACTATGAATGGTAGAAATTGTAGCATTTGGTAATAAACTTAGTTGTTTGATATACATATGCTTCTTAGTAATATCTATTTCTTTTGTAATTGCTTTTTCTAAATTAGTACGCAGACGTTCTTTCATTTCTTTTGCAGCAGCTTCAGTAAAAGTCACAATTAATAATGAATCAATATTAACTCCATCTTCGATATATCCCATAATTCGGTCGACTAATACTTTAGTTTTTCCTGATCCGGCAGAAGCAGAAACTAATAAATGATCGCCTCTTTGCCAAATTGCTTGCCATTGTTCAGGTGTTGCTTGTACACCCTCTGGTTTTACTGGTATCACCCACTATTCCTCCTTTCCGTCAATTTTATTTCTCATCCAAGTTAAGTTCTCTTGAAGAGGCATTTTCGTTAAAAATTGATAGTTATTTTCTGGATTTGTTGCATCAAACATTGAAATTGCACTGAATTTTCCATTCACTGAATCTGCATATTCTTTTAATTCATCAAATGGGGCAATTTGATTTTCTCCATTTAAAATTCTTTCTCCAGCAGTTTTCAATTGATAGAAAGCAAAGTCCATTAATAAATTGATATCATCAGGAGCATAGACTTGGCTAGTTGCCTTGTATTCTCCATCTTTCTTAACGCCAAATGGTAATACAATAGAGTCTCCTGCTTCAAAATCAGGTTGAACTTGTTGCAGAACTCCTAAATCATTCGTTAATAATCCAGATAATTTATATTTCTTCAGACGAGTTTCTTCAAAATCTGGATCTGATTTCAGCTCTTTAGCATTAAAGATTGGTTGAAAAACATGCATATATAATCCACCATAAGGCGTCACAGTTTTCTTAAATTGGTCAGAAACAATGTTTCTAGCGACTGATAAGTAGGTTAATAGCTGTAATTGAATCCCATAACGTAATCGATTGATATCAAATTTTTGTGCTGAAGATTTATAATCGACAATTCCTAAGTGATATCCCTTTTCGGTTTCTAAAAGGTCAATACGGTCAATTTTCCCACGAATAAATAAAGACTGTGTATCGTTCAATGGAATTTCAATTTTCTTATCAGATTTTGCACCAAAAACAACTTCTGTTTTCCATGGTGTTACTTGTAATTGTTGCAATTGCATTAATGCTGCAGCTAATGTTTGTCGAATTGTGTCTTGTAGTAAAACTTTTGTCCAATTCATTCTAGGAGATGCATTTAAAATTTGGAATCTTGCATCTTTATTCATAGAATCAAAGATTTCTTTTAATAATGTTTCTGTTGTTGTTTTATCAATAGAACGAATATCTAACTGTAATTCATGAACTTTACGAATAAACTGGTCAAATGTCTCATGGAAGTATTCCCCAGATCCAGCAGCTGTTAACTCGAACTCTCTACGTTCTCTTAGATTTAAACCATATTGTAAGAAATGACTAAATGGATCTTTATAAAATGTTTCCACTTGAGAAGTCGATAAGTATAAATGATTTCCATATAGTTCAGCAGCTAATTCTTTTGGTAATTGCTTGGCAATATTTAAATGGAATACACTGTTTACTAATGTGTGATACTGATTTTGGAAATCTTTATCCTGTTTTAATAAATGTGGTAAAGTAAGCCAAATCGATGGGATATCTTCTTCTTTTGAGAATTTATACTGACGAAGTTTTTGTAGTAACGTTGTAAATAATTCATGAATTGTTACAAAATCACCCTGTTCAAAACGTTCTTGTTGTTTTTGATTGCCATCTTGAGTAGTAATCTCAAATTTATTTAAAATACGTTCTACAAAGCTAGAAGGTTTTAATTTAGTACCTTTATCTGTATGATGCATTGATAAATATAACTTTTCAGTTGCGGAAGTTAACACTTTATAAAATAAAAATGGCTCTACGGATTGTTTTTGAATCGTTGTTGGATGTAAGAAACGTCCACTATCTAATTTACTTAATAAATATTCTCTTTCTTCATCGGTAATTAAACCACTCTCCTCTTCCATTCTAGGAAGGACTCCTTGAGATAATCCAATAACAAATGTAACCTTTTTAGGAGAATAGCGGACAGAATCAATTCCCGTACACGTTAATTGGTCTAACGTAGATGGAGCCATATTATAGTGTGTATGTTCAAATCCTGTATGTAATAATAATTGGAATATTTCCCAATCAAACGGCTCATCTCCAAAAATATAAACATACTCTTCTAATAATTTTAGAAATTCATTCCATACTTGATCTTGTCTACGAGCTGTTTGAATGTCTCCACTATTGGCAGCATGATTTCTCCAGTATAAGAATGCTTCCGTTACACCAATTTTTTCTAATAATTGATATAGGAGAGTGATCGCTTCTTTTGTTGTCTCAACTTTATCCAATTTTTTATAAAATGGTTCTAATAAAGAGACGATTTGCTCTCGTAGTTCTTGTGCTTGTGTTAATTGTTGATGAACTAGCACTTCTCTGCTACTTAAGCTATCTTCATCAATATTTTCAACTTGATAATTCCATGTTTTACTTGAAATCCAATCTTTTCCTTCATAGCCTTGAGCTAGTATAATTGTTTCAGTTTCATCTAATGTTTGACGATATTGAATCAAGGCATCTCTTAGCGTAACTTCCTCATCATCCTTATTCACTATATTTGCTCGATTTAAGGGCCAGAAACAATATTCACTTCTTAATAGGTTCATTATGTCATGATAACGCCAAAAATGCTTCTGGATAGCAAAAATCGCGTCTAGTACTTGAATGAGTGGATGATGCTCCATTGTATCTGATAAATCCATGAAATAAGGAATTTGATACGTTTCTAATAAAGGTTGCAGGAGTGTTTGTTGTTCTTCTAAATTTCTCGATAAAATTTGAATATCTTGGTAACGATATTTTCCACTATCAACTAATGTTTTAATGGTTGCTAATGTTTCTTGGATTTCTTGACGTTCATCTTCATAAGTTGTCCATTGTAAAGCTTCAATTTTCCGTGATGTACGATTTGAAGTAGTTTCAAGTCCCCCACTTGTTTCTAACCAATATTGTTCAAGTTCGAAAAAGTCAGGATGATAAGTGTTATTTCCTTCTTTTAATTCTTTTAAAACAGGATTACTTTCATCAATCATTAACCAATTTAGTAAGCGAGAAATTAATTGACGATTGGAATCAAATAAACTAGATTCTAGTGTTTCTTTTGGTTTAAAAGCATCTGTTGTTGCAGTAGTATAAAACTCTACTCCTCCGCACGATTTCACTAATGCATCAATTACTTCTAATTCCATCGCATTTAAGTGATACGATTGATCAATCACAACATACGTATTTGATAAATCCATAGATGAAATTTCTTGCGCTAATATACATAATAAATCTTCTGATTGAACAAAATCTTGTTTTAAATATTCTAAATAATGTTTATAAATGATGCCAAATTCTTTCAAACGTTGATCAATTTCTTCGTAAGAATCCTGTTCAAACCACTCTGAGAAATCCTCTACTTCGATTCCTCCTAAACGAAATTCTTGCATGACAGCAGATAAACGTTCAATAAAACCTTTATGACGAGATTCCTTATTAAATAACACTAATTCATCTTGATATTCAGATAATATTTTTTGTAATATCATACAAATTCCAACCTTGGATAAAGACGGACGTTGAAGTGCAGCATGATCTCTTAAAAAATACCAAGCTAATCGCTTAAAACTGTATACTTGTAATTTTGTCACAGCATAAGAATTCTGTGGTTGTTGTAATAACTGCCCCACTTGTTGAATCATTTCTAATTCTGCAGAAAACTTAATGTGGTCTGGTACAAGATAAATAACTTGATTCTGGCTAGATTGTTTTAACCAATCTGCAATTTTTGTAGCAATATGCGAAACTTTCGCACTTGTTTCTTTTGTAAGAATGACTTCGAAACTCATAAGAACCTCCTATCGTTTATTCCCCTTAACTTAACCATATAACGATGAATTTGTAAACAAAAATAAAACGATTTTTCTATTTGTAGCACTCCGCTACGCAGAAAAATCGTTTTAAAAATTCAATGTTAAATTCTTAGCCAACTAATGTTTCTAAAATATCTGGGCGGAAACCAAAGAATGGTTCAATACCTTCCGCTACAATTACTGGTAATGATTGGAAGCCTAAAGCTTTCACTTCTTCTAAAGCTTCTTCTGATTCAAACACATCCTTGATGACAAATGGTACTTGATTATCCTCAAAAAATTGTTTTGTAAAATTGCATTGCATACAATTTGGTTTTGAATATAGTGTAATTTGACGTTTTGACATATACATCTCTCCCTTATGGTTCATACAGGTAGTATGATACCTCATATCTGGTTAAAATACAATATATTGTGCTTAAAATTTTTATTTTATTTTTTAAAACACAATATATAGATAAAAACTGTTATGGTACACTTGGATAAAACTTGATATAACGCCAAAAACAGTTTTGATACACAGGTCATAGAATCCATCTAAGGCGTAAAACACTATATTTAGTACTTAACTTTTACTTAATTATTCGTTTTCGGAATCTTTCATTCTTTTAATAGTTACAGCATAAACTGCAGCTCCAATAGATGCAAATACTGCAATCATCTTTTTATCATTGAAAAAGACAGTAAAGACAACTACCAAAAAAATCAAAAATAAAATGGTTGCCATAAAACTTCTTTTTTTCATACCCCTGCCCCCCTTAACAATAATCTTGGCAAAATTATATCATAACGAAACGAATTAGTACACACTTGTATCAAATCCACGGTTTGTTACATAGCCATCTTTTTCCCAAATATTTTTCTTTTTCTTCTTCGTTTGATCTTCTACTTTTTGTAAATCTTTTAATAGACTTGTATTTGGTGGATGAGCATATCCTACTCTTGCTAAACTTTCTTCGACTAAAGTTTGCTGTAATAATTTTCCATCTAAATATACATACATCAAAGCACGTCCATATTTATCTGTATAATCCCCTACATCAAATTTACCTTCGACTTTTTTAGCTTTCTTTAGTAATTCTTCTGTTCTTTGTTTCGCTTGATCTGCAAATGGTTGAGCAGCTTTTCCTTCTTTAGCTGTTTCTGGCGTATCAATTAGTAATAAACGAATTTTGAACTCTTTCCCATCTAATCGAACATGGAATGTATCACCATCAGCTACTTTACCAACTTCGAGGGTATATTTTTTTGACTTATTATAACCAGAAAAATCTACTGTACTTTCAACTTGTGTTTGACTAGCATTTGATTTATTGGGAATTTTCTTTTGATTGTTCGAGAAAAAACTAATTCCAGAAATAATTAGAATAAGGACTAATATCGCTAATTTAACAAGTAAAAATTGTTGCTTCTTTGTTAATTTCATAAAATCTCCTCTCAACGATTCAAAAAATAAATGACAACAAATCTTATACATGAACTAAGATTTGTTGTCACAGGATGAATTATACTTCTAATAATTCTTTTTCTTTTACTTGTGCTAAGTGATCAATGTTTTTTACACTGTCATCCGTTAATTTTTGAATATCTTTTTCATATCCACGTAAATCATCTTCAGTGATTTCTTTATTTTTTTCAGCTTTCTTTAAATGTTCAATGGCATCACGACGAATATTACGAACACTTACTTTAGCACCTTCAGCTTCTTTTCCTACTTGTTTTGCTAATTCTTTACGACGTTCTTCTGTTAATTGTGGAATGACTAAACGAACAACGCTACCATCATTTGTTGGTGTAATCCCAATATCAGACATTAAAATTGCACGTTCAATATCTTGTAAACTAGATTTGTCATAAGGTGTAATTAAAAGCATACGAGCTTCAGGAACTGTTACAGAAGCTAATTGATTAACTGGAGTTGGAACTCCATAATACTCAACTTGTAGGCGATCTAATAGACTTGCATTCGCACGTCCAGCACGAATTCCGCCTAATTCACGTTGTAGAGCATCTTCAGTTTTTTTCATACGTTCTTTTGCATTTGCAATAATTTCAGTTGCTGTCATATTATTTCCCCCTTACAGTTGTACCGATATTTTCACCAAGAACAACTCGACGAATATTTCCTGTTTCATTTAAATTGAAGACAACTAATGGAATATCATTATCCATAGATAACGAACTAGCAGTTGTATCCATAACTTTTAATCCTTTTTGAATGATATCTAAATGTGTTAACTCCGTAAATTTAATGGCGTTTGTATCAATACGAGGGTCTGCACTATACACACCATCAACATTATTTTTAGCCATTAAAATTGCATCTGCTCCAATTTCAGCAGCACGTAATGCAGCTGCAGTATCTGTAGAAAAATAAGGATTTCCTGTACCACCTGCAAAAATTACAACTCGAGATTTTTCAAGATTTCTTACAGCTTTTCTACGAATATATGGCTCCGCAATTTGACGCATTTCAATAGAAGTTTGAACACGAGTAGGAACTCCAATGTTTTCTAATGCATCTTGAAGTGCTAAGGCATTCATAACTGTAGCAAGCATACCCATATAGTCTGCTTGTGCACGTTCCATTCCTACTTCTTCTCCTGTTACTCCACGCCAAATATTTCCGCCACCAACAACGATTGCAATTTGAACGCCTAAATCATGAACTTCTTTAATTTCTTTAACAATTTCTTTAATAGTTGGAGGATTAATACCAAAACCTGTTTGGCCAGCTAATGCTTCTCCACTTAATTTTAATACAACACGTTTATATTTTGGTTCAACCATTGTAAGGACTCCTCTTATATAGATTCTTAGTGAATTAAGTCTAAAAAAAAGGGGAATAGAGGGCAGCTTCCTACCTTATTCCCCACTAATTGAAATCAATTATTTTTTAACTTGTCCCATTACTTCTTCAACAAAGTTGTCAACACGTTTTTCTAAACCTTCACCAACTTCATAACGGTGGAATAATTTAACTTTACCACCTTTAGAAGCAGCATATTTAGATACTGTTGTATCTGGATCTTTAACGAATGGTTGGTCGTTCAAGCTGATTTCAGCTAAGAATTTGTTTAAACGTCCAGCAATCATTTTTTCAACGATATTAGCTGGTTTACCTTCGTTTAATGCTTGTTCTGTAAGAACTTTTTTCTCATGTTCTAATTCATCAGCAGAAACTTCTGAACGGTCAACATATTTAGGATTGATTGCTGCAACGTGCATAGCAATGTCTTTAGCAGCATCTGCATCTGAAGAACCTTCTAATATAGTTAACACACCGATACGTCCGCCCATGTGTAAGTATGCTCCGAATGCATCTGCATCAGATTTTTCAACGATTTCAAAACGACGTAATGAAATTTTTTCTCCGATAACTGTAGTTGCTTCAGCGATTACATCTGATACTTTACCTTCATCAGTAACGATTTCTAAAGCAGCTTCTAAGTCAGCTGGTTTGTTTGCTAAAATTACTTGTGATAATTTAGCTACTAATGCTTGGAATTTGTCGTTTTTAGCAACGAAGTCTGTTTCAGCATTTACTTCTAATACAACTGCAACGTTTCCATCTACTAATACGTTTGTAATACCTTCTGCTGCAATACGGTCAGCTTTTTTAGCTGCTTTTGCTAAACCATTTTCACGTAAGTAGTCAACGGCTGCATCGATATCTCCTTCAGTTTGAACTAATGCTTTTTTAGCATCCATCATCCCTACGCCAGTCATGTCACGTAGTTGTTTTACTAATTGTGCTGAAATTTGTGCCATTTCAATTTCCTCCTAAATGTTATAAATTTACAAAAATTATTTTTAAAAAAAGCTGTTTGGATGAAAGTTTTCTTTTCCGATTCCAAACAGCCTACTGGTTAGTGATTATTCAGCGTTGTCGCCTTCAACTAATTTTTCAATATCTTCTAATGAAGTATCTTTATCTAAGTCTTCTTCGTCAACTGCTACGTCTTCACCTTGGTTACCTTCAACGAATGCATCTGCCATTTTAGCTACGATTAATTTAACCGCACGGATTGCATCGTCATTTGATGGAATAACAACATCGATTTCATCAGGGTCACAGTTTGTGTCAACCATAGCAACGATTGGAATGTTTAATTTGTGAGCTTCTTGAACTGCAATACGTTCTTTACGAGGGTCAACGATAAACATTACATCAGGAATGCGTGGCATATCTTTAATACCACCTAAGTATTTTTCAAGTTTGTCTAATTCTTTTAATAGAACACCAACTTCTTTTTTAGGTAATACTTCGAAAGTACCGTCTTCTTGCATTTCTTTAATTTTTTTCAAGCGGTTGATACGTGTTTGGATTGTATCCCAGTTAGTCAACATACCACCTAACCAACGATGGTTAACATAGTATTGACCAGTACGGATTGCTTCATCTTTAACAGCATCTTGTGCTTGTTTTTTAGTACCTACGAATAAAGCAATACCTCCGTCTTGAGCAACTTCACGCATGTAGTTGTATGCGTCGTCCACTAATTTAACGGTTTTTTGTAAGTCGATGATATAGATACCATTTCTTTCTGTGAAGATGTATCTCTTCATCTTAGGGTTCCAGCGACGTGTTTGGTGACCGAAATGTACACCAGCTTCTAACAATTGTTTCATTGAAATAACTGCCATTTTTGTTTTCCTCCAATTTTGGTTTTATTTTTCCTCCCCAATTTTCATCGACAAGGGTACTTATTCCTAAGCACCACCCTTATCATCCAATTAGGTGTGAAATATGGTTTTTATACCGTTAGTTATATTACACTAATCTGAATTAGAATGCAACTATTTTGATACATTCCCTATACTTTTTTTAAAGTAACACATTCTTCATCGTCAACTTCATGTAATTTCACTAAAATTTCTTCTTTTTGTGAAGTTGGAATATTTTTTCCGACATAATCCGGACGAATTGGTAATTCACGATGCCCTCTATCAATTAAGACTGCTAAACTTATTGTTTTTGGTCGGCCATATTCCATTAAAGCATTTAATGCAGAACGTACTGTTCTTCCTGTGAAAATAACATCATCTACTAATACAACATTTTTTCCATTTAATGAAAAAGGAATATTTGTTCCATTAATAATAGGATCAACTGATGGATCTGGTTCGTGACGATCATCTCTATATAAGGTGATATCAATTTCACCTAATAAAACAGGTTGTTTTTCAATGGATTCAATTTTCTTTTGTAATCGTCTAGCAATATGAACTCCTCTAGTCTTAATACCAACTAGTACTAAATCTTCAACAGTTTTATATTGCTCAATAATTTCATAAGAAATGCGTGTCATTGAACGATTAATGGTTGCTTCATCTAATAAGAATTTTTCTGTCATATCCATACTCCTCTACTGTAGTTCTTGAATCTTTTCTTCGAATTCTTGTGGTAATGGACTTTCAAAATATAGTTTTTCTTTACTAATCGGATGAACAAATCCTAAAGTCTCAGCATGTAAATATTGCCCAAATTCTGTGGCATTTTTTCCATTTGGATGATACATCGGATCATTTAAAATCGGATGCTGAATAAAATCCATATGGGCACGAATTTGATGTGTTCTTCCTGTTTCTAGATTTAGTCGTAACACACTTGTGTCTTTTAACGCTTGAATGACTGTAAAATGAGTAATTGCTTGTTTTCCTTCTTTTTGAACACAACGCTTTAGACGATTATGTGGATCTCTAGCTAATGGTGCATCCACTGTACCAGTAATATGCTCAAATCTTCCATCTACAATTGCCACATAACTACGAGTCATGGAATGATCCATTAATTGATTCGATAAACCGACATGAGCTTGTGGTGTTTTTGCTACAACTAATAATCCAGATGTATCCTTGTCAATTCGGTGCACAATTCCCGGACGATAAGTTTCAGACCCCTTGGATAACTGATCCACATGGTAAAGTAATGCATTCACTAATGTACCCGTTGAATGTCCTTTTGAAGGATGGACAACCATACCACTTGGTTTATTAATGACTAATAAATGTTCATCTTCATAAACAATTTCTAATGGAATATTTTCTGCAAGAACCGTTAATTCTTCCTCTTCTTCAATTTGAATGGTAACATGGTCTCCATCTTTTGCTTTATAGTTCGCTTTAACAATTTCTCCATTTACCGATACGAATCCTGATTTTAACCATTGTTGAATGACTGAACGAGTATGAGATAATTCTTGTGTTAGAATTTTATCGAGTCTTTCACTTTTGTCCAATGATAGTGTTAATTCAATAATTTTATTTTCCACTTTTTTCCTTCTTTCTTTCAACAATTAAAATATATAGGAATAATGCCGCTACCCCAACCGTTAAACAAATATCTGCAATATTAAAAATTGGAAAATCGATAAATTCAAATTGAAACATATCGACAACAAATCCTAATCGAACACGATCAATAAAATTCCCTAATGCTCCTGCTAATAATAAACTATAGGTTGTCAACGCAAATTTTGATTTTCCTCTTTCTTGAAACATTAAATACAAAATCGCAGAAACCCCAAAAGCTGTAATAATATAGAAAACAAATTGTTGTCCTGCTAAAATTCCCCATGCTGCACCCGTGTTTTGAATATAAAATAACTTCACAATTCCTGGTAATAATTCTTGACCAGTATGTAACGCAAAATTAGAAACAATCCAAACTTTCATGGCCTGATCTGCCACAATGAATAATAAACTTAAAACTAAATAAATAATCATAAAATACCTCTTTCTACTCTCATTAGTTCTATTGTACCTATTCTATTAATCTTCGTCAAACAAGAGAATAGCAAATAGAAAAAATAAAAAATTAAACTAAAAATAGCAAAAACATCCCCACTTTCACATGGAAAAGCCATCAAATCAGTTAATAATTTGTATATTTCACAAAAAAACTGTATAATAACAAAGTAATTTGTGTGTCTATAAATGAAGATGCGAAAAATAAGGAGTGTGTTATGAAAAAAATTGCTACGAAGGTATTCTTGATTAGTGCAAGTTTGCTAGTATTTGCAGCCTGCTCTAATACAAAGAAGAGTGCTGAAAAAACTGTTCAAGAAGTACAAGATACCTTACCTGTGGTTGTTGATCATTTAAACAACATCCAAACTTTTGAAGCAAATTTGCAAAATGATTGGGAAGATGATATCTCTGATGATTCAACTCTAGCAAATTACGCTAAGAAAAAAGGTAAAGTTTTTGATAATCTACAACAAAGAAGAGATATTCAAAAACAAATTACTAAAACATTAAAAGTGATTCGTGATGATGCGTCTCACCTTAGTAATTTACAAGACAAAAACTTGCCAAGTGTTGAAATTAAAATCGTAAGCTCAAACTTGCAAAAAATTGTCGACAGTATTACGGATTACATCAAAAAATCCGAGGAACAATTAAACAATGAACAACAATTCTTTGTTGAAATTTCTGGAAATAAATTAACGAATGATGATTTACGAAAAAAAATCATAGTTTTAAACCAAGCGGCTATTGATCGTCAAAAAATACTGGAAGAAATTAATGAACCTCTGACAGCCATTGACAAACCTATCCGTATTCTTAAGGCTCGCTTGAGTACAAGAAAGGAGTAGTTGCTCATGAGAAAAATAAATCGATTGATGCGTATCCTTTTATTAGGAGTATTCCTCCTTCTATTTAATCCAGTTCGTGCTGAGGAAGAAACGACTCAAAAATTAACATTGAGAACAGCTAGTTTATTAAAAGTTCCCGTCAACTTTCCTACAGATAGTAGTTATGATTCTGGGATTACTATTCCCTACCCTAGAGATGGAGTAAAAGGAATCTATGTACAAGCATTTAGAGCAAAAGGAACTGAACTTGATAGAATTGTACAATATATTGATAAAACTGATGCTAATGCAGTTGTAATTGATGTTCGTGATGGATATGGAAAAATTACAATGCCATTAGATACGGATAATCAAACAATCCAAAATAATACCGTAAATGAAATTACAGACACAAAACAATTACTAAAAACTTTGGAAAAACATCAAATCTATCCAATTGCTCGAATTGTAAGTTTTGGGGATCACTTAGTACCCTATCAAAATCCTGATTTAACATTCCGCACGCAAATGGGAACTGTTTGGGAAAATGATGAAGGTGAATCTTTCTTAAATCCTTTCCTAAAAGAAAATTGGGAATATATTGCTGAAATTGCTGTAGGTGCAGCTAAAGCAGGATTTAAAGATATCCAATTAGACTATGTACGTTTCCCTTTAGGTTTTGAATTAATTGAAAAATTTTTAGATTACGACTTAGGGGATTACAGTCATTACACTGATATGGATGAGGCACGTATTGCTGCAGTCACAGACTTTGTAGAATATGTTCGTGCTAAGCTAAAACCATATGGCGTTCATCTTTCTGCTGATATTTTGGCACACGCGATTACCGCTTCAAAAATCGGTGGGATTGGTCAAAAATTCACGGATATTGCGGAACATGTTGATGTCATTTCTCCGATGATTTTCCCAAGTCACTGGGTAAATGGAGCGTTCGGTGTAAAAGAACCGGATAAGCAACCATATGATATCGTAAGTCAATATATGAAAATTGAGAATGGGTACTTTAAAGATTTAAATCCCTCTCCTACTTCAAGACCATGGATTCAAGCTTTTACAGCTGACTATTTAGGTGAAGGAAACTTCCAATTGTACACAGCTGATGTTATTAGCCAAGAAATTAAAGCTTTAAAAGAAGCTGGAATTAAAGAATACTTACTATGGAATGCAGCCAGTCAATATTCAACAGAAATTGATTTTTAAGACAAAGAAAAACGACAGAATCATTTAAGGTTCTGTCGTTTTTTATACCCAAAAGACTTTCTATAGTAGTATGGGCATGATAAGCCAATCGGTTTATCATGCAGGAAATTTTGAGACCAAGGCTCAAAATTTAGCTATGAAACTCACGAAAGCGAGTTTGCTAGCGTCCTAATACTACTATTACAAAGAAAGTCTATTAAAATTCATAGACGTTTCTTCATAAAAAATATGATCCACCCCAAAGACTTTCTATAGTAGTATGGGCATGATAAGCCAATCGGCTTATCACGCAGGAAATTTTGAGACCAAGGCTCAAAATTTAGCTATGAAACTCGCAGAGCGAGTTTGCTAGCGTCCTAATACTACTATTTTAAGAAAGTCTATTAAATATTGTATACAAACTTCTTCAAGACCGTTTTCGTCAATCCATCCGCATCATTTAACAATGCTGAACCATTACTTGTACGATCCACTAAACTTAAATCCATTGGACGAATCTCTTTCATTTCTCCATTTATCGAAACAATAACATATTCTTGTTTTGATGTAATAGTACCATCTAAATAAACAACACGGTGAGGATTACTCTTCAATTCTCGTAAGACCATTAACCCTCTCTTAGCTCTTGTAAGCATAGAAACCTCTAAAACATTAAAACGTTTCACCGCTCCACGTTGAGTCGCCAAGAAAGCTGAAACAACTTTAGATTCTGGATTATAAACCATTGCTCCAGCAACAAAATCATCTTTTCTTAAATTAATCGCTTTAACTCCACTTGCAACCGTACCAACAACTGGAACTTCGCTTAATTCATAACGTAATCCAAAACCACAATGCGTTACAATGAAGATTTCTTGTTCTTGATTTGGAACTATTTCAATCGCTACTACTTCATCCGTTGCTGTTTTCAACTTAATCGCATTACTTGTACGAGTTTTATACCCTCGATACGTATTAAATTCATTCAACACAGTTTGTTTTACAAGTCCCTCTTTTGTAAAGAATACAACTGTCCAGTCTTGATATACATCATTACTATCTTTTTCTTTCACCATACCGGCTAAAATAATTTCATTAGTCGCTAAAGAAATGGATTGACTTAAATGATGCCCTACATCTTTCCATTTTGCTTCAGGTATTTCATGAACTGGTAGATGTAAATAATTCCCTTTAGACGTAAATAACACTAAACTATCTAGAGTCGATACTTTTTGGACAAGTAAGACTTCGTCCCCTTCACGCAATCCATTCTCTTCAGGAGCACTTGAAGCAAACGAACGTGGACTAACTCGTTTGTAATAGCCTTGTTTTGTAGCTACTACATACACTTCTTCTTCCGGAATTAAAATCTCTGTTTCAATTTTAATTTCTTTAATTTCAGCTTGAATTTCTGTTAAACGAGATGTCGCATATTTTTTCTTTAACTCACGTAATTCTTGCTTCATCACTTGTAATAACGTTTTTTCTGATTTTAGAATGCTTGTTAAAGTCGCTACACGTTCATTTAAGTCTAATTTTTCTTCTTGTAAAATTGTAATATCAGTATTCGTTAAACGATATAATTGCAAGCTGACAATTGCTTCCGCTTGTGTCATTGTAAAATCATAAGTTTCGACTAATTTTTCTTTCGCATCTTTTTTATCATTACTATTGCGAATTAATGCAATCACTTCATCTAAAATCGATAAAGCTTTCATTAAACCATCTACAATATGCAAACGATCTTGCGCTTTACTTAAGTCAAACTGAGTTCGTTTCGTAATGACTTCTTTTTGATGGGCAATATAAGAATCGATTATTTTCTTCAATCCAACTTGCATTGGACGTCTAGCATCAATGGCAACCATATTGAAATTATAATTAATTTGAAGTTCGGTATTTTTTAGTAAATAATTTAAAATTCCTTCTGCATTTGCTTCTTTCTTCAATTCAATTACAATTTGTAATCCAGTACGATCTGATTCATCCCTTACTTCAGCGATACCTTCAATTTTTTTGTTTAGACGAATTTCATCAATTTTCTTCACTAATAATGCCTTATTCACTTCATAAGGAATTTCAGCAACAACAATTTGACTCTTTCCACCTTTAATGTCTTCAATCGAAGTTTTAGAACGAACCACTACTTTTCCTTTTCCTGTTTCATACGCTTGTTCTAGTTCATCAATCCCTTGAATAATCGCTCCAGTTGGAAAATCTGGACCCTTTACAAATTGCATTAATTCCTTAACCGTTGCTTTAGGATGATCAATGGTATGAATCGTTGCATCAATGACTTCACCTAAATTATGCGTTGGAATTTCAGTTGCATAACCAGCAGAAATCCCTGTAGCACCATTGACTAATAAATTCGGGAATCGAGCTGGTAAAACAGTTGGTTCTTCTTCTGTATCGTCAAAGTTTAATACAAAATCAACCGTTTTTTTGTCTAAATCACGTAATAATTCTTCAGAAATTTTTGATAAACGAGCTTCCGTATAACGCATGGCAGCTGCTGGGTCTCCATCCATACTACCGTTATTCCCATGCATTTCAACTAAAACATCTCTTAATTTCCAATCTTGGCTTAAACGAACCATCGCTTCATAAACCGATGAATCCCCATGAGGATGATAATTACCAATTACATTACCGACAGTTTTAGCAGATTTTCTAAATTGTTTTTCGCTTGTATTCCCTTCTACAAACATCGCGTATAAAATACGTCTTTGTACAGGTTTTAATCCATCTCGAATATCTGGTAAGGCACGATCTTGAATAATATATTTGGAATAACGTCCAAAGCGATCGCCCATTACATCTTCAAGATTTAACTCTTGGATATCTTGTTGCAAGCTCATATTATTCCTCCTCCATTAAAAGTGATAATTGTTCAACAGATGATGGAGAATTTATTTCTTCTTTTGTAGCTTTAGAAACTTTTGGTTGTTCATTCACTGTTAAATGCCCTTCTGTTTCTAAAATACTCTTTCCATCTTCTAAGCTAAACTCTACGTGACTTTCAATCCATTTTCTACGTGGTTCAACTTTATTCCCCATTAATGTACTTACACGACGTTCTGCTTGAGCTCTATCATCGATGACAACACGAATTAGTGTTCTTGACTCAGGATTCATCGTTGTCTCCCATAATTGGTCTGCATTCATTTCCCCAAGACCTTTATAACGTTGTAATAAGTAGCCTTTACCAACTTTTTTAATTTTTTCCTCTAATTCTTTTTCAGTCCAAGCATATTCTACGACTTGTTTTTTACCAGTTCCTTTTGAAATCTTGAACAATGGAGGTAATGCTAAATAGACTTTTCCTGCTTCAATTAAAGGTTTCATATAACGATAGAAGAATGTTAATAGTAATACTTGAATATGAGCTCCATCAGTATCCGCATCGGTCATAATGATAATTTTATCGTAATTAGAATCTTCAATATTAAAGTCATTCCCTACTCCGGCACCGATAGTATAAATGATTGTATTAATTTCTTCATTTTTTAAAATATCGGATAAAGATGCTTTCTCCGTATTAATGACTTTTCCTCGTAATGGTAAGATTGCTTGGAATTTACGGTCACGTCCTTGTTTCGCTGAACCACCCGCAGAATCTCCCTCTACCAAGTAAAGCTCATTCTTTTTAGGATTTTTCCCTTGAGCAGGTGTTAATTTACCAGATAGAAGTGTTTCTTTTTTCTTTCCTTTTTTACCATTACGGCTCTCTTCTCTTGCTTTACGACTCGCTTCACGTGCTTCTCTTGCTTTTAGAGCTTTACGAATTAATTCTTGAGCGATTTCACCATTTTCCGTTAAAAAGATTCCTAATTGTTCAAAAATCGTATTATCCACAATACTTCTTGCAGCAGGAGTTCCTAATTTATCTTTCGTTTGCCCTTCAAATTGTAAAATTTCTTCCGGAACACGTAATGAAACAATCGCTGTTAATCCTTCACGAACGTCACTACCTTCTAGATTTTTATCTTTTTCTTTTAATAGACCTACTTTACGAGCATATTCATTAAAAGCTTTTGTTAAGGCAGTTTTCATCCCAACTTCGTGAGTTCCACCATCTTTTGTACGAACATTATTAACAAATGATAAAATTGTTTCAGAATAGCCATCATTATATTGGAAGGCAAATTCTGTTTCTACTCCATCAATCGTACTATTGAAATCTACAATTGGAGATAAAGTATCTTTTTCTTCATTTAAATATTGAATAAAATTACGGATTCCTTCTTCATAACAAAATACATCACTTGTATCCGTTCTTTCATCCGTTAATGTAATTGTTAATCCTTTTAATAAAAAGGCAGATTCACGTAAACGTTCTGCTAAAGTTTCATAAGACCAAACAATAGTTGAAAAAATATGTTTGCTTGGTAAGAAACGAACTGTTGTCCCAGAACCTTTACGATTTGTTTTTTCTTTTTTAATGGAACTAACTTTTTCTCCACCTGTTTTAAATGTTTGAGTGTATAATACACCATCACGTAATACTTCTACTTCTAACCAATCCGATAAGGCATTTACAACGCTGGCTCCTACCCCATGAAGTCCTCCAGAAGTTTTATATCCACCTTGTCCAAATTTACCACCAGCATGTAAAACGGTAAAAATGACTTGAATGGTTGGAATTCCTGAAGCATGTTTTCCGGTTGGCATTCCACGTCCATTATCTCGAACAGATAGTGATCCATCTTTATGAATTGTGACATCAATCTTACTTGCATATCCAGATAAGGCTTCATCGACTGCATTATCAACAATTTCATAGGCAAGATGATGCAATCCACGATGGTCAGTTGAACCGATATACATCCCTGGACGTTTTCGAACGGCTTCTAATCCTTCTAGTACTTGAATTGAATCATCATTATATTGGTTAGTGACTTTACTCATTCACGACTCTCCTTCTTCCAATTTATAAAACATATCTACTCTATCATACTTAATTTTTCAAATATTGCAAGAATTCTTCCTATAACTCCTTAAAATCGTACTAATTTTTTTAAAATATGCTATAATCAGTGAGTATAAATTAAATTTAACGGATAAAGGAGAAAGAAATATCGATGCTATCCATTGTTTTAGGTGCTACGATGGCATATTTATTAGGATCCATTCCTTCTGGATTATGGATTGGACGTAAGTTTTTTCAAATTGATATTAGACAATACGGAAGTGGAAATTTAGGAGCTACCAATTCCTTTAGAATTCTTGGTAAGAAGGCAGGAACCATTGTTTTACTGATGGATCTTTTAAAAGGTTCGATCAGTGTTCTTCTGTTAAAGCAAATGGATTTACATGGGATTTCACCACTTATTATTGCATTATTTGCTGTAATCGGTCATACGTATCCATTATTTGCGAATTTTAAGGGTGGAAAAGCTGTTGCGACTTTTGCTGGAGTTATATTAGCGTATAAACCGGAATTGCTAATTCCTTGTTTATTTTTATTTCTTATTATTTTAGGGATTTCTAAAATGGTAAGTTTTTCTAGTATGGTCACTATTTCCATTGGTGTACTAGCATCTCTTTACTTCCAGGATATGGTTTTAACAACGATTGCATTTATTGTTGATTTATTTATCATTTATCGACACCGTACCAATATTCAAAGAATATTAAATGGTACAGAAGCTAAAGTTGATATTTTTAAATGGAAGAAATAACTTAAAAGCGTAACAAAAGATAGGAAGAAAAATATTTTTTGGTTGTGAGGTCGCCAGTAGCCTCTTCGAGTCTCTTGGCTAAAATTCGAGCCTTGGTCTCGAATTTTACCTGTAATGAAAGCTAGGGGCTAGCTTTCATTACTTTCACTACAAAAAAATTTTTTATTCCTATCTTTTATACTATAAAACGTAATTTCACAATAAAGTATTAATTCAATATTTCTAAATTTACGGGTTTATACTTTATAGGGTTGATGGAGAAATTTTACCAACCCTATTTGTCAAACAGCCTAAACTATTTACTCCAACAACTAAAAAAGGAATTAAGCAACCTGACGCTGCTTAATTCCTTCACTAAAATTGTTTCATCAACCCTATTTGACAAAGAGCCTAATATCTATAGGGGATTTACCCACTACAAATATTATAGAGACTATTTATGATTGATGTTTCTGTTATTTATTCCAAAATGTTTTTGCCTTCTTTAACACGCCAACGATAATCTGATAAAATAATATCTTCGAGGGAGTAGCTAGCCTTCCAATCAAGATATTTTTTAGCTTTTGATGCGTCTGCTAGGACGCTGGCTGGGTCACCAGCACGGCGAGCAACAATTTCGTGTGGTATTTTTTGATTCAGTAATTCTTCAGCAGTTTTAAAGATTTCTTTGACGGTATAACCTTTTTCAGTTCCTAAGTTAAAGATTTGAGAAGAACTGTCTTCTTGAAATAGGTAGTTCATTCCTTTAACATGAGCCTGTGCAAGGTCTAAGACATGAATGTAATCCCGAATACATGAACCATCACGTGTATCGTAGTCATCTCCAAATATTTTGAGGCTATCATTTTGTCCCAATGCGGTCTTGTTGATATTTGGAATGATATGAGTTGGATTTTTCACGCGCAGACCATTTGAAGCATCCATTTCAGCCCCAGCTACATTAAAGTAACGGAAAATGACATATTTCCAATCGTAGCGATTGGCCATCCAGTAAATCATTCGTTCGCCCATCAGTTTTGTCTCTGCATAAGGGTTGACAGGGTCGAGTAGGGTATCTTCAGTTGCTGGCTTGTCAATACAGTTATTACCATAGAGGGAAGCAGTCGAAGAGAACATGATTTTTTGAATGCCAACTTCAGATAAGACTTTGAGAACTTGGTTCATACCAGCAACATTGGCAGTGAAGTATTTACTTGGATTTTCAATACTTTCGCTCACAACAATTTCACCTGCACAATGTAGAACAGCGTCAACCTTGTTTTCTTCCAAGTAAGTTTTTAAAGCACTAGCATCATAAACATCCAGTTGTTTAAAGCTAGCACGACTATCCACAGCCGCTCGATTTCCTGTAGAGAGATTATCGAGGACATGCACCTGGTAGCCAGCATTTAAAAGAGCTTTAACGGTATGGGAGCCAATGTAGCCAGCTCCACCTGTAACAAGAATT
This sequence comes from uncultured Granulicatella sp., assembly GCF_963516875.1. GTDB lineage: Bacteria > Bacillota > Bacilli > Lactobacillales > Aerococcaceae > Granulicatella. Next base: position 97,002 of record NZ_CAUQCL010000003.1, on the reverse strand, counting down.
GTTTTGATCATAATTTTCTCCTTATATGTTCATATTTAATTTCTTTATGTATTAAGAATATCATTAATTAAATTTTTTATCAATTTTTTTGAAAAAATGAAAATAATTGAAAACAACAGAAAATATTCTGTAAACCATGAAAGTATGAACATTTTTTGTTATAAATTTTTTTCGTTAATTTATAATTAGGTTGGTATTGGAATGTTTATTAGATTTTGCACCATATGCAAGAGAATACTATCCTTTTCTAAGATAGAGCATGACTAAGATACTAACTTAGAAATCTACCTTCCCACTATCCTTCTCCTATAATCCTGAAGCTCCTATGATGTTGCTATTTGAATTGTTTAACATAATTTTTTCCTTCTTTCTTTTATAAAAATTTGTTTTTGCATGTTGAGTCAATCAATTCCCGATTGTTGATTCTCGTATCTTCATTTAACATTTCTATGGCTTTCTGCATCTCCTCGGTATTTCCATATGCCACTGTCATCGGATTATGAATCATAAGCATTGCAACTGGGCTCATAAGGACATCCACACATTTGTAGCCATACGCGCCATCGTTATCAATACCGAGTCCGTTGTACGCTAAATATCTTAAAAGTCTAATACTTCTTGTTTTTGTTATCATGTTAATTTCCTTTCTTGCTCACAAAAAAAGACACCCAATGATTATTGGTGTCTACGTTTTTTATATTTTTTCACTTTAAAATTATTTTGAAAAATTTCCTTATTTACAAATCCATAATATTGAGCAGTTACATCGTTGTTGATTAATTTATGTAAAGATAAATTAATACTATCTAATTTATATTTATTATTAATTTTACGAATCATGTGTAAAATAATCAGTAATGGTAAAGCAATTCTATTACTGTATACATTAGATTGATACTGATATAATATATTTTTCCACTCTTCCTTTATAATAGGTGTCGTTGTTAATTTTGTATCTATGAAATTAGAATTATGCGCACAGATATTACGAATTAAATTAACACATTTTAACCAAGATATAAGTTCTATATTGGTACATTCAAAAAAATCAGCGATATATTTTTTGTTACTTTTAGACATTAATTCAATTAAATTAACCACTTGACCAAATGTCAGTAAATCAACACTTAACCAAATAGGTGGATACTTTTTTCTATCCGATTTTAATTTTTCGTTAATTTCTGCATTATTTTGTCTACTTAAAGCCTTTTTTATGACACTCTTGTATTCTTGTTCTTTCAACTCTAAATAATGTTTACAATACTCTCTTTTATCACACCAATGAGCAAAAGATAAATAACTATATGCTCCTTGACCTCTACTGCTTAAAACGTAAGAAACTTGTGTTTTTAAACAAACTTCGATATCTTCTAGAGCGTGGAGAAGTTGAATACGTAAGTTTTTATCTTGATAATATCTAGATAAGATATCTTCAAAAGATTTTCCTTGATAATCTATACCTGACTCTATTTTTCTACAAAAAGGGCGTCCGAATTCTTTTATTTTATAATAAGGAATTCGTGACAATGTTATCTCTGCCTGTTTGTCATCTCCAAAAATCATATTTCTACTTTTAAATATTTCGATTTGTTCGCTGTATTCCTTATGCAAAAATATACTTTCCATCCTCGCCCACCTCTTTCTATAAAAAAAGCCCCCCGTCAGATCATGTCTGTGCGTATTGCTGGGGGGCCGTTGATATCTTACAGATATAATAACCTATTTTCTTTTTGAAATCAATTAGGAAGAAGAAATTCATAAGAAAAAATTTATATTTTTACTATTTTCATTCATCTTATAGATTTATACTTGAATAAATTTAAATTTGAGTCTCTATATAGAATCCACCTTCACAGTAATAATGAAAAAAACACCTAACTTCGGTGCTATAATTTATAGGGTTAATGGAGAAAATCCACCAACCCTATTTTAGTGTATACAAAAAGTGCTTCATCCCTTATATTAAAAGCGTCCAAACTATTTAAGAGGAGATAAAGACCCTATGACTAGGGTACAAGAAGTTGTACTAAATTTAAAGATATAAATGTAAAAAAAGAAATTAAAGTCGAAGCTTGCGAAACAGTTTCTGAATCCTATATCGCTAAAAAAAATGAATATTTCAGTTCATACTGTTTGTAAAATTTTAAATTAAACTGCTAAAGCTAGTACGAATTTTGCTTATTGTGACACTATTACTCATCAACTTATTGATGTTGTTCAAGATAGAAAATGAAGAATTTAATTAATTATTTCAACCAGTTTCCTTTACAAACACGCTTAAATGTTATAAAAATTTCTATAAAATTGTTTCATCAACTCTATTTGATAAAGACCAATAAAAGATAGGAAGAAAAATCGTTTTGTAGTGAAAGTAATGAAAGCTAGGGACTAGCTTTCATTACAGGTAAAATTCGAGACCAAGGCTCGAATTTTAGCCATGAGACTCGCTTACGAGGCTGCTGGCGACCTCACAAACAAATAAGATCTTTCTTCCTATCTTTTATATATTCATGGCGTTTTTCCACTATAAGTTCTAAACGTACGTAATAATTACTCTTTTTGGTAAGTTATTCCTTTTTACTTATAAATTAGCTAATTCATCATTCAATGCTTGGTGAATGTGTTGGTTCTTAATTCTTAAGAATGTTCCTTTTGTACCCAAGCTTCTACTTTCTAATACACCTGCAGATTCTAGTTTACGAATCGCATTTACAATTACCGTACGTGTAATATCAAATTCTTTGGCAATTTTTAATGCTGTAAATCGTAATTCAATACCATCAAATAACGATAAAATAATTTTAATGGCTTCGATTTCACTATAAGAAAGAGATTTTAAAGCTAAATGGACATTTTGTTTTTCTCGGTTTTCTTGTTCAATTCGTTTTGTTTGCCAGTGCAATAGCTCAGTTCCAATTGCGGTTGCTGCATGCTCTGCTAAAATCAAATCACCTGCGGAAAATGACTCTTTAGCTTTTCCCATCACAACAAATCCTAAACGGTTCCCAGAAGCATAAATCGGAATAATCGTTGTTTTTGCTTCAAGATATTCCTGTTTTAATTCCACGGGAAAAATCGTTAATTCAGCATCTACTGATATATTTTCTAAATTTGTTTCTATAGAATTCAAAGCGTTCATATAAAAATCAGGAAATTGTCTCGTTGAAACATATTCATGCATCCGAGCATTATTTAACTTAAATTGATCATGAACCCCTAAAATTCTACCTTCTGGCGATGCAATAAATAAATCCACTTTCAATAGAGTTCCTAGTACACCACTTAAAGTATTAAATGGTAAATCGGCTTTTTCATCTAATGTCCATAAATTATCATATTGTAAAACCGTATTGATTTTTCTTAAATCGTTAAGTACTTGTTGCAATATTCTTTCTCCTTCCTATAAAATATAACGACTTAAATCACGATCAGCTGTTATCGTATTTAATTTTGATTCCACATATTGCTCAGTAATTTGAATGCTTCCCATTTGCATTTGAGGAGCTTCAAATAATAATTCTTCTAATAATGTTTCTAAAATAGTATGCAATCTTCTTGCGCCAATATTTTCCATATTACTATTCACTTCAAACGCTGTTCTAGCAAGTGCTGAAACAGCTTCTTTTGTAAAGATAACTTCAACATTTTCGGTAGCCAATAATGCTTTATATTGTTTTAATAGAGCATTTTTAGGTTCTGTTAAAATACGTTCGAAATCTTCTTTTGATAAATCTTGTAATTCCACACGAATTGGGAAACGACCTTGTAATTCAGGCATTAAATCGCTTGGTTTAGCAACATGGAAAGCTCCAGAAGCAATAAATAAAATATGATCAGTTTCAATGGCACCATATTTTGTTTGAACTTGGCTTCCTTCTACGATAGGTAAAATGTCTCTTTGAACCCCTTCTCTTGAAACTTCCCCGCCATTATGTCCTTTTGCAGCAATTTTATCAATCTCATCAATAAAAATAATTCCTGATGTTTCTGCTAATTTTAATGCTTCTGCATGTACATCATCTTTATTCACTAATTGATCTGCTTCCTGTTCAGTTAAAATATCTAACGCTTCTTCTACACTAACTGTACGTTTTGAACGTTTTTTAGGTGTCATTTGGTCTAACATGGATTGGATTTGTATCATTTGCTCCATTCCATTTGAATTGCCAGCCATACGTAATGGTTTTTCTTCTACTTCAATCGTAACTTCTTGATTTTTTAGTAAACCATTTCTCAATTGTTGCTCAATTTCACGTCTTGATGCAGCAATTTCCTCTGTTACTTCTTCTTTTTCCTCTTGTGGTAGGTCTGTTTTTGGTAAGCCCATTGATTGGAATAAATTCATTAGAGAATCTTGTTGTGGATTTGCCACTTTTTTCATGATGCCAGGTTTTAAAATTTTTGCTAATTTACGAACAGCCTTATCATAAGCTTGTGGACGTACATCTTCTTGCTTTTGTTTTTGAACAATACTAATCGCATTTTCAACTAAGTCACGAACCATTGATTCTACATCACGACCAACATATCCCACTTCTGTAAATTTAGTGGCTTCTACTTTAACAAATGGAGCATCAACTAATTTAGCTAAACGTCTCGCTAATTCTGTTTTCCCTACACCAGTTGGTCCAATCATTAATAAGTTTTTAGGCGTCACTTCTTTTTGCATTTCTTCATCTAATAATAATCGACGATAACGATTACGTAGAGCAACTGCTAAAGCACGTTTAGCACTAGCTTGTCCTACAATAAATTGATCTAATTCGTGTACGACCTCTCTAGGTGTCTTACTAATTTTTGAATTCATTTTCCCGTCTCCTATACTACTTCTGTAATAATTGCATCATTTGTATACACATCAATTTCTGAAGCAACTTTTAAACTTTCCCTAGCAATATCTTCTGCGCTTAAATTTTCATCCCCAAATCGTAATAAAGCTCTAGCAGCAGATAATGCGAAGTTTCCACCCGAACCAATTGTTAAAATACCATCATCAGGCTCAATTACTTCCCCTGTACCAGAAACTAATAATAACTGGTCTTTATTCATTACAATTAACATCGCTTCTAATTTTTGTAAGGTACGATCAGTTCTCCATTGTTTTGCTAATTCAATTGCTGCACGTTGTAAATTCCCTTTGAATTGCTTTAATTGATCTTCAAACATTTCTTCTAAAGTAATCGCATCTGCAACACCACCAGCAAAACCAACAACGACTTCTCCACCGAAGATTCGTCTAATTTTTCTAGCGCTACCTTTCATAATAATTCTTTCGCCCATGGTAATTTGACCGTCACCTGCAATAGCAGATTGATTCCCTTTTTTAACGGCGCATATTGTTGTCATTTTAAAACCTCCTATGGTTTATGGTTAAATTTGGATGCATCAAAAGTATCTTCCTCTTGTTTTGCTCTTGGAAAATATAATTGATAATTTTGTTGCAATGCATCTTTTGTAACATGTGTATAAATTTGAGTAGAACTTAAACTAACGTGTCCTAATAATTCTTGAACAGTTTTCATATCTGCTCCATTATTTAGTAAATGAGTCGCAAAAGTATGTCGCAACATATGCGGATGAATTTTTAATTGTAATCCACTTTCTTGTAATAATTGATTTAAAATATAGCGAACTCCTGTCGTTGTTATCGGGTCTCCTAAATGATTCACGAATACAAAAGCATGTTCTTTTTTATATTGGCTCATTAAAGTAGTTCTACTTTCTTCTAAATAAAGCTGTAAAGCCTCTGTAGCAAAATCCCCTATTGGAACATAACGTTCTTTTGAACCTTTCCCAATGACCAAAATAACGCCATTTTTTAAATCTAATTGCTGTAAAGTTAATTCGGTTAATTCACTCACACGCATCCCTGTAGCATATAATACTTCAATTAACGCACGATTACGTTGGTCTAAAGGCTGATTTCCATCAATGGAAGCAATAAATTTTTCCATCTCATCTTCATAAAAAAATTCAGGAAGTCGTTTTTGTCCTTTTTTATAAGAAACACTCGCAAATGGATTTTCCTCAACAAATTCGTGTTCTAATAAGTATTGATAGAATGAACGAAGACTTGATAAGAAACGTGAAATACTGGAACGGTTATATTGTTGCTGATGTAATTTTCCTAAATAAATCCGAACATCCACTGCCGTAACTTCAGACAATTTTGTTAATGGAATTTCTTTTAAAAACATTAAAAATTGTTCAATATCTCGTTGGTACGCTTCAACTGTTTTCAACGAATATCTTCGCTCAACGGTTAAATATTGAATAAACGCATGAAATTGTTCTTCCATCTAACGACATCCTTTCTCCATATAAAACTGTAGCATAGTTTCTAACAACTGACAACTAAATTGTCAAAATTTTCCAAACAATTTTCACTACAAAAGAAATTCCCTTTTATTTTTATTAGGAATGAATTTCATTTATCAGTTAGAATTTAAATTTATTTATAATCCAAAAGCTAAATAATATTTTTGTAGTTAAAGTAATAAGTTCTGCGAAAGCAGAAACTATTACAGATAAATTTGAGACCAGGGCTCAAATTTAAGCTATGAGACACCGAAGGTGGCTGCTAGCGTCCTCAACTACACCAAAATTATTATTTAGCTTTTGGATTATTACGAAAAAAAGAAGCCTTTCGGCTTCTTCTCATCATTATTTTTGAATTTCTTCTTTATAATCGCATTGGCTACATACAATTTGTTTGCCACTTTTTACTTTTTTCTCTACAAGATAGTGAGAACATTTCGGACATTCTCTTCCTACTGGTTTATCCCATGACACAAATTCACATTCAGGATAACGATCACATCCATAGAATAAACGATTCTTCTTCGATTTTCTCTCAATCACATGCCCTTGATGACAATGCGGACAAGTTACCCCAATCTCTTTTACAATCGCTGCAGTATGACGACAATCAGGGAAATTACTACAAGCATAGAATTTACCAAAACGTCCCAATTTAATCACCATTGGATTTCCACAAACTTCACAATTAAATCCTGCAGGTTCATCTTTAATTTGGACTTTCTCAATTTGAATTTCTGCTTTATCCACTTCAGCCTTAAAAGGTTGATAGAATCGATCAATAACTTGAACCCACTCTTGTTTACCAGCTTCAATTTGGTCTAATTCTGATTCCATTTCAGCAGTAAATCTTGTATCTACAATATTCGGGAAATAATTTTGAATCATTTGATGAACAATTTCTCCCAATTCCGTTGGCTCAAAACGTTTCGTTACCAATTTTACATAGTAACGTTTTTGAATCGTTTCAATTGTTGGAGCATAGGTTGAAGGACGTCCAACTCCAATTTCTTCTAAAGTTTTAATTAAAGTTGCTTCTGAATATCTAGCAGGTGGTTGAGTAAAGTGTTGTTCTGGATCTAATTTTTGTACAGATACCGTATCCCCCTCAACTAATTCAGGTAATACATTAGATTTTTTAGCATCCGCATTATCTTGATACACTTTTTGATAACCAGCAAATTTAATGGTAGAACCATTAGCTTTAAATACTTGTTGATTTTGTTCTAACTCAACTTGAACTGTATCGTAAACAGCTGCAGACATTTGACTAGCTACAAATCTAGACCAAATTAATGTATAGAGTTTTAATTGATCTTTTGTTAAATAAGATGCAATAGAATCAGGTGTTCTCATGACAGATGACGGACGAATCGCTTCATGGGCATCTTGAGCACCTTCAGAAACTTTTGTTGAACGAGTAGAATTCGAATACTCACTACCATACTCAGATAAAATAAATGATTTTGCTTCATCCTTTGCAGTTTGCGAAATTCGAGTTGAGTCTGTACGCATATACGTAATTAAACCGACTGAACCTTGTCTTCCTAGTGATACGCCCTCATATAATTGTTGAGCGACCATCATTGTTTTACGAGTTCTAAAGTTTAATTTATTAGAAGCATCTTGTTGCAAACTACTTGTTGTAAATGGTGCAGCAGGATTTCTTCTTCTTTCTTTTTTCGTGACTTTTTGAACGGTAAAAGGTGATTTCTCATCAATTTGTTTCAAGACTTGATTCACTTCATCTTGAGATTTTAATTCAACTTTTTCAGCAGTTGTGCCATAATAACTTGCTGAAAATTTCTTAGTTGATTTTTGGAAAGTCGCATCTAATGTCCAATATTCTTCTGGAACAAAAGATTGAATTTCTCTTTCTCGATCGATAATTAATTTTACAGCGATACTTTGTACACGACCTGCACTTAAGCCTTTTTTCACTTTTTTCCATAAAATTGGAGAAATCGTATATCCTACTAAGCGGTCTAAAATACGACGAGCTTGTTGTGCATCGACTAAATCCATATCTAAATTTCTTGGATTTTTAAATGCTTCTTTTACAGCATCCTTTGTAATCTCATTAAATTCAACACGAATCGGTTTAGTCGTATCTAATCCTAATAAATGTGCTAAATGCCATGAAATAGCTTCCCCTTCTCTATCCGGGTCACTTGCAAGATAAACAGCATCGGCTTTACTCGCTTCTTTTTTCAAAGATTTGATTAGATCCCCTTTCCCACGAATAGAAATATAATGAGGTTCATAATTATTTTCAATATCGATCCCCATTTTACTTTTTGGTAAATCACGTAAGTGACCTTTACTTGCCACTACTTTAAAATTCTTTCCTAAATATCTTTCAATTGTTTTCGCTTTTGTTGGTGATTCGACAATCACCAAGTTTTTCTTAACCATATCGAAACTCCCTTCACAGAAGTATATGCTTGTTTTCAATAATCGTTATTCATCATAGCGAACGAAAGTTTGTTTGTCAAATTAAAAACTAAATAATGAAGAATTTTATGGGAAATAATGAAGAGAATCTAAAATATCGTTCGCATTTCGTATCGGAAATGCTCCGGCCGTAATCAATTCATTCGTCCCTTTAGAATATTCACTTGTGATGTTACCAGGTAAGGCAAATACTTGACGATTTTCACTTAAAGCTACATTAGCGGTAATTAAACTTCCACTATGCAATTTAGCCTCGATTACACATAATCCATGACTTAATCCTGCGATAATTCGATTTCGATAAGGAAAATGAAACTTTAAAGGTGGACTATCTAATGGATATTCTGACAGTATCAGTCCTTTTTTTCCTATTGCATCATACAAACTTTGATTTTCCTTAGGGTAGCAAATATTAATGCCATTTCCGATAACCGCAATCGTTTCGCCATTTAACTCTAACGTAAGTTGATGTGCTAAACTATCTACGCCTCTGGCTAGTCCACTAATAATAGATACTTTTCTTTCAAGTATATCGGGTAGTAAATATTCTAGCGCTTCTTTGCTATAGGGAGTATGGTTTCTTGCACCAACAATTCCGATAGATAAACGATTAAATAACTCCAGTCTTCCCTTGTAAAATAGTACAATTGGTGGTAAATAAATTTCTTTTAAACGTTTAGGATACAACGCATCTTCATACATCAAAAAATGAATTCCTTCTTTTCGATACTTTAATTCTAAACTAGCAAAATCGGTATTTCTTAGCCAATCGATTTCTTCCAAACTTAATTCCTGATGAATCGCTTCTAATGTAAAAGTACCTTCTGTCCATTCATTTTGACATAAGCGTTGATATAACTCCCATCTTTGTTGACTACTCCCCTTATCCCTCATTGCTAGAGCAATCATTAATGTTCGTCTTGTCCATTCCATAAAAATAACCTTCTTTCTCGAAATAACATTTCTACTTGTTATATACGAAAAAAAAGGCTAAAAATATTTTTTTATTGCAAAAAATCTTTAATTGGAGCAAAAGTTTTTCGATGAATTGGACAAATTCCTTTTTTATTTAGTCCTTCCAAATGTTTTGTCGTTCCATAACCTGCATTATTAGAAAAATCATATCCAGGATATAATTCATCAAATTCTTGCATCATTTGATCACGCACTTGCTTGGCAACAATACTTGCTGCTGCAATCGATATACTCTTTGCATCTCCTTTTATGATGCCAATTTGAGGTGTATTCACATCAATTTTCATCGCATCAATTAACAAATAATCCGGTTGAATCTTCAATTCACTGACTGCTTGTTGCATTGCTAAACGACTCGCTTGATAAATATTCACTTGGTCGATAATATCTGCATCCACAATTCCAATTCCTATTGCAATAGCTTTTTCTTGAATCAATCGATAAATTTCTTCCCGTTTAGAAGCTGATAGTTTTTTTGAATCATCAAATCCTAAATCTTCGATATTTTTCGGTAAAATGACTGCTGCAGCTACTACAGGACCTGCTAATGGACCACGTCCCACTTCATCGACACCTGCAATAAAATTAGCTCCTTCTTTGTATGCTAAACGCTCATAATATTGCATTTCAATAAAATGTTCTGCACGTTTTTGTTCTTTTTCAATTCGTTTTTGACATGATTTGAGAGCTGTTTGAACTCCTTTTCTCATATCTAAACTCAATTGTTGAAACATGGGATCTTCCATCGAATGAATCGAACTAAGTATTTCCTTAATCTGACTAATGGTATATTTTTCAGTCATTTTATACACCTTCCAAACTAATAGGAGCAGTATCTAATGTATATCGTCCTAATTTACCACCACGAATATCAAAAATAATACGCTCACTTGCTCGTTCGTAATCATCTTTGAATCCTAACTTTTTCGTAATAAGTAATAATAAATCCACATCTGATAATTCTAAATCAGCTTCACTCAATCCATAAGGCTTTCTTAGAGCATCTGTATAGTAAGTTCTAAAAATATTAATCGCAAATAACGCTACATCATCCATATGTAATAATGAATCTTTAATAGCTCCTGTAACTGCTAATTTATTTCCAATCTCTTGATTATCGAATTTTGGCCATAAAATACCAGGCGTATCTAACAATTCAAAATCATTCCCAATTTTTAACCAACGTTGTCCTTTAGTAACACCAGGACGATTCGCAGTTTCAGCTTGATTTTTTTGAATCATACGATTAATAAATGTTGATTTTCCAACATTTGGGATTCCTAATACCATTAAACGAATCGGACGAGGACGTACCCCTTTTGCAGCTAATTTTTCAAATTCATCCGCCATTAATACTTTAATCGCTGCTTTTACTTGATTCAAGCCTTTACCATCTTTAGCTTCCACTGTTAAAACTTCAATGCCTTCTTCTTGGTAATAGTTCATCCATTTCTTTGTTTGAATTGGATCAGCTAAATCAGTCTTATTCAATAGCATTAATTGTTTCTTTTGTCCTTTTATCTCATTTACAATTGGATTACGACTTGATTCCGGAATACGTGCATCTACTAATTCGATTACAACATCTACTAATTTTAGTTTTTCAATGGCTTCTCTTTTAGCTTTAGCCATATGTCCAGGATACCATTGTATCGTTGCCATTCATTTCATCCTTTCTTACTACTTGTACTTTATTCTGAACTATTTTAACATACTCCCTTTTTATTTCAAAATTATTCATAGTCACAAGCAGACTTTTAGTGTATAATCACCATATTATTTTTATGCTGAAAGGAATAAATATATGAAAAAATTGATTCAACTAATCGATAAGTTCGATGGTCCTCAATCAAGATTAAGTAATGAAGAATTTTTTATTCGTGAAAAACTATTACTATATCTAAAACTATTTTGGGTATTCTCCATTGTTATTTTTGTCTTATTAGGAATCATCGTCAGCATTTCTTATTTCTTCTATTTCTTTTATTATGCCATTATTTTATGGATCATTACGAAAGTGTTAGACGTGTTGCTATATTTTTACTTGAACAAAAAGCCTTGAAGGAAGCAATCCTACTCCTCCAAGACTTTCTTATTTCATTATCCAATTGATGCTTTAAATTTAACTTTCTTAATTTTAAAATCAATACCCTTTTCTTGAATTGTCTTTTTAAAATCTTGAACAAAAATACGAGCATCATTATCAATTTGAATAAAGAGCTCATAACCTTCCTCAGACTTTTTTACTTCTACATTGGAGGATTGATATTGTTTTAAATTACAATGACGATGGATATCATGTATAACATTTAAATGGCTAATAATACCAGTAATATTTAATTGATACATTTGTCGATTCACACTTATTTTACGATGTGTCAATAATTGAACAATAACTACAACAGCACAACACGCACTTCCAAAGAACCAGAATCCTCCACCTATTGCCATTCCAATACCAGAAGTTGCCCATAAACCAGCAGCTGTAGTTACACCACTAACACGCATATCACGCATGTAGATAATACCACCACCGATAAAACTGATACCACTCACTACTTGAGCAGCAATACGAGTAGTATCTGCTGCATCAGGAGTTTCCCAAAAAGCTTCTTTCGAAACAATCATCATTAAAGCAGAAGCTAAAGCAACAATTACATGAGTTTTCACCCCAGCTTGTTTATTACGTGATTTACGTTCATAACCAATCGCCCATCCACATAAACAGGCAATAATAATGGATAAAAAATGACGTAATTCTAATAAAGCATCAAATTGATGTAAAAATATTTGATCCATTTAACTTCTCCTTTTTACTCATTAATACTATTCTTATAGAATGTATTCAATCGTATAATTTTTCAAAGAAAAAGTCAAGCTGAATGCTGTGGGTGATATAATATTTTAGCTTTTTTCACATGGATTTAACCACCAATACTTTGATATTTCTTTAGCCCTTGTTTCCAAAAGAATTGATAAACTAAATAAAAAATAATCCATCCTGAACTAACATTCATTAATGTTTCTAAAGTAAATCGATTAGTACTTAGTAATAACTCATGTACAGGAAAATATCCTATAAAACTAAATGGTATAATCATTAATACAGCTTTTAACCATTGAGGATATATTGAAATTGGATAATTTCCAAGTTGAGAAACTTCCCAAAAAATACTTTTAAGCCCATCATTTGATACCCACCAAAATGCAGTAGTACTTAAAGATAAATAAATAGCATATCTAACAAAAATAGAAGAAAGTATAAAGAAAAATAATTTAATAAAGAAGATAGCTGTCCACAATTCAGATAATTGAGTGATTGATCCTATTAATAATAATAAAGCTACAACTGTTTCAAATACAGATTCTTCATCTAATTGAAAAATAATAAACTGAAATAAAATATTTAAGGGTCTTACTAAGAAAATATCTAACTCTCCACTTTGAATCATATATGGAATTTCAAGTACAGTTACAAAAAATATTTCCCATAACGCATTTACTAACATCAAGTAAGAATAAAAAAATAACACTTCATATCCACTAAACTCACCTAAAAATCCTGTATTCATAACAATAATATAAAGAACAAATAAAGTTGAAATTGTTTCTAGAAAAAAGCCCATATTTCCTAAAACAAAATCAATAGGATACATCATTATTCGTTTGATATCCATTCTTACAAATTCAGTATAAATTTTTCTATAAAATTTTAACGAACGAATCATCATGTTACCCTCCCATAATTTCTAGTTTTGAATAGACTCTTTTTTGTAAAATGAATAAAACTAAGAGAAAGAAAAGAATCCAACATAATTGAATTAAAAGTGCAGTTTTATAGGAAAACAATTGACTTCCACTTAATATTGCACTAGGAAAATATTGTAAAGCAACAAAAGGCAGTTTTAATACAATTAGTTTTAAGGGTTCAGGATAAATATCTATCGGCAAAACTCCCCCTCCAAGTAATAAAATTAAGCCTGAAATTAAACTTTTAGTTCCATTTATACTAATTAAATACGGAGAAAGTAATCCTATAATATGACCAACAATTAATGAAAGTATCCAACTTAAACATAAAGATAGAAATGCCAACAAAAGAACACCATTAATAGTTATGAGATTTATTTTGAAGAAAATAACATAAATAACCCAGATAGGAATAATTCGATAAATCATCTTATAAACACTATTCCCCATTTGAATAGAAGAATTGACTAAAAACAGCATTTGTGGGCGCTGTAAATAATTAGCTATTGTTCCCTTTAAAATAATATGATTCATAAAATCGGCTGAAGAAAATAAAGGCAATAAAGACGATAATGTTAAGGCAAACATAGAATAAATAATAATTTGTTGTGTATTCATACCATTTGTTTTTTCAACATATGTCCAAATATAATACTGAATTACAATAGCAATAAATGTACTCATAATCGTCATAACATTATTCATGCGATATTTTTTATTGGACTTAAACTGGTAAAGTATGTATGTTAATAAACCTTTCATTCTAACATCCTCTTTACCGTCATTAATTCTGATAAACTTAAATGAACAACTTCAAAATTATCAGGATGAACATTATTTCGAATAAATTCAATCGCTAATTCTTCTGAAATTTCACGAGTATCAAAAAAATATTCAGTAGAAAAAATATTTTTTGCTAATACTTTTATAGCTGAATTCTCTATCGATTCATGCTGTCCTTGTTCGTGATAAACTATCACTTTTTTCAAATAAGAATATTGATTTTTAAACTCTTCAATACTTCCTTGATATGCATTGATACCTTTATTCAGAATAATAATTCTTTGACAAACTTTCTCAATCTCTTGAAAATCATGACTAGTAATCATGAAAGTCATATTTTTTTGCTCATTAACTTTTAAAATAATTTCCATCATTTTTTGTTTTGTTTGAACATCAATACCAATTGTAGGTTCATCTAAAATAACTAACTTAGGAGAATGAAGCAAAGCACAAATGAATTCTCCACGCATACGTTGTCCTAAAGAAAGTTCTCGTACTGGTTGATTAATATATGCTCTTACCTCTAATTCATTTATTAACCATTCTAACCATTTATCGTCTTCAGTAGATGTTCTAGAATAAATTTTTTGTAAAAACTTGAAAGAATCTAACAGTGGTAAGTCCCACCATAGATGAGATTTCTGTCCAAACATAACTCCGATTTCAGAAGCATTTTTTCGACGATTCTTGAACGAATCTTTTTCAAAAACAGTTACATTACCAGAATCTGCAGGGATAATTCCTAACAACATCTTTATTGTCGTAGATTTTCCAGCACCATTCTCACCAATATAACCAGCAATTTCCCCTTCGTTAATTTCTAAATTTAAATCTTGAATAACTGTTTTCTTTGCCTTTTTTGTAAATAATTTTTCTGTAAAAGACTTTTTTAATTGTATATCTGAATCAATATATTCTTTATATACATTTTCAAAACGAATCATACTCTTCTCCATATATCATAAATAAAATTTTATCCGTACAGACACTCTATGTACACTCCACCCATGACTTCTCATAGTAGGAATGATATGAGACTCGCAAAAGCGAGGCTGCTTCCGTCCCTTACTACTATATTAGAAGTCATTACAAAAACTAAAGTTACTTTTTGAAGAAATTCCTCATCGTAAACAACGGTTTATTACGTACAATGTTTTCTTCTCCAACAAATGTACGCATTTCTTTTAAACATTTCCCTGCATTTTTCACCACAAAATTAAATGAACCTGCAGATTTCGTATCTATAAAGAACCCACGAATATAACGATCCTTAAAGAAAATTTGAGCACGTACTTTGTCAATCTCATTCCAAGGAATTTGAATATAATCCTCCGGATTTTTTTCATTATAAAACTCAAACGCTCTATCCCCAACAAGAATATCGCCATGTTTATTTCCAATCCAGCCAACAAATGCATTCGCCTTCGTTGTATAAATAACTTTTGTATTTAATGACTGTGCCATAACATTCTCCTTTTTCATTAAACTGATAGCTCTATTTTATCATAAAACAAAAAAAGATGAACAGACATTTAAATCTGTTCATCTCAAAATTGTATCTTAATTACATAATTCCTGTTACACGACCAAGAATACCTAGTGCAAATAATCCAAAGATAATTAAAATTGGACTTACTTTACGTTTTAATAACCACATACATGCGAATGTTAATAATAAAGCAGCAAAACCTGGAATTAATTGGTTTAAGTTATCTTGTAAAGTTGTAACTTTTTCAGGAGATAATGAAGTACCACCTGCTAAAGCAGATAAGATTTTTTGTAATGTTGAACCATCAACAGCTCCATCAGGGAATTGAATGTATGCTCCTTCAGATAATTTAGCACGAGCAACAACTAATGGGAAGTTAATAGAAGTCCAACGTTGAACTAAAATCCCCATTACAAACATCCCTAAGATTGAAGCACCTTTAGTAATAGTTTGTAAAATTCCACCTGATAAGTCACTTGTAATTTCAGAACCTTTTTGATATCCCACTTCTTGTGTATACCATAAGAAACCGATTCGGATTAAGTTCCAAGCAATAAAGAAGAATAATGGTGCAATTAATGAACCACCAGTTGCCAATGAAGCAGCAATTGCTCCAAGAATTGGACGAACTGTAAACCAGAATACTGGATCCCCAATACCTGCTAAAGGTCCCATCATCCCAACTTTAACCCCTTGAATAGCAGCATCATCGATATCTGCTCCGTTTGCTTTTTCTTCTTCAAGAGCTAATGTTACCCCAAGAATTGGAGCAGCAATATATGGGTGAGTATTAAAGAACTCTAAGTGACGTTTTAAAGCATCACTTGCATCTTGTTTGTTAGGATATAATTTTTTAAGAGCTGGGATTAATGAGAATGCCCAACCACCATTTTGCATACGCTCATAGTTCCATGAACCTTGAAGGAACTGAGAACGTAACATTACGCTAATACGATCGCTTTTCGTTAATGAAACTTTTTTCTCTGACATATTTGTTCCTCCATTCTAGTAATCATTTAAAATATCACCAAGTGGGTCTCCTGAACCAGCATTTGATCCTGAACCACCTGAGTTATTTTTTTGTAAGTTTAAGTAAATAATAGCAATTGCTAAACCGATAATACCAGTTGCAATTAATGTTAATTCTTTAATTGGTGCTAATGCAAAACCTAAGAAGAAGAATGGCCATACTTCTTTAGTTGCCATTAAGTTAATAACCATCGCATAACCTACGGCTACTACCATTCCCCCACCTACAGTCATACCACCAGTAAACCATGCTGGCAATGAACCTAAAGCAGCTTGTACTGTTGCAGAAGGGATGAATAATAAAGCTCCTGCTGGAATTGCAATACGTAAACCTTGTGTAGCTAATGCTACATAGTGCCAAAATTCAACACCACGGAAGTTACCTTGTTCTGCTGCTCTATCAGCTTGGTGAACAAGTACAACAGATAATGTACGAACAAACATAGTTGTTACTAAACCAACAGTTGCTAAAGTAATTGCTGCTGCAATCGCAATGTTACGACCTTCTGTAGAGAAGTCACCGGCTTTTACATAAATAATGGCAGATGCTACTGAAGCTAACGCTGCATCGGGAGCAACTGCTGCACCGATATTAGCCCAACCTAAAGCTAATAATTGTAAAGCTCCACCTAAAATAATACATTCAGTTAAATGTCCAGTTGCTAATCCAATTAATGAACATGCAATAATTGGTTGATGGAATTGGAATTGGTCTAAAATACTTTCCATACCAGCTAAAAAGGCAACAACTAGGACTGCAATAATTGCTACAATATTAAAATCCATAATGACCTCCTATTAAATGCTTAATCCTTCGCCAGCTTTTGCAGCGATTAATTTGAATAAATCAGAAGGAGAATCTCCTGATACTTTTCTAACATCGAATTTTACGCCTAAATCACGTAATTTTTTATACGTATCAACATCTGCTTGGTCAACAGATAATACATTATTAATTTGAATTTTTCCAACTGAATGGGCCATAGAACCAATATTCAATTCTGGAATTTCTACACCTTTTTCGATAACTGCTAAAGCATCTTGTGGATTTTCAAATAATAATAATGCTTTTGTATCTCCAAAACGTGGATCGTTATACACTTGAACTAATTTATCCAATGGGATAACGTGAGCACGTACTCCTGGAGGAGCTGCTTGCTCAATTAATTTTTTACGTAAATCGTCTTTTGATACTGAATCAGAAACAACAATAATACGGTTTGGATTTGTTGCTTTAGTCCAGTTTGTCGCAACTTGTCCGTGAAGTAAACGAGTATCAATACGAGCTAATACAAACTTAATTTTTCCATCTCCTAAAACTGTTCCTTCTGGAATAGCTCCTTTTGATGCAACCGTTTGTTTTTCAGCTACTTCTTCTTTCTTTTGCAATTCTTCAGGGCGAACTTTTACCCCATCAATTGCAGTTGGAGCAATCGCTTGCGCAATTTCGTGAGCTGTGTTCATTGAGAAACGACTCGCATACGCTTCGATTAGCATTGGTAAGTTTAATCCAGCGACAATCGCACGATGTTCTGGAGCTTCTTCAAACAATTTATTTGCTTGATTGAATGGACTACCGCCCCATAAATCGACTAAGAATAAGATTTCTTCTGAATCAACTTTTGCAATGGCTTCTTGCAATTTTCTTTGCAAATCTTCTGGGCCTTCACTTGGCATAAATACAACAGATTCAACTTTTTCTTGTTCACCAAAAATCATTGAACCAGATTGCTTAATACCAGCAGCGAATTCACCATGGCTTGCAATAATAATTCCAACCATAAGATATCCTCCTATAATATAATATTTAGTGTATATAGTTTTACACTAACAGGAGTGTATCATTAATTTTTCTGTTTGTAAAAGAAAACAAATTGGATATAACATTAAAGAATTTTTATACTATATTTTACCCTTTAATTATTACGAAATTATTCCACAAAAAGAAAAAACTGGATGTTATAAATCCAGTTTTATTACTTTTATTCCGTATAAAGATAAGAATAATTTTTTTGTCCACCAAATTGATTCATTGGCCAAATGGTAAAAACAGCTTTTCCTTCAATAGCTTTTCGATCAATTAGTCCAATCATCCGACTATCTCTAGATACACCTCTATTATCGCCCATTACAAAATATTTTCCTTCAGGAATTTTTGTTTCTCCTGTTAAACTTTGTAATGTAAAGTCATCAATAAACACCGTTTGTTTTTGTAATGCTTCAGTATTAATAAAAGGTTGTTCAATTTTTTTACCATTGATATAAAGCACACCTTGTTTCAATTCTAATGTATCACCAGGCATTCCAATGACACGTTTAATATATTCAACATTTTCATCTGGAGCTTTTAGTACGACAACATCAAAGCGATTGATATCCCCAATTTTCGATAATATCATACGATCTCCATTATGTAATGTTGGATACATAGAAGCTCCACTAACTGTAAAAGGTCGTCCTAAGAAAATATACACTGCGCCTACAATAATAAATGCTACAATAAAAGACCATATCCATGACCAAATGATGGATACTATAGACGGTTTTGAATAATATTCTTCTTGTTCCATTACTATTCCTCCTTATTATTCAGAGTATAAATAAGAATAATTCGTTTGACCACCTATTCGATTATACGGCCAAATCGTAAAGACTGCTTTTCCTTCAATAGCGGTTCTATCAATAAAGCCTATCATACGACTATCTCTTGATACTCCACGATTATCTCCCATTACAAAATATTTTCCTGCAGGAACTTTTGATTCTCCCGTTAATTCTTGTAACGTAAAATCATCAATATAGACTGTCTTATTGACTAAAATTTCTTTATTAATAAACGGTTGTTCTACTACTTGTCCATTAATATATAATTTTCCTTCTTTTACTTCAATGGTATCACCAGGCATTCCAATTACTCGTTTAATATACTCTTTATCTTGATCTGGAGCATGTAATACAACTACATCAAAACGATTGATATCCCCTAATTTTGACATCAACATACGATCATTATTATGCAATGTCGGATACATTGATTGACCACTTACAGTAAAGGGTTTACCTACAAAGATAAATAATAAGGCTAGAATTGCAAAGGATACAGCAAAAGAGGCTATCCAACTGAATAATTCTTCCCATATAGTAGGTTTAGGAATTTTTCTTTTACGCATATTTCGAGGAATAAATGAACTAACTTCTTCCATGGAAAAACCTCCATTCTATTTTAGTAATTCTTTTGCAGCTTGATACTGTGTATCATTTTGTTGAATTAATTGTCTTACACTATTCATTAATTTTTGCGCTGTCTCTTCATCAACTTCTCCTGATGCAGTTAACCCTTCTTTTTGTTGATAAGCTTTTACTGCCTCTTGAGTAGCACTATCAAAATAACCGTCTGCTGTAACAGAATATCCTAATCCTTTTAAGATTGTTTCAACTGAAAGGACATTTTGAGAAACGGATCCTTCTTTTAATGTTTCTCTTGCATCAATAATTTTTAAAAAGGCATAATCCGGTAAAGTTACTTCTTTTGTTGGAGTTACTCCTTCTTTATGAATCCAATTTCCTTTTGGAGTTAACCATTTAGCATTTGTATATTTTAATTCACTATTATCCGAAATATCGATTACACTTTGAACGGTTCCTTTACCATAAGTTTTTGTTCCTACAATTTGTGCTCCAGCACCTTCTTTTACCGCTGCAGCAAGAATTTCAGAAGCACTAGCACTTCCTTCATTTACTAGAAGGACATAAGGTTGAGTAATTTTAAATTTTCCAATATCAGAAGAAGCTTTGTAAATCTTCTTCTCACCAAATCTGTCTTCTACTTGAACAATTGGTTCACCGTCTTTTAAGAACATATTCGCAACTTTATATGCTTGATCTAATAATCCACCAGGATTGTATCGAACATCAAATACAAATGCTTTAGCGCCTTTATTGGTTAAATCTTTCACGGCTTTTTCCAATTCTTGAGCGGTATTTTTTGCAAAACTAGTAATGCGAATATGACCAATTGTGGCATCCTCTTTATCTAATTCAGCTTTTACGGTATTAATCGCAATACTAGCTCTTGTTAATTTGACTTCTAAAGAAGTACCCGCGCGTTCAATTGTTAAAACAACATCTGTTCCAACTTCCCCACGTACTTTTTTTACAACTTCAGAAATGGTCTTACCAGTCATATCTTCGCCATCAACTTTTGTAATGACATCATCAGCTTGAAGGCCTACTTGTTGTGAAGGACTTCCTTCCATTGTTGTACTAATTACTACTCGACTTTGATCTGATTTTAATTCGGCACCAATTCCACCAAATGCTCCATTGACGGTTTCATCTAATTGTGCTGTTTCGTCATTTACTAAATAAGTAGTATAAGGATCTCCAACTGATTCAGCCATCCCTTTAATAGCCCCTTGAATTAATTGTTCATTGGTAATATTTTTATCTAAATAATTTTGTTTTAAATAATAAAATACTTTCTCAATTTGAAATAATTCTTGCTTGGAAAATGCATGTGCTTGAGTTTGATTACTAATTAGTTTTGGTAACTGTGTCCAAATTATACCAATTGTCAATCCTACAGAAACGATGATTGTTGCAATTATTGATACAATAAAAACCCATAGTCGTATTCCTTTTTTAGGAGCTTTCACGACTTTTTCTTGATTTTTTTCCATATTTTTACCTACTTATTCGCCATGATGAACTGTTTCTAAAGCAATTTCCATCATTTCATTAAATGTTTTTTCACGCTCTTCAGCAGTTGTTTCTTCACCTGTTAAAATATGGTCACTAATCGTTACAATTGCTAGAGCTTGTTTCTTATGTTGAGCAGCTAATGCATATAAACCAGCAGCTTCCATTTCAATGGCAAGTACGCCGTATTCTTGTAATTTTTGTTTGTTTAATTCAGCATTATAAAAACGATCTGAAGATAAAATATTTCCAACGTGTACAGTCGTACCTCGTTCTTTTGCTAAATGATAAGCTTTATCTAATAAATCAAATGAAGCTAAAGGTGCAAAGTTAACTTGTCCTTGGAAAATATTTGTAATAATTGATGAATCCGTTGTAGCTCCTTGAGCTAATACAATATCACGAACATTTACATCCGGTTGAATAGAACCAGCTGAACCAATACGGATAATTTTTTCAACGCCAAATTCAGTATATAATTCATTGGCATAAATCATCATCGAAGGAATTCCCATTCCACTACCTTGAACTGATACTCGTTGTCCTTTGTATAAACCTGTATATCCAAACATATTTCTTACGCTATTATATTGTTCAACATCTGTTAAATAATGTTCCGCAATGTATTTTGCACGTAGTGGGTCTCCTGGCATTAATACTACCTCTGCGATTTGTCCTTTTGTTGCATTAATATGTACACTCATATGTGATCTCCTAACTGTCTTATAGACTTTTAAATTTTTCTTACTGTAGATATTCTACTATATTGTCATTAGAAATTGAAATAGAAAAAATAAATTCATTTGTTTTTAAATTAATTTTTTTTGCTTTAATCGTATTTCCTTCATGAAGTCCCGATAAATTTAGTAGAAAATACTGTTTTTCAGTATTTAATTGGAACCATTCTGGAAACTCCATTTGTTGTAATCTACCTAATGCTAAAAATACTGGTAAAGAGAATCCCCCTAATTGAACAGACTGTATTTTTAATTGAATGGCTCCTTCTTCAGTTACATATGGAACTGTCGTCATTCTATAAGAAACAGTAACCCCTAATGCAGTTGCATCTCCAGTAATTTGAATGACTGAATCATTCATCACAAAGCTTGGAAAACTTGGATTTTCAACTTGATTCTTTTTCGTAACAATCTCTAAAATATTTTGAATTTCATTTTTACTTAAAGTTACTTCCATCCAATTCTCTCCTTGTTCTACAATTTGCGTAGTTGAAACTTGATTTTTAGTTCGACTAGGAATTAATGAAGAAATCATTACAAATACATTTATAGCAATAATGCCAAAAAATGCAAGTTTCCAGTAATTCCATTTTTTTATAGTTCTTCTTGACGGTGTCATTCTACCACCTCTTTCCTTTTCATAAAAGCAATTTTATAAAATATTAAATTAATCTTCTAAAAGAAAAGCTTGAAATACATTATTTCCTAAAAACTTCCCTTTATGTGTCAATGCAATTCCTTCACCAGTTATCTGGATTAATTCCTGGTCTAATAAATCCTCGATAATTTCTTGATAAATATCATTAATATTTTTATCAAATCGTTTAAAAAATTCTTGATTGGATACACCAGACATTTTTCTTAATCCTAAAAACATAAACTCTTCTATTTGGGATTTTTGACTTAATACATCCTTTTGTAAAATTGGAAGTGTAAAATTTCGCAATGGCTCTAAATAATGTTGAATTGGTCCACAATTTTGATAGCGTTCTTGATTTAAATAACCATGAGCACCCGCACCAAATCCTAAATACTCATCTGCTTTCCAATAATGTAAATTATGTCTTGATTCAAAACCTGGAAGTGCATAATTACTAATTTCGTAATGATGCCGTCCAAAACTTTCCATTGAATCCATGGCTAATTGAAACATATCCGCTTCCTCATCTTGCGATGGTAAAGGAAGCTTGCCTTGTCTCATTAAATTATAAAAAACAGTCTTCTGTTCTAAAATTAAGGAATAAATCGAATAATGTGGTAAATCTAATTCCATTGCAATTTTTAAACTATCTTCAAAATCTTGAATCGTTTGTTGCGGCAGTCTAAAAATTAAATCAATACTCATATTCTCAAATCCTAGTTTTCGAGCATTTCCTATGGTTTGTAAAACTGTCTTTTTACTATGTTTGCGACCAATCTTCTTCAATAGTTCATCATTAAAAGATTGGACACCCATACTAATACGATTTACCCCATATTCTTTCATCACTTCTAATCGTTCTATTTGTCCGTCATCTGGATTTAATTCCATCGTAAATTCACAATTTTGCTCTAATGGTAAATAACGATGAATTCCTTCAAATAAAGTTGCTAATTGCTTTGGCGTTAAAGTTGAAGGTGTTCCTCCCCCGATATATAACGTCTCTAAAGGAGAGATTGGATGAGCTTCTGCTCGTAATTGCATTTCTCTTACTAATAAATCAACATATTCATCAACCGGTTGCCCTTCAATAAATACCTTATTAAAATCGCAATAATAGCAAATATGAGAACAAAAAGGAATATGAATATAAGCTGCTCTTACTGCGTTCATTTGTCTCTCCTTATTCTTTTGGTTTATTTTCCCGAATTTGTTGAATCACTGCTTCATCCGGAGTAATATACGTATTTTGTTGTCCTTCATACACAACAAATCCTGGTTTAGATCCATTTGGCTTTCTAATTTTAGAAACTGAAACATAATCCACAGGAACGGTTGCCGAATGACGGTATTTAGAATAGTATGCTGCCAACATGGCTGCTTGACCAATTGTTTCATCCGTTGGATTAGCTGACTCTACAATGACGTGTGATCCAGGAATATTTTGAGCGTGGAGCCATAAATATTCTTTTTTCGCTTGTTTTAAGGTTAAGCTATCATTTTGTAAATTATTTCGACCTACTAAAATTCTTGTACCATCATTTGAATAGAAAACATATGGTTTTGAAGGTTTCACTTTTTGTTTTCCTTTTTTCATAGCAGAACGTTTTAAATACCCACTTGCTACTAATTCTTCTCGAATGATTTCTAAATTTTGCACATCCGCTTCTTCAATTTGATATAACACTTGTTCTAAATATTGAATTTCTTGATGGGTAAATGCTTGTTGTTTTTCAATATGTTCAATTGAATTTCTTAATTTTTGATATTTTTTAAAATAAGCTTGCGCATTTTGAGAAGGTGTCAACCAGGTAGACAATGGAATGGTTAATAACTCATTATTGTCATAATAATTCTCCACTTGAATTTCAGTTTGTCCTTTTTCAATTTGATACAGGCAAGTATTTAATAACTCCCCTTTAATACGATATTGTTCCGCTTTCTCACTCTTTTGTAAATCTTCTTCAAATTTAACGAGTTTTTCTCGATTTTTCTTTAATTCCGATTTCAACATTTGAAGTAAATTTCCAGCTAACTGTTGGATTTTTTCTTCCTGAACTTTATGAACATAATAAGCTGTTAATAATTCAGATAATGTTTCAAACGATTGATTTTCAGCATTTTGGAATGAGTAATATGGACATACTGTGAAGTAGCTTTTTCCATTAGATAATTTTGCCAAAGTTGGTGTTGGTTTCTCATTATTTTGTTCTAAAAACTTCCATAAACTTTCAGCAATTGTTTCATCAAACATCATAGAACGTTCAACAATTTCATTTGCTGTTAATGTACTCATTCCTTGAACAAGATTCATTAGTGATTTGGTTAATGAATCTTCAGAAACTTCTCTATTCAATCTGGCATCTAATTCAAAAAGAGTCATTTCAAATGGATTCAGTTTTGTTTGGTGAGGAGGTAATTGATAAGTAGCCCCCGGTTGTAAGGTACGATAAGTATTTTGAGTCAATGGAATTCGTTTTAAACAATCAATAATTTGCTGACTTCTTCGATCCACTAAGAAAACATTACTATGTTTTCCCATCATTTCAAGTGTCAAACGCCATTTCGCTTCATCTCCAAGTTCATCCCTTGTATCCACATCTAAATGAATAATACGGTCAGCTCCCACTTGAGTAAAATCTTGAATAATTGCTCCTTCTAAATATTTTCTTAAAATCATACAAAAGTTTGGAGCAATTTCAGGATTATCCCCTTTTTCAGTAATAAACTGGAAACGTGCCATCATGGGATGAGCACATAATAATAATAAGTAATTTTTACGATTGGAACGAATCGTTAATTGAATTTCATAAGGAAGGGGCTGATGAATTTTACTAATTCTCCCTCCAATAATTTCTTTAGAAACTTCATCCGTCATCCATTTTGTAAATAAACCATCAAATGTCATAAGTTCCTCCATATTGATAAAAAAATAGATTTGAATTTATCTAATTATAAATCCAAATCTATTATATTTCGTTTCATCGTTAGATTAGATTTTACTGTTAAACTCTACTCTATTGTAACGATTTTTAGAGAATTTATCTACTGATATGATAAGAAAGCACAGAAGACAAATACAATTAGCTTTATCTTAATGTAGCTACGGCGCAAGCAGCCTCGCATAGCGAGTCTCATTGCTAAAAATCGAGCCTTGGTCTCGATTTTTCCGGCAATAAATGCCTAACCAGGCATTTATTGCATCAGCTACTTTGAAAAGCTAATTGTATTTTGACGGATGATAATGAATTTACGAAAAATCACAATCTTTTCATTATTAAATACTGACTTAAGAAAATCTCATAGCAAGTAATAAGCAGTTGATATTACTAAAAAAATGTTCAGTTTTAACCGTCCAAACTAAAATATCCGTCAAAATAAAATTGGCTTTTCTCTGTAGCTTTAGCACTATAAGCCAGATGGGCTTATAGTGCAGGAAAAATTGAGACCTTAGGCTCAATTTTTAGGCATGAGATTCGCTTTGCGAAGCTGCTGCCGTTCTTAGCTACTATAAGAAAAGCCATATTTTATATTTTTATTTCGCTAGTAATTGTGCAATTTCAATAATGACATCACGTGCTTTTTCCATTGATTCTACAGCGACGAATTCATATCGTCCGTGGAAGTTTTCTCCACCTGCAAAAATGTTTGGAGTTGGTAAGCCCATAAATGAAATTTTAGAACCATCTGTACCACCACGAATTGGTTCAATATTTGGCGTAATTGATAAGTTTTCCATTGCTTTTTGAGCAACTTCAACAGCTCTAAAATCTTTTTCAATAATTTCAGCCATATTGTAATATTGATCTTTCATATCAATTGAAATGCGATTGCTATCTAATGATGCGTTTAGTCGATCTGCAACTAATTGTAAATATGCTTTTTTCGCTTCGAATAATGTACGATCATGGTCACGAATAATATAGACTAATTTTGCCTCTTCTACGACACCATTAGCATACATTAAGTGATAGAATCCTTCACGACCAGAAGTATGTTCTGGTACTTCAAATTCAGGTAAAGCATTTTGGAATTGACGAGCAATTTCTAAGGCATTCACCATTGTATCTTTTGCAGTTCCTGGGTGAACATTTTTCCCTTGGATTGTAATTTCAGCTTGAGCAGCATTGAAACTTTCGTATTCTAATTCTCCTACTGGGCCTCCATCCATAGTATAGGCAAAGTCACAGCCAAATTCTTCCACATCAAATAAATCAGCACCACGTCCAATTTCTTCATCTGGACCAAATGCTACACGAATTTTTCCGTGTTCGATTTCAGGATGAGCTAATAAGTATGCACCTGCAGTAACAATTTCACTAACACCTGCTTTATCGTCAGCTCCTAATAATGTTGTACCATCTGTTGTAATTAATGTTTTCCCTACATAATTTTTTAAATTTGGAAAATCTTTTGGAGATAAAACAAATTTACCTTCTTTATCTAATACAATAGCTTCTCCATCATAATTTTCATGGAATTGAGGTTGTACATTACGAGCTTCAAAATCAGCTGTATCTACGTGAGAAATAAAACCAACAACCGGTACTTCTTTTGTAGTTGTAGCTGGAATTGTTGCCGTTACGAAACTATTTTCAGGATTTAATCTTACATCTTGATATCCTAATTCTACTAATTCTTCTACTAAGTCTTTTAAAAACTCTGTTTGACTTGGTGTTGATGGAACAGTTGTGCTTGCTTCATCTGAACGAGTTTCTTTTTTTACATAACGAATAAAACGATCAACTAATTGATTTGGCATATTACATTCCTACTTTCTTCTTATAAAAATTCAAATGGATCTGTATCAATCGTACTTTTAATCACTGATACATTCCAATTTTCTTCTTGATCCCATTGTACAAGCCAGTTCGCTAATTTTTCAATACAAACGACTTCAATATGATGTCCTGCATCTACTAATAATATCGGTGATTCTTGAATATCATGAGCCACATGATACGTAATATCACCTGTTACAAATGCATCTGCCCCTTTACCTACAGCTGCTTGGTAAAAACTTCCACCAGAACCTCCTAGAACGGCAACTTTACGAATCTTGTCTAACGAACGATTTCGTGGAGTGACAAAACGTAATCCTTTTAATTGGAATTGATTTTTGACATAAGTGACAAATTCTTCCACAGATAATGCTTCAGGTAATTGCCCAATTCGTCCAATTCCTAGTGTTTTTGCATCATTTTCTAATACCCACACTTCATAAGCTGGAACTTCATAAGGATGACTTGCTTTCATAGCAGTAATAATAGCATCCACTTGATTTTCATAACAGATAACTTCTACTTTTTCCTCTGCTACTTGTTCTGCTTGATTCACTTGTCCAATTGCAGGATTTGCTCCTTCAGTTGGTGTAAAACGTCCTACTCCACTAGTTGTAAAACTACATTCCTTGTAACAATTACCGATTTGTCCTGCACCTGCTTCATGCATTGCTTGACGAACCGTACTTGCTTGTTCTTTTGGTACAAAAACTGCAATTTTCATTTGACGAAGTTTTCCTGTTGGAGATAGTACTTCTATTTTTTCTAATTGTAATACTTCACTTAACCAATCATTGACACCACCGGTTACAACATCTAAGTTTGTATGAGCCGCATAAATCGCAATATCATGCTTTAAAATTTCTTGATACATTTTATGTTGCGGATTTGTTAAATCAAATTGTTGTACCGGTCTAAAAATTGGTGGATGATGCGCTATAATTAAATCAACATTTTTTTCAATCGCTTCTTGAATGATTGAAGGACGAATATCTAAAGTCGTCATCACTACTCGAACTTCTTGATTCCAATCCCCAAAATGTAAGCCAATTGGATCTTTTCCCATTGCTAAAGACTTCGGAACTCTTTGTTCAAATTTACGGATAACTTCTCTAACGGTTGGCATTGTTAATCAATCCTTTCAATTCAAGATATTGATGGTTAAATGTTTCTACTTTTTCAGTTGGAACTTCTTTGCTCTGTTTCAATTGCGCTAAAATTTCTTCAATTTTGCGTAATTGTCGTTCCCATTTACGAATCACCAACTCTGTTGGATTCTTTATTAATTTTGGACCAAATTTAATTTGCGTTGCAGTTAATGGGACACTCTGTTCTCTTTTTTCAGCTACAATAATTTCATATAAGCGATGATGATCTTCCACTACAACTTCTTCTAAAATTTCATAGTGATGGTCCACTAACCACTGTCTTAATAAATGTTCAGCAACATTTGGCTGCAACACTAATCTTTCTTTACCAGTTAAAGTTCCATTTACTCGACCTTGTTCTAAAATACGAGCAATCAATTCTCCGCCCATTCCACAAATAGAAATGGCTGTAACTTCATCTTCAGAAGTAACGACATCTAAACCGTCCCCTAAACGAACAGAAATTTTATCGTTTAAAACATAATCTTGAACAGTTTGCATTGCAGACTCGTATGGACCTTTTACAACTTCTCCGGCAATTGCGTTAGTAATCAATCCTTGCTGAATAGCATACACTGGTAAATAAGCATGATCGGAACCAACATCACATAATAATGTCACCCCATTTAAAAAAGAAGCAACTGTTTTTAGTCTTGGACCTAATTCTACCGACATTTCTTACTCCTTTCTTTCCATTAGGAAATAAATAATACTTTTACACCGATACTTTTTAAATAAGCTACTGTCTCAGCATCAGCGGAATAATCCGTAATTAAATGCGTAATCATGGAACAATCTGCCGTATGGAAATTGGATTCTCTTCCAACTTTAGCTCCTTCAGCAACAACAATCTTAGGACCATTCGTCCGTTCTAAAATGACACGATTGACTGCTGTTTCGGGTAAAGCAACAGTCGTAATTCCATTTTTATTAATGCCACCGACACCTAAGAAACAAATATTCGCACGAGCTTTTGAAAATGAATTAATGGCAAAATCTCCGACTAAAGATTTCTTTTGCTCAAAAATTTCTCCTCCACTTAACACAATCGAAGCTTTTGAGGAGGCCTTCTTAAAAATAGAACGTCCATTATTCGTTAATATCGTTACATTCTCATCTGCTAAATAATTCAATAATAAAAAGGCTGTAGAACCTGAATTAATAAAGACCATATCATGTTCGCGAACTAAGCCAGATGCTCGGCGTGCAATATTTTTCTTAGTAGAATTGTATTGTTTTTGTTCAATATTTTCTTTTTCTATTTTACCAGTAATATATTTTGCTCCACCATAAAAACGTTCAATCAGTCCTTGATCTTCAAAACGTTGTAAATCTCTACGGATTGTAATTTCAGAAACTTCTAATCTGGCAGATAATTCTTCCACAGATAATTGCCTATGTTCCTGTAATAATTTCAAAATTTCTTGTTGTCTTTTAAACACAACACCTTTGCTATTTTTCATTAGTATTCGTTCCTTATTTTTCTCTATGAAGAACAGAGGAGAAGCCTTCATTGACGACTTCTCCATTGTTCAATATTTTAGCGAATTTTTAATGATAATTCTTGTAATTGTTGTTCAGATACTGGACTTGGTGCATGTGTCATAGTGTCCATAGCTGAACCATTTTTAGGGAATGCAATCACTTCACGGATGTTATCTTCCCCAGCTAATAACATGACTAGACGGTCTAATCCTAATGCAATTCCTCCGTGTGGTGGGAATCCATAATCTAGTGCATCCATTAAGAATCCAAATTGTTCTTGAGCGGATTCTTTTGTGAATCCTAATACGTTAAACATTGCTTCTTGCATGTCTCTTCTATAAATTCTTAATGAACCTCCGCCTAATTCATATCCATTTAATACAATATCATAAGCTTGAGCTTTAGCTGCTGCTGGATCTTCTAATAAAGCATTGAAATCTTCATTTACTGGACGAGTAAATGGATGGTGCATTGCTTGATAACGGTTTGCATCTTCGTCATATTCTAATAATGGCCAATCAACAACCCATAAGAAATTGAATTTAGTTTTATCAATTAATTCATGTTTTCTACCGAAGTGTAAACGTAATTCAGATAATGATTGTGCAACAACACTTGGTTTATCTGCACAGAAGAAAATAATATCTCCCACTTCTGCATCTAAACGTTCTCTTAATGCTGTTTCTTGGTTTACTAAGAATTTAGCAATTGGTCCTTTTAGTCCATCTTCTTCTACTTTCAACCAAGCTAATCCTTTTGCACCATATTTAGCAACAAATTGTGCTAAGCTATCTGCATCTTTACGAGAATATTCATCTGCTAATCCTTTTAAGTTTAAGGCTTTTACATGTCCACCGTTTTCAACAACAGTACTGAACACTTTTAAGTCAGAATCTTTTACAATATCCGCTACATCAATTAATTCTAATGCAAAACGAGTATCTGGTTTATCATTACCATAACGGCTCATTGCTTCAGCAAATGATAAACGAGGGAATGGAGTTGTTACTTCTACTCCTAATGTATCTTTCATGACTTTTTTCAATAAGCCTTCCATCATTTCTTGAATTTCTTCAGCTGATAAGAAACTTGTTTCAATATCGACTTGTGTAAATTCAGGTTGACGGTCTCCACGTAAATCTTCGTCACGGAAGCAACGAACGATTTGGTAGTAGCGGTCTAATCCCCCACCCATTAATAATTGTTTAAATGTTTGAGGTGATTGTGGTAAAGCATAGAAACTTCCTTCATGTACACGAGAAGGTACTAAATAGTCACGAGCTCCTTCTGGAGTTGATTTTGCTAAGTATGGAGTTTCTACATCGATAAATCCTTCAGTATCTAAATATTCACGAATTGCACGAGTTGTTTTATGACGTAAACGTAAGTTTTCTAATACAGGTTTACGACGCATATCTAAATAACGATATTTCATACGTAATTCGTCTGAAGCTACTTTATCATCTTCAATGTAAATTGGTGGAGTTTTAGCTTTTGCTAATAATTCAACATCATGTACTTCTAATTCCATTGTACCCGTTTTTAAGTTTGGATTTGTTAATCCTTCACCACGTAAAGCAACAGTACCTGTTACTTCAATAACGTACTCTGGACGTAAGGTATCTGCAATTTCAAAAGCTGCTTGGTTATGTTGTGGGTTAAATACCACTTGCATTACACCTTCACGGTCACGTAAGTCGATAAAAATAACTCCACCATGGTCACGACGTTTTTGTACCCAACCATGTAATGTAATTTCTTTTCCTACTAATTCTTCTGTGACTAATCCACAATAAATTGATCTCTTTTTCATACAAATCCCTACTTTCTATTTTCCAAAATATTCATCAATTGCTGTTGTATCCATAGTTGCTTGGCGGAATAAACTATCAAAATCTTCATATACATCTGCTAAGTCAACTTTTACTTCTTTACCAGTGCTCATTACTTTTAGTGGAACTTGACGACTTGCCAATTCTTCTTCTCCTAAAGTAATCACAACTTTTGCTCCATATTTTTGAGCATTTTTAAATTGAGGTTTTGCTTTTCTACCGAAGAAATCACGATCTACAGAATAACCTTGTTGACGTAAAGAGATAGAAAGTTTTAATACTTCTTCTTCTGTTTCTTCTCCTAAACCAACAATATAAGCATCTAATTCTTGTAAATCAGGAATTTCTACTTGTTCATCTTTCATTAATAACACAAGTCTTTCCATTCCTAATCCAAATCCAAACCCTGGAGTTTCTGGTCCATCTAATTCTTGAACAAGACCATCATAACGTCCTCCACCACAAATCGTTGTTTTAGCACCAAATGATTTTGAATCCGTCATAATTTCAAAAATCGTATCTTGATAATAATCTAATCCACGAACCATTGTTTCATCAATCTCAAATGGAATATCTAATGCTTTTAGATATTGTTGCACCTTTTCAAAGTGAGTAC
This sequence comes from uncultured Granulicatella sp., assembly GCF_963516875.1. GTDB lineage: Bacteria > Bacillota > Bacilli > Lactobacillales > Aerococcaceae > Granulicatella. Next base: position 64,267 of record NZ_CAUQCL010000003.1, on the reverse strand, counting down.
GTGCTTCATCTGATAAAAATTCTAAAATACGTGGTGCATTTTTTACGATTTCAATATCACGTTTATCTTTACTGTCTAATACACGTAATGGATTTTTATGAAGACGATTTTTTGAATCTTCACTTAATTCTTCAGTAAATGGTTCTAAATAATCAATTAAAGCTTGACGATAGGCGATACGATCTGCTGTTTTACCAAGTGAATTAATGACTAAACGCATATTGGATAAGCCAAGTTCTTTTAATAAATCCCATGCCATTGCAATAGTCTCAACATCCGTTGCTGGATTTGTTGAACCAAATACTTCCACACCTAATTGGTGGAATTGTCTTAAACGTCCTGATTGTGGACGTTCATAACGGAACATTGGAGCCATGTAATAAACTTTATAAGGTTTCTTATGTTCTGGTCCAAATAATTTATTTTCTACATACGCACGAACGATAGCTGCTGTTCCTTCTGGACGTAATGTAATATGACGGTCACCCTTATCATAAAAGTCATACATTTCTTTAGAAACGATATCCGAAGTATCACCCACACCTCTACTAAATAATTCATAACTTTCAAACATTGGTGTACGCATTTCTTCAAATTGATAATCGCCTAAAATAATGCGAGCAGTTTCTTCAATGTAATGCCAGATTTTTATTTCCTCTGGTAATAAATCAGCTGTTCCTTTTGGTTTTTGAATCATTTTATCCCTACTTTCTATGTATAAAAATATGTAAAAAAAATCCTGACTCAAATGAATGAGTCAGGACGATTATTTCGTGGTACCACCTAATTTTGAATAGAGCCATTCTCTATTCCTCTACTAAATAACGGCTCTTTTGCCGGAATAACTTTGCATTATTCTCCTCCAGAGTGTCTTTCAATTCTTTCAGTCTTATGAGAAACTTTCAGCCATGATTTCTCTCTCTAATTGCTGTGAATCTACTTAGCTCCTTCACTGGATTTCCTATGAAATTGATACTAATTTACTAAAAAGTTTACCGTTTGTCAAGTGATGTGATTAGAAGATATGAATTTAGGTATTATTCTTCATCTTTTTTCTTTACTACTGTTGGTGTAGCTAATCCTAATCCAGCAAGAATTGCTAGCACAGCTGGTGTAAAGGTTGCTAATTCTTCTGTACCTGTATTTGGTAATTCTTGTTTAGATACAGGAGTTAAAGTTTCCACTGATGTAGCAGGTTGTTCTGGTTTTGATTCTAGCTTAGGATTTGGTTTTGGTTCTGGCTTAGGTTCCGGTTTTGGCTCTGGCTTAGTCTCTGGTTTTGGTTCTGGTTTTGGCTTAGTTTCCTTTTCTACATATTCCCAAAGTCCTAAAAACTGAACATTTTCTTTATTGATTACTTTTTTATCTTCTTTATAACCTTTAAATACCCAGCTTCCATTTCCATCCTTTACCTCTGTTGTTGATGGTGATTCCGCTTTAACTTCAGTTCCATTAATATACTCTTTTTTATCGGTAGGAGTTAATTCAGTTATATTCTTCGGTAATTCTTTTCCTGCTGTTACACTTTGGAATTTATAAGATACATTATATTTATTTGCTTCAAATACCCATGTCCCTATAAACTCTACATCTGCTTTATGTACTACTTTACTTTCTGCATCGTAGCTCTTGTATACCCATTTACCATCATTTACTGTATCTACATACTCAGTGGTTGTCGGTTTAGTTGCATCCACATTTGCTTTATCTACGTAACGTTTTTGGTCTGTTGGTTTATATTCTTCTATTGTTGCTGGCAATGTCTTACCTGATGTTCCACTTTGGAATCTATATATTACTCCATATTTATTCGCTGTAAATTCCCATGTTCCTAAAAATTCTACATCTGCTTTGTTTATTTGTTTTTTAGTTGCATCATAACCTTTGAAGACCCATTTACCATCATTTACTGTATCTACATACTCTGTAGATGTTGGTTGAGTCGCATTTACTTCAGCCTGATTTGCATAACGGTTTTGGTCTGTTGGTTTATAGTCTTCTATTGCTGCTGGCAGATTTTTTCCTTCTGTTCCACTTTGGAATCTGTATGTTACACCGTACTTATTAGCTTCGAATTCCCATGTTCCAATGAACTCTACATCTGCTTTATTTACTACTTTACTTTCTGCATCGTAGCTCTTGAATACCCATTTTCCGTCATTTGCTGTATCAACGTACTCTCTAGTTGTCGGTTGAGTCGCATTTACATTAGCTTTATCTGCATAACGATTTTGGTCTGTTGGTTTATATCCTTCTATCACTGCTGGCAATGTCTTACCTGGTGTTCCACTTTCAAATCTATATGTTACACCATATTTATTAGCCTCGAATATCCATGTTCCAATGAACTTCACATCTGCTTTGTTTACTTGTTTTTTAGCTTCATCATAGCCTTTGAAAACCCATTTACCATTATTCTCAGTATCTGCATACTCTGTAGATGTTGGTTGAGTTGCATTTATTTCTTCCTGATTTCCATAACGGTTTTGGTCTGTTGGTTTATATCCTTCTATTGCTGCTGGCAATGTCTTACCTGGAGTTCCGCTTTGGAATTTATAAGATACATTATAAAATGTAACATAACCTAGTTCTAAAACATTAGCTTCTACTTTATTAATAGGTAAATTTGTGGCTGAATTAAACCAACCTATTTTCCCTGCATTTGGATGAACATTACCCTCAACAGAACCTGTTACTCTTAGAACTGTTTCACCATTTGTATCTGCTAACCCTTTGGCTTTTTCTTGATTAATACGAATAACCATATGATTGATTTCTTCATCACTCTTATTAGGGAATAATGCTTTAAGTTCTGTTGATGTAAGAGAGCGAAGTGTCATATTGCGCATAATTGTTTCGGCAATAGACTTACCTGCATCCGGTTTTACTACGTTCTCAGCTATACGCTCATTTCGTTCGTTTTCTGGACGATCACTATCCTTATCATTTAACGATCTAAGAATCATTCTGAATGTTATATTATGGTTATCCTTAGTTTCAACACCAAATGTGACTCTAGGGTCCGTATTACTAACGATTGAATTAAAGCTATCTTTTGAATTTCCTAAATCTGTTCCATTTTTTGAATATACATGTAGAAGTTCCTTCGTTCCATCTTCCTTAATTCCAAGAGCATATAAGGGTCTCCATGAGTAACCATTAAACTCTGCATATAATTTTTCCGGAACGACTAAATCTTTGTCTAAATTCACATTTAAGTCTACATATGTGTAAGTTTTTCTCCTTTCGTTCAATTCAAATTGATTTCCTTTATATGAATTAGATAAAACAGGACCAACATATCCTACATGAGGATTTCTGTACACAGTCATCGCTGTAGTCTTATCCATTTCAAACTCAGCTTTTAGAACCACTTCATTCACTTTTGTAGTATCATTATTTTCCGGTTTATACTCATCGATGATACGTCGTGTATTTTTTTCTTTATCTTCTGTTTCTTTATTTAGCTTAGTATTAGGTAATACTTCTTCAGATTTTACATTCGTATCAATATTAACCTTATTATCATTAATTTTAAATTTATTCATTCCACCTATAATCGCAAATCCCATAGAAAATTTATCTGTAGGGAAAGGATCATCTTGATCATTTAAACTAGCATAAACACCATACAGTTTGGAATCAGCTTTCAATCCATCTGGAAAAGCTGTGGCCAAAGTGTCTTCTGGGGAGAATAGTCTTGCTCCTTCTGCAATTTTTCCATCTACAGGTGGTTTGTCAGACCAACCAAGAAAAGTTTTTGCAGCAGCACGGAAAAGACCGGTATTTGGTAAGGGACTCCCTAATTTATCTGTAGCATTCTTATATGTATTTTCAGTATCTTTTTTTTCGTGTGATTCACTTGTCCATTGACCGATAAGACTTACTTTACCATCATAATTTGCTGTCGTATCTCTTTTAAATCTTCTAGTTCTTGAAGGTTCGGGATTTGGTGTAGTTTCTGAACTACCTGAGTTTGATGAATTTTCTATTGTTCCTGTAGTTGTTGAAGGTGAACCACTATTTTTATCTACTGTATTAGATGTATGAATAACAGCATTTAATTTATTTGTTTCAGTATTCTCTAAATTAGTATGTTCAATGTTTGAACTGTCATTAGCCGAAAGAGAATCTTTTGGCTTATTATTTTCTGATAAATGTTCATTTGCTAATTCAGAAGATGGTATCCCATTATCTTTTGCATATACTGCACCACTTCCTATAAATAACATAGCACTAACAGCAACACTAACTGCACCGACATGATATTTTCTAATTGAGAAACGTAAAGTTTTTTCTTTGTTATTTCTTTTAAATTTCATACTTCAAGCATCCTTTCTTGTTAATCAATTCACTGGCATGTTAATTATACATTTATTCACAAATTTTATCAAACATTACTAATTTTCTATTCTTATTTCTTCATAAACTAAAAATCCCCTACTATTTTGTTAGTAAGGGATTCTTGTACATTTTATTCTATTCAAAATATTCATTCTTATGTTTTTAGTCTCATGAATTAAAAGCATCCATCAATCGCCCTTCTGTTAACACAATGACATGAGAGCAAATCGCTTCAATTAACGACTGATTATGGCTAATAAATACTATTGTCATCTTTGTTTCTTCTTGAACTTTTTGTAATACTTTTATAACCTTTTCTTGATTCGCATCATCTAGTGAACTCGTTATTTCATCACAAATCAAGCACTCAGGTTGAGCTAAAATAGCTCTTGCAATCGCACATCTTTGACATTGTCCGCCAGATAATTGATGAGGATATTTTTCTAACCAATCAAATTCTAATTCTAGGCTTGTAAATAATTCCTGAATCATTCGAATCCGTTCTGATTGATTCTTAATTTGTCGCATAAACCTTAACGGTTCTTCCAAGCTCTTCAATATTGTTTGATTCGGATTAAACGATAATAGACTATTTTGGAATAAATATTGAACTCTTCTGTAATAACTTTGTTTTTCATGAATCAATAATTCTCTTAATTGTTTTCCTTCAATCTCAATACTGCCTTCATATGGAATAAAGCCTGATAAAATCTTTGCAAGAGTGGTCTTTCCTGCTCCTGAATGCCCCATTATTCCAGTTACTTTGTATTTTGGAATATCAATCGTAACGCTTTGAAGAATCGCATCATTACTTTGATAATGATTAGATACATTTTTCAATTGGAAAAATACTTCTTTTTCGACAGCAGTGTCTCGAACAAATGGAATTCTTTCTTGTAGTGCTTCCTCTTTTTCTACAAATTGTCCCTCTTCTAAAGTCAACACTTTCGAACAACATTGATAGGCTAATTCTTGTTGATGTGTCACCATAATGGTTGCTACTTTATGATGCTTTGCAAAAGTAACAATTAATTGCATCATTTCCATTTGCAACGGAGCATCTAAAGCACTAAAAGGTTCATCAGCAATAATTAATTTCGGCTGATTGATAAAAGCCATTGCAATCATCACTCTTTGCAGCATTCCTCCAGATAATTCGTGAGGATATAATTGTAATACTTTTTCCTCTAATTGAACAATTTTCAGAGTTTCGATAATTTTTTGTGGTTCTGGTTGTACCATTAATTCTTCCAATTGTTTCCCAATTGTAAATAACGGGTCCAAACTATGTTGTCCATTTTGAAAAATGATGCCAATATCCTGTCTCAAATATTCTCTTCTCTTGTTACGATCTAATATTAACCAGTTTTCTTCTAAAAACTTCATTTCAGTCACATTCATCATTACCTTTTGATGAATATTTCCAAGAATACATTCTAAAAAAGTCGATTTCCCAATACCCGACTCGCCAATAATTCCAATGACTTCTCCTTCTTTAATGGAAAAATCTAAATCTTTGAGGACTACTTCCTGTCCATAAGAAGCATTTAATTGTTTGACGTCAAGAATTTTCTGTGTCATTAGTCTTTTACCAATTTATTCGTAATATGATAGAAATCTGATGGAGATAATTCAAAATGATGAATATAATTGTTCATTGCCCCATGTAAGTTAACAAATCCAATGTAATCGACAATTGCGTCATCTCTTGCATAATCTTGAATTTCTGCTACTTCACTGCGGATTTTAGCTGCATCTACTTCATGAGCTAAGGTAGAAATTTTTTCATCTAACCATGAGTCTGAATTTTTAACATAATTTAAAGCTCCATCACTCGATAATGTTGCATCTAAGAAGTAGTGAGGATCTCCCGTTGGCAATGTTAATGCGGAAGCTAATGCAATGTCATAATCTAATTGGTTTAATCCATCGACTTTTTCTTGAATATCAATTTTCAAATCAATCCCTAATTGTTTAAACTGTTGTTGCAGTGCTGTAGCAATTTTTTCAATAGCTAATCTCTTATAGGTTTTTAGAACAATTTGTAACGGCTCATTTTGCGCATTCACTAAAATTCCATCTGCATTTTTAGTTTGATAGCCAGCTTCTGCTAATAATTTAGTTGTCATTTCTGGTTGGTATTGTTTATTAGCAAATGTACCACTTGAATAAATACTAGAATCTAAAAAGGCACCATCTGCAGGAGTGACATGACCTTTTAAGAAGTCTTGTGTTAATTCTTGTTTATTAATCGCATGTAAAATCGCTTGACGAACTTTTTTATCTTGTAATCTTGCTTTGTTCAATTCTAAATGATACGTTCTCGTACTTGGTTGATTATACACTTGAACAGAAGAATCTTTCATTAATGAATCAGCTACATCATCATTTAAATCTAATCCACCATCTACTTCTTTAGATTTTATCGCTAATTCCAATGTTTTTTGATCTGGAATTAATTGATAATGTACTTCCTTAATCGATGCATTACCATCCCAATAATGAGTCGAAGCCGTTAATGAAATAGAATCGTTTGGTTTAAATTCTGTCACTTCATAAGGGCCCGTTCCTACAATCTTGTCTGTACTTGTTACATCTACAATAGCTGTTTTAGCATCCACTAATTCATGAATAAACTGAGGACTTGGTTTTTCAGTATGAATTGTAAAAGTTAGTGAATCATTAGCAGTATAAGTAGCTGTTTTAAAAATTTTACCCGACTTATGGTTTTCTCCTACTCTTTGAAGACTAGCAATGACAGCGTCACTAGTAACAGCATTTCCATTTGAAAATGTAAGTTTTTCTTTTAAATGAATTTCCCATGTTTGATCATCAATCTTCTTATAAGAGGATGCTAACCATGGTTCTACATCAAAGTCCTTTGTTAAACGGAATAATGTTTCTCCAATCCCAAAACGAATGGTATACCAACCTTCCCAATCTTTTGCGGGATCAATGCCTGCTGTAAATTGAGAATATCCAATTTTAAAAGTTGAATTTTGAGTACTTTCTTGTTGTTGAGATGCTGGCTGTACGGGGGCACATCCTACTAATACTGCTGCTGCAATGGTTAATAACATATTTTTTAATTTCATAAATTTCTCCCTTTCTGTTGAATCCAATAGTGGATTCCGTTAAATATAATAATCGTTAGAGTTATCGCAAGTCCTGGTGCAATCATTAACCATGGTGCTTGTTCAAACGATAATCTTCCCTCATTTAACATCGCTCCCCATTCTGGTTGAGGAACTTTTACTCCTATCCCTAAAAAAGATAATGTTGCTAAACTTAAGATTGTACTTGAAACATTGACAATCATATACGTCACTAATGGTACTTGAATATTTTTTAAAATTGTAATCAGCCGATACCATAATGGTGCTCCTTGCATATACATTACCGTTACATATTCTCGAACTTTAATGTTACGAATTTCTCCTCTTGTTAATTTGGCATAATAAGGCAAATAACTAATGACAAGCGCAATGACCCCATTTCTTAAGCCTCCACCTAATACTCCAGCTACCGTAATGGCTATGAGTAAACTAGGAATGGCTAATAAAATATCTACGAGGTTCGTTACGATTCTGTCAATCCATCCACCAAATAACCCAGCTACTCCTCCTAAAAACATTCCACCTAAATAAGATAATCCAACGATTAAAAGAGAAGCGCCGATAGAATATCTAGCTCCTACTATCACTCGAATAAACACATCTCGACCAAAGTCATCCGTTCCAAACCAATGATGAGCGTTTGGTGGTCTTAACAAATCACTAGCATTCATCGTTTCGTAGTTAAGGAACACTGTACTCCACAATAGTAATACACATCCTATTAAGATGAGTGACATAACCCATTTTCTTTTATTGTTCATGGCAATTCACCACCTTTAATACGGCTATCTGTCCGATTCTGTAATTCATCCGAAATTTGAGTGAGTACCAAATATAAAAAGCTAATACATACAACTATCATCTGAACGACTGGATAATCTCTTGAACTAATACTATCCATTAATAACTTCCCAATTCCTGGCCAATAGAAAATCGTTTCTACCACAACGACACCAGCCATCAGAGAACCAAATGATAGTAAAATAATCGTCACCATTGTAGGAAATATATTTTTCAATAAATGTCTTTGAAAAATTTTTGACTCTTCCATCCCACGATAATAAAGCACTTTAACATATTCTTGTTGTAATTCTTGTTCTAACAACGCTGAAAATTGTTGAATAAATTTTGCACTCACCGGAATCACAATTGTAATAATCGGTAATATTAATCCAATCCCACCTTGATTGGATAATAATGGAACCCATTTTAATTGAACGCTAAATACATACATTAAGAAATAACCAATGACGAAAGATGGTAATGACATGTAAAAAAATAAGATTAATTGAAAAAGTAATTTTACAATTCGGTTTTGACATCTCACCAAAAATATCGAAAACGGAATGGAGATTCCTAATGAAATCACTAGAGTAATAATTGCCAATTGAATTGAATTCAAAGCGGCTGGAATCATTAATTTCTCAACCTTGATATCAGACATTAAACTCTTACCAAAATCACCTTGGAGAAATGTAAAGAGCCAATTCCCATATTGTACAAGTAAAGGTTGATTCAGTCCCATTTCCTCACGCATAAGTGCAAGAGCTTCTGAAGAGACACGACCAGTCCCAGCAGACATTTTAACAGAAGCAGGATCACTAGGTGCTAAATGAATGAGTAAAAATACAAAAAATGAAATACCGACAAATAAAATAGATATGGTTAAAATTCTTTTCAAACCTTTAAACATTCACTACCACTCCTTACTTCTTAGCACATAGTAAGAACAAAGGTGTAGGATTATAAAATTCATCTTTTTCTAGATAAATTCTTTGACTAATCGTGCGATCAATTTGAAGAGAGTCAACTTCTTGATTTAATAAATATTGCACATCCCATTGCGGTCGTACTTCACTTGAAATGGATAAACTTCTTTGAATCATTTCGCATTCTGATAAAGTATCTTGACTTAAATGATGATGCGCATGATGCTGTGGTAAATGACTTGTATCCGTCATACTCGAAGCACCATAATTTCCATCAATATTAATGAGTAATCCACCTTTTTTTAATACTCGAAGCCATTCATCATAAGCTTTAGGAACATCTGGTAATGTCCAAGTCACATTTCTAGCAATGACGATATCAAAACTTACATCTTTAAACTCAAGATTTTGAGCATCCATCACTAAAAATTGAGCATTGAACTTTTCCTGTTTCGCAAAAACAGTCGCTAAATGAATCATTTCCTTTGTTAAGTCAATTCCTATTACTTCATGCCCCATCTGACTTAAAATTCCTGTAAAGAATCCTGTTCCACAACCAATATCTAAAATTTTTAAAAATTTCTTGTATGGTAAATATTTGGCAAACTCTGTAATCCAACGATCCTTCAATGGACTATGAAATTCTCTTGTACGTTGCTCTAAAAAAGAAGAGCTTCGATTTGTCCAATAATTTTCAACTCTCTCATGAATAGTTTGTTCTTGTGTCATCACGCATCCCCCTTTACGACTTTGATACAAAACATCGGTGTCGCACCATAATTTAATTGTTCTTCATAATCCCATACTAAATTTCCAAAATTTTCTTCCGTTTCTACAGAGATACCTTCCAGTGAAGAAAAATAATCGATATCCCATTGCGGTCTTTGTTGATAGGTCAAAGGTAATTGTTGAACAATCCATTCCATTTTTTCCTCATCAACACCTTCACCTTGCCAATAATCTTCTAACTTTTCTTCTATCGCTTGTTGACGCTTTGCTTCGAATTCTTTTTCTAATGATTCATTTTCTAGAAATGTATACCAATTCGCATCAAAAATAAGTAGAGATCCATTTGGTTTCAACACTCTTAACCATTCTGAATAAGCTTGTAGAGGTTTTTCTAAATTCCACGTTAAATTTCGACTAACAATCATATCAAAACTTTCTGGTTTAAACTCTAAATTCTGGGCATCCATCTGCAAAAGCTGAATACTTGAATTTTCTTTGCCATATTTTTGAATATTCCCTTTAGCAACTTCTAGCATTTTTTCGGAAACATCCACACCTGTTATACTGTTATATCCTAATTCTTCTAAAATAATTGTAAAAAATCCAGGTCCTGTACCTATATCTAATACATTATGTTGTTGATTAGCTGGTAACAATCGTTTTAATTGGTTTTTCCATCTTTCTCTTTGAATTCCCTCTAATTCTTTTTGATTCACCTTGGAATATCCTGTATAACGATGATTCCAATAATATTGTATTTCTTCTAATAAGTTCACATTTGTTACTCCCTTAATTCCTAACTCGATGCTAATCTGTTACAAGTTTATCAAAGTATATCGGAATTTATGTTAACAAATAATCACAAAATCAGAATTTTTTCTACAAAAAAAAGAATTTCAGCGCCTCTGAAATTCTTCTTAATTCATTACTTGTATTGTAATTTTTTGTCTACCAAAATCCATTGCTTGTTGTACTTCAGGAAAATGTAAGTCAATTCGATTCCCCTTAATATCTCCACCTGTATCCCCAGCAATCGCTATCCCATAACCTGGAACTTCCACTAAAGTGCCTAACGGAATTTGAGTAGGATCTACTGCAATAACATTTGGATTCGATCTTAAATCAATTCCCATCGCTGTATAATTACTTAATCCCGGTTGTTTATAAGAATAAGCAGTTGCTTCTGCTGCAAATTCTTTCCCATTTGACGTTGATTTTACTTCATTTGAAAGTGACTGAAAATTAGAAGAAGTCTTATTATTTCCTTTGGATTCAATATTATTTTTTACTATTGAATCTTTAACTTCAGTTGAATGAACTTGTTCTGTTTTCTTATCCTCAGGAGAATGATGCGTTGTTGGTTCGGTATTCTCACTTAATGCTTGAGCCTTACTTTCTTGTTCACGAATTGCAAATAATGCTTCTTTATTCGTCGCAAGATTTCGTTTTAACACTTGAATACTATCCGAATAAAGTGTAGATTCTGTTTGTAACTCTTCTTGTTTTTTTAATAAAGTATCTTCTGTATCTCTTAATTCTTTTTGAGAATTTTCTAAAGTTTGAACTTCTTTTTGATAATTTCGAATTGTTAAAATATCCGATTTGAATAATTCTTGAATAACGATTAATCGATGAAAGAAATCCGAAATACTTGTTGCTTGAAGCAGTTGAACAAATCGTTGATAAATTACTCCACTTGATTGTAAAGCTACCATTCTTTCTTTAACGACTATTTCCTTTTCTGCTAATTTTTCTTGCTGTTCATTTATTTGAAGTTCTAATTCTTTTTGATTGGATTTCAATTCATTTAAGTCTTGTTTCAAACTTTCAACTTGTCGATATTTCTCATTCGCAACATTTAATTTTTGAGAAATTTCTTGTTCTAATTGTTGAATTGATTCTTGAGAAATTTCTTGCGCATGAATGAACATTGGAAAACTAGTCCATAATAAACAAGCTATTCCACTAATAACCATGCTTTTTCTTAATCGTTTATCCAGTATCCTTCACCACACTTTCTCCATAGTATTCTCCATTATACAATTTGGACATAAAAAAAACGTAACAACCGTATTACAGTGTTGTTACGTTTTACCCTTGATCTTTATTGATTCAAAACTTTTTTGAACGAGAAACCATTTACTTTCTCTAAAAGTAAAATAAACACAAATAAAATTATAATAAGAATAGGAAGGACAATTATTCCCATACTCCCACTTAATTGTGCATTATGAATATTTTGAGGCAAGCTTCCTGTTAAAACCTCAACTGAACGTAAATAAGTAAATGGAATAATATGTGCTACTCTCTGTAAAGGTTCAATGACATTTATACCAAAGACGAATCCCACAATTAAAATTAATGAGATAAATAAAGCAACTGTTTTTTGTTTGAAAAAGAAACTAATTAAATAGACTACTTCAACAATAACGATAAATACTAAAAATTCTAAGGCTAAACTCTCCAATAATATATTCTGTATTTTAACAATCACTATCTCTTGCTTAGCAACATCAAAAATTGGATATGGATATTCCAAAGTTCCTAACCCTTGATTGAATAATCCTAAAAATAAAGAAATAGCACAGATTACTAGAAACACAATGGTTACATACCCAACTCCTACTCCAAAAGAACTAATAGCAAACTTCACTTTTGAAAAAGGAAGTAACTTGGCGGTATCCAAATTACCTTTAAATCGATCTGTAAATAGTTGTGTTAACATAAAAATAATCGAAATTAAAAATAAAGTTGGAATAATAGTAGTTAATGTCCATACTACTTGATCAATTCCATAAGTTGGAAAATCTAAAAGATGCGCCTTAATATTTAATGGATATAAAGCTTCATACACCTTCCATTCACGATATACTGCCCGTTTTAATTCCGCACTAGAATAAGGCTCTTTTGAAATTCTACCGAAACTCTTTTCTTCATATTTCGCTTGTAAAGCATAAGCCTCTTTCCACTTTTGTTGTTCTAATAAAGATAGAATATATTTTCTTTCCTCTAATTGATTCTGATTCAATTCTAAATTTTTCTTTGTAGACTGATATTCTTCTGACTCACTATCTGTCGTTTGAGATAATTTATCTTCATTTTCTTTAATCAGTTGTTCGTTTTTTACGATGCTACTTTGTATTTGACTTTCTAAACTAAGTTTCTGTGCCGTTCTACTATTCATATAAAATGCAATACTGATGACAATTGCTAGCAGCGCAACTATAATGACATTCAACCGACTTTTTAAAGCTTTTTTTACTAAAAATAAACTAAAATGTTTCATCATTGCACCTCTTCTATTCGACAATTTTCAATCTTTACAATTTTATCGCAGACATCCATTAATTCTTCTTTGTAGTGAGAACTTATGATCATCAATTGTTGTGTTTGGATTTCTTTTAATCGATTGAAGAACTTAGTACGATAATACTCATCTAAACCATTTGTAATTTCATCCATTAACCAACAGTCTGCTTGACTCATAAAATACATTGCAATTAATAATCTTTGTTTCATCCCTAGTGAATATTTTCGAATGGGTAGATGAATATAGTCAGACATTTCCCAATACTCAATTTCTTTCTCTAAATTTTGAGATGAATTCCAAACATTTTTTATATAAAGTAAATAATCTATTCCGCTTAAATTTCCATCAAACCATTCAATCGTTTCATAATAAAATAGTGAAGATGGAGCTATGATATGTCCACTATCTACTGAAATTAACCGACATATTGCACGAAATAATGTAGTTTTTCCAGAACCATTAATCGCAACCATACCATATATATTTCCCTTTTCAAATGTAAAATCTATATCTTTTAAAATTATTTCTCTTGTCTTTAGACGAACTTGATTCAGTGTAATCATACAAATCCCCTCTTTTAACTAATTTACATTTTAACATTGATATCATTTTCAGTTTATCATTTGATATCATTTTTTACAATACAAAAATAACCATTCACTTATGAGTACAAAATAAAAAATCGACACTCTTGTTGTCATTTAGAGTGTCGAATTTGTTTTAAGCCATAATATAAGCAGGTAAAGCTTCTAATAATTCTTGCGTACTTGAGAAGACTTCTCCTCTTAATTTAATGAGACCTACTGTATATAAATTTGCATATGGGAATTGAGATTCAGCAACTTCTTGTAATGCTACTAATTTTTCTGCATTTTCAGCCCCATATTGACGACTATCACTATATAAAGCCAAAATTGGAATACCAGCTTGATACGCAATTCCAATCTCACTAGCAACACCTGCATCAATAATCGCACCATCTAAAATGGCAATAACTAAATCTGCATCTAGTAAAGCATCTGTATCATATCTAGCAATCATCGTTGAATCTGCAAAAGAATTTTTATCATTAATCGCCATTTGTTCTTGTGGAAGATAAACCTCCAATTGAGGATATTCTTCTCGAATTCGTTTAACAAAACTCTCGTTAAAAGCTAATTCCATTTCTGAAAATAATGGACTGGCAAAATAAATTTTTTTCATAGCGCTTCTCTCCTATAGCAAATTAAAGTCGATCTTATTGATATAAAGCATCTACACGTGCTTGAACTTCGTTATTTTCTAAGAATTCATCATAAGTAGATTCCATACGATCCACAACACCTTTAGGTCCGATTTCAATAATACGGTTTGCTGTTGTTTGAATAAACTCATGGTCATGACTTGAGAATAATAATGAACCTTTGAATGCAATTAAGCCATCATTTAATGCTGTAATAGATTCTAAGTCTAAGTGATTTGTTGGGTCATCTAATAATAAGACATTTGCTTTTGATAACATTAATTTAGATAACATACAACGAACTTTTTCTCCCCCTGAAAGAACGGTTACTTGTTTCATAACATCGTCTCCAGAGAATAACATACGACCTAAGAAACTACGTAAGAATGTATTGTCTTGTTCTTCAACCGGTGCATATTGACGTAACCATTCTAAAATATTTAATTGTGGATTTGAGAATTCTTCCGTCATATCTTTTGGTAAGTATGCTTGACTAGTTGTTACTCCCCATTTGAATGTACCGCTATCTGCTTCCATTTCCCCTGTTAAAATTTTGAATAATGTTGTAATCGCAATATCTGAACGACTTAAGAAAGCAACTTTATCGTCTTTTTTCAATTGGAAACTTACATTTTCAAAAAGAACTTCGCCATCAATTGTTTTTGATAAGCCTTCAACGATTAATAAATCATTTCCGATTTCACGAGCAGGAGTAAATCCAACGAATGGATATTTACGGCTAGATGGTTGAATATCATCTAATGTAATTTTATCTAACATTTTCTTACGAGAAGTCGCTTGTTTTGATTTAGAAGCATTCGCAGAGAAACGAGCGATAAATTCTTGTAATTCTTTAATTTTTTCTTCTTTTTTAGCATTTTGGTCTGCTAATAATTTAGCGGCTAATTGACTTGAATGTAACCAGAAATCATAGTTCCCAACGAATAATTTAATTTTACCAAAGTCAACGTCAGCCATATGTGTACATACTTTATTTAAGAAGTGACGGTCATGGGAAACAACGATAACAGTATTTTCAAAGTTAATTAAAAATTCTTCTAACCATGCGATTGATTTAGCATCTAAACCGTTTGTCGGCTCGTCTAGTAATAGGACATCAGGTTTACCAAATAATGCTTGAGCTAGTAATACTTTTACTTTTTCAGCTTCCACTAATTCACTCATTAATTTGTAGTGTAAGTCTTCTGTAATTCCTAGACCTTGTAATAATTGTGAAGCATCACTTTCCGCTTCCCAACCATTTAATTCTGCAAACTCTCCTTCGAGTTCTGCAGCACGAATACCATCTTCTTCTGTAAATTCTTCTTTCATATAAATGGCATCTTTTTCTTTCATAATATCGAATAATTGTTTGTGTCCCATAATAACCGTATCAATTACTCGTTCTTCTTCAAAAGCGAAGTGGTCTTGTTTTAAGACTGTTAAACGTTCATGAGGATCTAAAATAACTTCCCCTGTTGTTGGTTGTAATTCACCAGATAAAATTTTTAAAAATGTAGATTTACCCGCACCATTTGCACCAATCACTCCGTAACAGTTGCCAGGTGTGAATGTAATATTTACTTCATCAAATAATTTACGATCTGAAAATAATAAACTTACGTTTGAAACTTTTAACATGAAATTCTCCTTTTATAACATTTTTATCCTTATTGATTGTACTATAATTATCTATAAATAACAATTAATCACTAAAAAAGATGACACCAAATGGCATCATCTTTTACTTGTTTTATTCAGTTACAACTACTGGACGTCCTAATCTTTGAACCGTCTCACCAATATTTCTAAAGTGGTCACTAATACGTTCTAAGTTACTTAATAAATCCATGACAAAAATACCAGATTCAGCACTTGCAATGCCTTTATTCATACGTTTCATGTACTTATCACGAATTTCAATTTTCAATCGGTCAATTTCTCGCTCAATTGTAATCACTTCTTTAACTTTTACTAAATTACCTGTTGATAATGTATCGATTGACATCGCAAATCCTTTTTGTACTAGTTCAAATACATGTTCTAATTCTGATAAAGTCTTTTCATCTAATACAATATCACGTTCTAATACAGCTTTCGCAAAGTCTGCAATATTTTCAGCATGGTCACTAATACGTTCCACGTCGTTAGCTGTACTAAATAATTCGTCGATCGTTTCTTGGTCAGTTGTTGAAACATTTTGTTGAGAAATTTCGATTAAATATTCCACAATGGCTTTTTGGAACTGATTTACTTGTTGTTCACTAGCAAATGCTTGTTCAATCTTTTCTTGACTTCTTAAACGAATCGCATCAATCGCATAAGTTAATGTTTGATCAGCAGCATGAGACATAGCAGCAAATTCATACATTGTATTTTGTAACGCAATAGATGGAGTTACTAAAATACGTTTGTCTAAATAACTTGTTGGTTTCTCTTCTACTTCGATTAATTCTACTTTTGGTTCTGGAACAATGATGTCCGCTAATTTCACTAATAGATTTGCAAATGGGAATAACACAATGACATTTACAATGTTAAATAGTGTATGAGCATTCGCAATTTGTCTTGCAACATCAGTAGCATCCATAGATGTTACGATATTTGTTAAAATTCCTGTTAAAAACAGCATGAAGTAAATAGTACCGATAATATTAATGCTTAAGTGAATCACTGCAACTTGTTTTCCTCGTCTAGATGTTCCTAAACTACTAATTAATGCAGTAGTACACGTTCCAATATTATCTCCAAAAATAATATAAAGAGCTGTTGAGAATGGTAATACACCTTGAGCTGCTAATGCAATCAACACCCCAATTGTAGCAGAAGAACTTTGAAGCGCTAATGTCATAATAAATCCAAGCGCTACCCCAAATAGTGGATTATGTCCATAATTAACAATCCATTCTGTAAAGGCTGGTAAATCTTTTAGTGGCGCTAATGCGTCTTTTAAATAGTTCATACCAATGAACAAAATTCCAAACCCTACTAAGATTTCAGCTAATTCTTTCATCTTAGGATTCTTCACAATTGCTCCCATTAAAATTCCTGTACCAATTGCAATAGGCGCCCATTGAGAAAGATTAAAGGAAACCATTTGACCTGTAATTGTTGTACCAATATTGGCCCCAAAAATTACACCAACTGCTTGTTGAATCGTCATAATACTAGCATTCACAAATCCGACTACCATTACTGAAGTAGCACTTGAACTTTGAATGACCATTGTGACGAACATCCCAACTAAAACAGCCATCAAACGATTTTTTGTTAATGTACGAACGATACTTTTTAGCTTATCCCCTGCAAATTTTTGCAATCCATCCGCCATTAATTTCATTCCATACAAGAACAAACTTAAACCTGCAACTGCGCCTAAAAACATCTCTAAATACATGGTGTTTTTAACTCCTTTGTTGTCTATTAAATTTTAAATGTTTATGTTCTATAAACAACACGATTGTAACATAGCCAATAACACTTGAAAAGAGAATTTTATGTAAAAATACAAATAACTCCAATCTCTCAATAGACAGAATCTATCAAGAAATTGGAGTTGGTAAATTGTAACAGTTATTGTAAATCTTTTATCAATTTTTCTAAATTGCCTGAAGCATGAAAAACTCTAAGTATAGTAACTATATTATTCTCATATTTATAAAATATGGAATAGTTATTTAGCCATCAATTTTCATCCTAAACTCATTAAAAAATTCATTAACCGAACGAACATGTTCCCCTTCAGCATTCTGATATTCTTGAATCATCATTTTACCAAATTCTTCAGAAGTTATATTTTCAATACTATCTGTATAAGGAGATACAGATAAGGAACGATTAAATGGATGATTTTTGTTTAAAGAAACTTGCTTTAAAAGCAATTCAGTAGATTTTTTGTCTTCTCCATCAACTCTTACATTAATTGTATCAGTTTTTCCCACGATCATACCACCTTTAATTATAACGCAATAATATTGCAATTCATGACAATAGCCAAATTGATCGTATCCTTTCTTAACTACTTAATTAGTGTGCAAATATAAGGTCATTTCCTTCTGGCATCATTCTTCCATCAACTTTATCTTATATTTAAAAATTTTATGAATAGATAATTCGTAACATAAAAAGTAAACAGCATACACGTACTCAACAATAAAAATCCTATAGTAAGAGACTGATTATTGTGAATTATCGGTAACACTATCATCATCCCAAATGGAGTATTAAATAGACCAAAAATAATACAAGTGACGATTAAAGTCAGCAAACAAATAATCGATAATATTTCGTCTTTAAAAAGGAAGACAAGAATTTTTTCAAAAATATAACAAATATAAGTTGACACTACTGGATAAAAGATTGATATAAACAACAAATGATAAGCTGAATAGATCCTAGTACCTTCTAACGTTGCAATAAGAAATGGATAATTAAAAAAATTAACACCAAAAGCTATACAATATAAAGAAATTCCAATCAAAACTATAATTACTGGTAAGAAATAAAACAATCCCAGAGTATAAAACCACTCATCTATATTTAGACGTATTATTGAAATAGGTAACGCTTTGACTAAACTTTTATGGGATAATTTTCGCTTATGAAAATTAGCAACCATGAATATATAAAGAAATAAAAAACCACCAAAAGCTGAAAAATAAAGAATAATTTTTATCACTACATAAGTAGTTTTATAGTGCATATAATCCTGATTACTATCACTTAAATATTCTAATATGAGCTTTTCATCTTCCAATTTACTAATATCAGGCAACTTATCACTATAATTAGGCAACAAAATTTTAAGAGTATTTAATAGCTTAATACGTTCTTTATAAATAGACAACAATTTTTTTGAAGTAACGGACTTTTTATAACTAAAATTTTCTTCAGACAAGTTTTGATATATTTGAGCTATTTGCATTTCCGCCTCTTCTCGAACATCAGTAGTTATACTGTAGTCTTTAGCAAGTAATGCCTTTAAGTCATCCATCATCATAAATTGAGTATTTAATACTTTTTGAGGAGTTTCTGTAGGAACCCATTTGTTATAACCTATCAATAATGCAAAAAGAACAAAAATTATGACAGGAAGCTTGATAAAGTAACCAGTTGAAACTAAATATTTATAATCTAGTTTAATGGAAGAAAATTTTTTCATAACGCTCCCTCTTTTCCTTCAAAGTCATAATACCAATAGAAACTATAAAACAAATTACACTAGTAATTACAAGTACTAACACTCCTCGAACCATTGAAAAGTGTCCATTTAAATAGAACTCATTTTTAACACCATATATTACTGTTCCAAAACTAAAATAAGACGAAGGAATAAAACCAATATACGGCATTTCAACATTTAAAACTTTCATGACCGTTTCTAAAAATATAACGATTATTCCAAAAAGAAATGTTAGGATTTGATTACTAAATAGTTGGTTTAATAAACTACATAAGCTTACAATAAATAAATTCAATAACATTACAAAGCATAGGATAATGAGAAACAGACTGAAATAAGAAATAGTTATAGGCGTATCATTTTCAAATATCACCGTTTTTAAAGTAAAATCTCCTATTCCATTTTTTATAGAAATCATTCCAAAATAAATTAGAAATGCTACAAATTGAACAAAACTTATAACAATCCATTTACTAATCATTTTTTTAATACTATACCTAAAATTACTAATTGGTTTTGCATTCAATAAACTTCTATGTTTAGAATCTGATAAAAATATAGAATTAGACATCACTAACGTAAATAAGAAAAGGAATGGTAAGAAAAAAATATTTGGAATTTTATAATCCAATAATGGTAAGAAAGACTGAACAGCAGTTATACCTATCAATTCATTCATTACATTCTTATCATCAAAATTTTTGTTTTCTAACTGTTGATAATACAACATTGACTGTTGTGTTTGCTTTTTAAATAATATTCCATTTTTAGATGCAGTAGATCCTAAAGTATTTTTATTTGTAATCGTAATATCATACTTTTCACGAATAGAGTCTTCTAATTCCCAAGCTTTAATCATTAATTGAATATACATACTATAATCTTTATTTTGAAAAGCATTTCCAGCATCTATATATGCATTATCAATCTCAACGAATAATTTTTCACCTTCATGTAACTCTCGTTGTGACATTTTACTATCCATTAATAGACTATTTTTGTATTGTTCATGGATTTTTATATTTGTTTGAGTAAATTCATTCATCAATTGATACTGATGATTTAGCTCATAGAGACGTAAAATTGAAAAAATAAATACAATAGAGAGAAAAATGATTACCTGAATTCTTACCAGTCGATTCGTCAATACCATGATAATCTGGCTTTTCATATTACTCTCTCCCTTCATCATCTGAATGAAACAGTTCTTGATAAATGATTTCGCAACCTTTTATACCATAAGTCAGACTATATATGTCCTTCAAATTTGATTGAATCCACAAAAATATGGAATCTAGTTCATTCAAATCTTTAATACTGATGCTCAATTCTGAGGGATTAGATAATATATTCATATTCAAAAATTGTTCAATAAACTCTTTATATCTATCCTCTGATGAAAATTGTATTTCAATTGATTGATTACACTGATCTTCAAGATTATATTTTAATGCAATCCTCTTATCTTTTAAGAAATACACCTCATCAGCAATACTATTTAGATTATTTAACAAATGAGACGCAATGATAATTATTTTACCTTCATTTTTTAAACTCTGAAGTACATTAGATATTAATTGCACGTTATCTGGATCCAATCCATTCATCACTTCATCTAATAACATAACTTCACAATTTGTTACAACTACTAACGCAAAACAAAGTCTCTGTTTCATTCCTAACGAGTAACTAGAAACTTTATTGGAGATATATTCAGTCATTTGTAATTTTGAGACAACTTCAGCAACAAATGATGGTTTAATATTCCACATTTCAGCATAAAATTGTAAATGTTGTAAGCCTGTCAAGTCAGAATACAAATCATCTTGATTACACATTCTCACGATTTTTCGTTTCATTTCCAAATAATGATTCTTATAATTTTTATCATCCAACAAAACACTTACAACTTTATGATTTAAATTACCGGCGATAATCTCTATTAGTGTAGATTTACCTGTTCCATTTGGCGCTACTAATCCAATAATTCTAGGCTTGTCAATTTGAATATGAATATCATTTAATACTTCTTTTTTCCCATATGAAAATTGAGATATACTAATATTTAGCATTCTACCCCTCCTCATTTACCCACCTATTTAAATAATTATTAATTCTTCCGTTACAATCACAAAAAATTTATCCCCTATAAAATATTTGATGCTCATGTAATCACAAATAAACTTCCAAATTTCTAATGTTTCTTTAATTATATTCTTCCTTTCAATTAATGTAAAGGCTTTATTTACAATAAAAAAAACTTCTGAATCTGTACTGCACCCTATTGGACATGTTTTTTAATGACATTAACTTATAAAGATAGAATTGAAATCTATCAAATAACAAGACATGATTTTAGGTTAATGAATCTTTTAAATGGGACGTAATCCAAAGAAAAACGCGCCAAAAAATTTGGCGCGAATCCCTAGATTTTATAAAAAATAAATTTTATCTAATTTTGAGCTTATCTTATCATCTAAATGATGTGAAATAATAATGACCGTTTTCTCAGAATCTTCTACAATTTGCTCTTCTATAGCAACCGCCGTTTTAGTATCAATAGCTGAAGTTGCTTCATCTAAAATAATACATGGTGTATTACGTATTAATGCTCGAGCTAATGTAAGACGTTGTTTTTCCCCTCCTGATAAATTATTTCCGTCTAAAGAAATAATCGTATCTAATTTTTCAGGTAAGTTATTTACTAAATCATACAGTTTAACCTTTTTCAAAATATCAAAAATTTCTTCATCAGTTTTCTTCATACCAAGTAGAATATTTTCTCTAATTGACATATTAAAAATTGCACCTTCTTGACTCACATATGCAATCTCTTTTGAAAAAAGAACATCCTTATTCTTTTCTTTCACAATGCCATTTACTTTTAATTCTCCATCAAAATTATTTATTCTACCTAAAATAATATTGAGCAAAGTAGACTTTCCACTTCCACTAGGACCTAAAATTGCGTATTTTTTACCTTTTTCAAATTTAAAAGATAAATTATCAAAAATCTTTTTCTCGTCAATAGAATATGTTATATTGTTCCCTTCTATTAAGGATAAATTGTCATATTCTATTGTTTCTGCTATCATTTTAGTTTCTAACTTCTCAATAACATCATTCATACCTTGCATTGATACGACTATTTCTAGGAACATACCAGTAGAATTTAAAAATAATGCTAGTATTGCTGGAACTGATAATAACATTCCAATACTGATTTCCTTTTGTAATACTAAATAAAGAACAAACATAAACATAATACCTTCAAATATTCTTTGTGAACCATAAAATGTTAAGGTAGCAAAAGAAGTATATTTCTTAGCTACAACTCTCTGATTCTCAACATCTGTTTGAGCTTGTTTGATTTTTTCTTTTAATATAGAAAGTGCATTAAAATTTTTTAAAACATCATAAGCAGAAGTGTATTCCTGTAATGTATTAGTATATATACCACTTAATTGAGAAAACTTCTGATATGCCATACCTATTTTTTTTCCAAACCGAGTTCCTACTATCATTAAAATTATTAGTAATAAAAGTGAGACAGATCCTATCTTCCAATTAATTGAAAATAATATAATTAGAGATATAGTTGATAATACTACATTACTAAACAGATTTAAAAAAGGTTCAAAATAAGTTGTTGAAATACGCTCTAAGTCAGTTGTGTACCAAGATATGTACTCTCCATGTTTTAGCTTATGATAGTTATCGTATCCCATTTTTTCAATATTTTCACTAACGCCACTGCCAATTGAAACAATCCAATCTTTAATCAACTTTGCATTATTAATCGATAGACAAGACTTTAGTATTTCAGTAATTGCCATTACTAGAATTAATACAATACCATATAAAAAATAATTATGATTATTTGCTAAAAAATTATCGAGTATCAGAGTTCTTCCATAACTACTAAAGATTGTTCCTAATGCAATTAAGATAGTAAGAATTATTGTTCCAAACCACCGATATAAATTTATTGTAATATATTTTTTCATAAGTTCTCCTTTTTCAAAATATTTTATTTTGTTATTTCCATTTATGCTTCTTCCTATAATTATATATTAACATACATTTTGTTTTTTTCATCTTTTTTTAATTTAAAAAATATTTTTATTGTTTTATCAATTTTTAACAAAGATAATTTATAACCAAAATTTAATGTTTATACTATCATAAAAATAATCTTTTAATAATAAAAAACTCTCCGAATCACTCGGAGAGCCCGTATTTATTATTTACAACTTCATTGTTAGAAGTTACTGATAATTTAAAACTCATTTTAAGCTTCTCAGCTTACGATAACTCTCGTTTCAGAGGTTGACTTTCAAAATTCTTCACGTATGGTGCAATATTTTGGACATATTCTAATACGCCCATATACTCTCCTTGAGCATTTCGTACGGCATGATACGTTACGTGAATCATTTTATCTTCTTTTTTAAACCACATTTCTTCTTTTTCTTTCTGCCCAGATCGTAATTGTTCAAATAATTGTGTTACGATGGCATGGATTTTTGGTGGATGACAATTAATAACATCACGACCAATCGCACTCTTTGTGCGCTTGAAGATTTTCTCTTCACTGTTGCCTTCGTTGTAATATTTAACAATGTTATCCTTATCGACAAATGACAGTTCCATTGGAAGTAGGTTTAATAATAAGTCTAATTGCTCTAAGGATAAGGAGCCAGTTGATAATGGGATATCTCCTGATTCTTGAATTTCATCTTTAGATTGAATAGTGGAAGGTTTCTTTTCTACTTTCCATTCTGCTTCAGGAGTGACAATGCAATAGCCATATTGTGGAGTATCTTGCGCCATCTTTTCCCAATCATCTACGTGGAAAGCTTGTGCAATCATAGGAATTAAAATATTTTCCTCTTTAAAAATCATTTCTAGCAGTTCTTCTTTAGCTACTAGAAATTGTTCCATGACATCATCTGCTTGTTCATCAAAAGCTTGTTTGAAATTTTTATAAATTTCTCTTATTTCATCGTGGACTCCCCACATTACTTTTGGTGGAGCCGTAATTCCTTTAGATTCCATTATTGGAAATAGAGCATATTCTTTTCTTAAATAATGATTTTCAAACTGATCGAGTAAGCCGATTTGACGTTTTAATCCTTTTAATAGATCTTCATCTTTTGAAGATAAATAAACCAGCAACAATCGTTCAATTCGGTCAATGGCTCCTCTGAGGGCTAAATTTTCCTTTTTTAGAACCATTACTGGATGTCCTTCTTTTTCAAAATCAGGCATCCCTTCTCCAGCATCTACTTTAGCACTCATTAATGAAGCGTGAATCTTACAAAGACGCATAATTTCTTCATAAGTAATTCCTTCTTGCATTAAGTTTCGTTCCATTACTTGAATTTCATAGGGAGAAACGGAATCAAAATGTTTGTTAAATTCTTCTTGGATAATTTCTTCTTTTTCCCCTTGATGCAATCGGAGCATTAATTCTTTTAATTTTTCTTGACGTTCTAATGGTGTCATGGCATCATTACTCATTGCTCTCCCTGCTTTCTTTTACAATATATCCATTCAATTCTAATTGACGAATAATTGTGTCCAGTGGGATTTTAGCAATTTTAGAACCTTTTTTTAAACTTGTAATTCTTCCAACTGTTTGAACCATCTGTGGCTGAGATAAAGGCGTAAATCCTAACTCAATGAGTAAATCTTTTACCTCAGGATGATTTTGTAAAGTTGTATATACCGTATCTTCTAAATAAATTGTATTCATCGAATCTCTCCCATCTTATAATCGTTGTAACCCTAATAACCCAACTAATAAGCAAATGATAATATATATCCATACAAACATTGTTGTAAACACAACAGAATACGTTCCTTTTGGAGTTCTGTTTGCTTTGATATATGAAATGACTTCTTTGCGATAAAGGAATAAGAAAATCACCGATACACAGCTAGTAATGATTAATAAAATATTCGTTACAGTATCTGC
Source organism: uncultured Granulicatella sp. (assembly GCF_963516875.1). Classification (GTDB taxonomy): domain Bacteria; phylum Bacillota; class Bacilli; order Lactobacillales; family Aerococcaceae; genus Granulicatella. Next base: position 38,675 of record NZ_CAUQCL010000003.1, on the reverse strand, counting down.
TAATTCTATTCCTAAAAGTGCAGGCAAACCACTTTCTACTAATAAACTAAATCCAAAATTATTTAATATATGGAAAAATACTGCCCATAAAAAACTATATTCTAGAGCAATATACGCAAACAATATCCCAACAAAGAAAGCAAAAACTCCTTGAATTAAATTCATATGGAATAATCCGAAAGCCATTGCAGAAATTAGAATACTAAAAATTTTTCCATAATGTTTTAATCGATAAACAACTCCACCACGAATTAATAATTCTTCTACAAAAGGACCTCCAACGCTGCATAAATCACCATCATCAATGAATCATCACCACTTGTGGCAGCTTCAATTGCACCTTTAGTACTTAAACCAATTTGATTTAAGAAAAATTCGAATAATTGAGCGCTTTGAGTAAAAATAAATTGGCAGCCAAACAGTATAATCGTAAATACTGCAAAATATTCCAATGTCATCTTCTTTTGACGATAAAAGATCGTATCTTTCATATTGATTTGTTGTTTTTTGTAAAAAATACTAATACCAACAATCACTGCAACAATATAACCAAAGTCAGATAAATTTTGCAGATAAGTCTCTGTTACCATTGGTAAAAAGTCTGGTCTCACAGTTTTCACCATTTTAATTAGTTCACTACTAAGAACAAATAGAGAAAGAATCCCCATAAAAATAGCTGTATACACTAATAAATGTTTAAACATTTGTTTACTTAAAAGTTTTAAAGGCGGTTCCGTTTTTTTCACTACAATTTCTTCCTGAACTTCGACTACTTCTATTGATTTATTTTCCATGTACTAATCCCCTTTTATCAAATTTTATTTGAACTTTTCTTAATCGTAACATTAATAAGAAACAGTTTGCCATTAATCCTGTAATTAATGCAATCCAATAAGCATAAGGGCCTAAATCGGTCATCCAATCTAACATAATCCCTACCGGAAGACCAATCACCCAAAATCCTAATAAGCATAAAATAAATGGCATTTTTGCATCTTTATATCCACGTAATATTCCTTGAATTGGTGCTGCAACGGCATCAAACATTTGGAATAATAAACTATAGGATAAAAATACCATTGTCAATTGAATAAAACTTTCTGAACTTCCATATAAACCAGCAATCATTGGACGGTTAAAATATAACCACACTAATGTAAGTAATGCAATGAATACGGAAGTAGAAATTCCTAAACGAATATATTCTTTTGCAGATTGTTGATTTTTTTGACCAATTTCATAAGAAACAATGATGGTTAAAGCATTAGAAATACTCATTGGGAAGGCATACGCCAAATATGAAAAATTCATCGCAGCTTGGTGTGAAGCAATGACATGAGAACCAAATTTTGCCATTAATAAACCAACTAATGCAAAAATAGCAACTTCACCAAATACATTAAACCCAATTGGTAACCCTAATGCAAACGGCTCTTTCCATAATGGCAAATGCGGTCTTTCAAAACTTAATATATGATAAGATTTCAACTTTGGATGTTTTTTTACTACCAAAATGGCAACCATTAATAACACCCAATATGCCATCGCCGTTCCAAGACCTGCCCCTGGACCTCCTAGTTCAGGTAGTCCAAATTTTCCATAAATTAATGAGTAATTAAAGAACATATTTAATGGGACAAGTAAAATCATTAGAAACATCGATACTCTTGTTAATCCTAAGGCATCAATGAAGGATCGAATGACACTAAAGAGTAAAAATGGAATAAACCCAATCGATAAGAGTAATAAATAGTCTCTGGCAATCGTGGATACTTCAGCTTCTAAATGCATTTGATCTAATGCTGGATTCAATCCGATTAAGCCGATACAAAATAAAAGAACCGCTAATAATATTCCAATATACAAAAATTGAAACACAATTTTTTGAATACCATTTTTATCGTTCTTTCCAAGTAATTGCCCTACAATTGGAATTAGTGCTGCTACAATTCCATTTAACAGTGTAAAAAATGGATTATATAAACTTCCTGCAATGGAAACACCTGCTAGGTGCATTTCATGATATTGTCCAGTCATAACCGTATCAATAAATTGCGCCGAAAAATTTGCTAATTGATAAATTAAGACAGGAATTAAAATTTTAAATAATAATTTCAAACGTTCACTTGTATGATTTGTTTCGTACATATTCACTCTCCTTTAATATAATCTAGTAATTGTTCTACGGAATCTAATACTAAAATTGACTCATCTGTCATTTTTTGAACATCGCTACCGCTCGTTAAAACACCAATTCCCCCACCACAATTTTTGGCATATGCCATATCTAAATAGGAATCTCCAACGTAAAAGATATCTTCTAGTGGCACTCCTAAATCCTCACTTGCTGCAATTAAAGAATCTGCGACTGGTTTTGGTGGATAATTATCAGGTGTAGCAACAAAATCAAATAAATGCCAAATATTTAAAATTTCAAAAATGGTTTTCGTAGGAATATAACTATCATTTGTCACAACTCCTACTTGAATTCCTTTATTTTTTAATTCAGAAATTAAAAAAGCTACATCTCCAATTGGAATAATCATATCTGGATGCGCTAATAAATATTGTCTGAAATCTTCAAGTACTTCATTATATAAAGAAACTTTATCAATCGGAAAATATTTTCCAATCTTATCTAACATATCCTCAACGGTTCCTGAAGCAATGACACTATTCGGAATAATTTCACCTTGAACAATGCCTAATAATTCAAGCATTTGTTCAATCGTTACGGTTGAGTTTTCTTTAATATACGGCTTTAAAATGTTACGAATGACCATTTCTGTTGGTTCAACCCACATATTATCTATATTCGTTAAAGTACCATCCTTATCAAATAAAATAGCTTTTACTTCTCGATTTCCTTTATTTGTTTGTAATTTCATCATTAGACCTACTCTACATTTTGTAATTCAACACCGATAATATTATCCATTTTTTCTAATTGTTTTAAAATAGCGGATAAATCAGTTGTTGATTCAGAAATATCTAACATTAATTGCACAATCGCAACACTATGAATAGCTAAACCTTGGAAAATGGTTAATACATTCATATTATGACTTGCAAATAAGTCTAATGTTTTCGATAAAGTTCCTCTTTCGTTTTTCATGTGAATATTTAGAGAAGCTTTTCGACCATAGGTAACAGAAGAAAATCCTTGAACTTTTCGATAATATTTATAATAAACACTACGAGAAATACCTACTAATTTTACCGCTTCAGTTACATCCTTAGCTTGGTTTGTTGCTAATAATTCTTTTGCTTTTAATACTTTAGAAAACACTGGTGGAACAGCATCTGCTGATACTAAAAAATGTTTTTGGTTTTCCATAAATTTTCACCTCGGTTATATTGTATACGATAGAAGGACAAATTACTAGTTTGATTCTCATTTTTTTATAAAAAATAATATAAAAAAACACTTATTTCACAGGCAATACAACAAACAGAAAATGAGCTATATCTATTTGCTATTACGTGAAATAAGTGTTCGTTATAACACTATAAAATTCTAATTTCATCATGATTTTGACATAAAATCATATGGTGTTAATTCTTCCATTCCAATCATCGGATCAATACTGAAAGACTCAATTAAGTCCATTGTAAGAATATACGATTTTGTCTCTTTTTCAAGGACACTTTTAGAAGTAACTTGATAAGTTTCCTTTGCTTCTTCTACTGTGCTAACTTCCATTATTTTCTTAGAATTGGATGAAACATCATCAGTTGTTTCTTTTTCTGTTGTAAGACTTATGGATGGATTTTCTTCTGTGTGGTTATCGAGATTACTTTCCATCGCTGGCTCTTCCTCGATAGTGAAACTTTCAAAGCTATTTCCTTGCAACAAATCTTTTAAGCATGTTTGACGTCTTGCACTTTGACGATTCGCTGCTTCTTGGAATGCTTCATATTGTCCACACATAATTAAGAATTTCTTACTTCTTGTTACTGCCGTGTATAGTAAATTTCTCTGCAACATTCGCTGATATTGACCGACCATTGGTAAAATAACCATTTGGAATTCACTACCTTGCGCTTTATGAATTGAACAACAATAAGCATGCGTCAATTGAATAAAGTCATTTCGTTTATATTCTACTTCTACGTGATCAAAAGAGACATATATTTTATCGACTTGATCTTCATTTTCTTTGGCAAATATAATCGCAGTTACTTCTCCAATATCCCCATTATAAATATTTTCTTCTGCGACATTGACTAACTGCAATACTTTATCCCCTACACGGAAAACACGGTCAAATGATTCAATTTCTCGAACAGAATTTCCAATTTTTGGATTTAAAATATTTTGCATCATTTTATTAATTTCATGAATACCAGCTTCTCCTTTATACATTGGAGCCAGTACTTGAATATCTTTCTTCTGATACCCCTTCTTGATAGCCTTGACTACAATTTGTTCAATCACATCTAAAATCTGAGTTGAACGACACGGGATAAAGGTTCTATCAGGTTGGTTTTGAGTAAAATCCATTGGTAAATGCCCGTCTTTAATCGAGTGCGCTAATGTCACAATACTTGAAGAATCTTTTTGTCGATGAATTTGCGTTAATTCAATCGAAGGAATCTTATTCGATAATAGAAAATCTGTTAACACTTGTCCTGGACCAACAGATGGCAATTGATTTTTATCCCCTACAAATAAAATCTTTGTTTTCCCTGGAGTTGCACGCAGCAGACGATTCATTAGCCAAGTATCGACCATCGACATCTCATCAATAATTAAGAACTCGCAATATAATGAACGACTTTCATCATAATCATCCTGTTCTAATTCAGAATTTTCTTCTGCAGAAATTCCTAACATTCGATGAATCGTAGAAGCAGATATTCCTGTTAATTCATTCATACGTTTCGCAGCTCTTCCTGTTGGAGCTGCTAATTGAATGGCATCAGAATCTAAATCAATCTCTTCTAAATATCGATACATTTCTACGACACCATTAATAATCGTTGTTTTCCCTGTTCCTGGTCCTCCAGTTAAAATAAACAAGGATTCTTGCATAATTTTAATGAGTGCTTGTTTTTGAGAATCATCATAAATAATGCCAAATTTCTTTTGAACATGCTGAATGGCTTCTTCAATATCTTCTTTTGAATAGAGAGATTTCTTAGAAAGTTCCAAACGATGTTGAATCGCATTCACAATACCAATTTCTGCATAATATAACGAAGCTAATGATAAATGATTTTCTTCAGAAATAATAATTCCTTCACGAATTAATTCATTTAATGCATTCACGATTTGATCGGGTTCAATTAAAAATGAACGAGTTTGCTCCAATAATTTTTGAGCTGCAAGAACTACTTCTTTATCGATTAAATACGTATGCCCTTCTTGATAAGACAAATCCCTTACCACTACATAAACGGCACCTTTCATACGATATAAACTATCTGCTGCAATCTCTAATTGTTGCGCAATGGCATCAATTCTTCTAAAACCAAGTCCTTCAATGGACTGTAATAAGACATAAGGATCTTCTTTAATGATATCCATTGTTTTCTCTTTATAGAGCATCATAATTTTCTGAGCAAATACTGGAGTAAATCCCATATTCGTCAATTCAAATAAAATACGTTCTGTTCCCTGATTTTCAATAATGATATTTCGAATACTCCCACATTTCTTTGTCGATAATCCTGGCACATTTTTTAAGCAATCTTCATCTTGAATAATTTGCTCAATCGCATTTTCACCTAAACAGTCCACAATCTTCTCAGCTGTTTTTTCTCCAATGCCAGGAAATCGTCCACTAGAAAAATAAGCTATAAGTCCTTTTTTTCCAGTAGGTTGATGTTGTTGATAACTTAAGACAGAAAACTGTTGCCCGTATTTTGGATGCGAAACAACTTTTCCATTAAAACGATAAGGGGAATTATCATGAATCGTGCCAATAATTCCTGTTACAACAATCTCATCTGAGTTTAGTTGTACACTACTTTCCTGCACTCTTATTAATAATACTTTGTAGAAATTTTGCGGATTTTCAAAAAATGTCGCTAAAACTTCTCCTACAATGTATTCTTCACTCATGACTTCCCCTCTTTTCTATCTATGATTAAACGTACTGACGTTCGTTTCCTTCCATATAAGCTTTATCAATAATGCCTCCACCTAAGCAAATGTCTCCATCATAAAATACAACTGCTTGTCCAGGTGTAATTGCACGTACTGGCTCTTCAAAGTATACCATAGCTTTTGTCTTATCGTCTTCTTGGAATACAACTTTAACTTTTGTATCTTGTTGACGATATCTGAATTTGGCAGTACATTCAAATTCATTTGGTTTTTCTTCATCTGTATTAAATTGCAAATCTGTCGCAAATAATGAATCTGAATAAAGATTAGGATGATGGAATCCTTGTCCAACATATAATGTATTCGTACTTAAATCTTTTCCTACAACAAACCATGGATCATTCGTTTTACCACCGCCACCGATTCCTAATCCTTGACGTTGACCAATCGTATAATACATTAAACCAGCATGGTCTCCTTTAACCTCTCCATCTAATGTCACCATTTTACCAGGTTTAGCTGGTAAATAATGAGACAAGAATTCATTGAAGTTTCTCTCGCCGATAAAACATACACCTGTTGAATCTTTTTTCTTAGCAGTTGCTAAGTCAAATTCTTCTGCAATTTTACGCACTTCTTTTTTCTCTAAATGCCCAATTGGAAACATGGCTTTTGATAGTTGTTGTTGATTTAATTGACTTAAGAAATACGTTTGATCTTTATTATTATCCACTCCACGTAATAAACGAACTACTCCATTCTCGTCTTTTTCCACTCGAGCATAATGTCCCATTGCTACATAGTCTGCTCCTAACTGAAGAGCATATTCTAAGAAAGCTTGGAATTTTACTTCCTTATTACACATGACATCCGGATTAGGAGTTCTACCTAAACGATATTCTTTCAAGAAATATTCAAATACACGATCCCAATATTCCTTTTCAAAATTTACAGAATAATATGGAATTCCAATTTGTTCTGCAACAGCTTCTACATCTTTATAATCTTCTGTTGCAGTACATACACCATTTTCATCTGTATCATCCCAGTTCTTCATAAAGATCCCAATAACATCATAGCCAGCTTGTTTTAATAAAAGAGCAGTTACGGAAGAGTCAACTCCACCACTCATACCGACAATTACTCGGATATTTTCCTTATTCATTCAATCACCATCATTTCTAATTTTTCTCTGTTTTAACGATTTGAAGGTCGCTGTATCAATTTTATATCACTTTCTAAAAATTTTTTCAAAAAAATTTACTCAAAATCTTCTTAAAAGCGATAACGGTAGGAATTATAGCCCTTTACCCATTTGACAAATAATTTTATTTTCACTACAATTGTTATTGGTAAAAGGGGGGCATAAGTGTATGATAATATCTTTACGAGCAGCACGGGTTAATCGTAATTTGACACTCTTAGAAGCCGCCAAATACCTAAAAATTAATAAAGATACTTTAACGAAGTATGAAAAAGATTCTACGAATCTTCCTTACTCGTTGAGCAAACGCATGCAGGAGCTCTATGAGATCCCAGGCGAAAATCTTTATTTTGGCGATACTTTAAGCTTCGTGGCGCAGTTTAAGCCACTCCCTCACGAAGAAGATCAACAATAGTGATCGGAATACCTTCCCGTGCTATCTATAGAAACGAGACAGAGTAAACTCTGCCTCGTTTTTTATATTTCTTCTAATACACCACGTTCTACTAAACCTTCAAGAATAAATTCTAATTTTTCAATCGCATATGCATTTTTTTCATTTCCATATAATTGAACAGTTTGTAGTCCATCTTTTGTTGTTGTTGAAATTTTTAATAATTTCATTGCTTTATCAACGGAAACTTTTAATTTTAATCCACGATGTCCGACTACTAAGTCATCTAAACTGCGAATTAATTGAAAATTACCTGCTTTTGTTTCGACAAATCCATTATCTCTTAATGTATATCCTTTTACCGTTGGAGATACTTGATAAACATGATTTGAGTTTTTTAATGTTGCTGTTTGAGTAAATGCCATATGAACACTTCCTTTCATCACTTTCTTCTAGTTTAGCATACTATAGACGTTTAATCGAGGATATTGAGGAAATAAATGCATCAATATCTTCTTTAGTTGTCTCTCCTCCAAATGATAAACGAACAGATTCTACTACTCTATTTTTATTCTGAGGATACATGAGTGATAATACAGGACTAGGCTCTAAACTTCCTGCAGAACAAGCAGAACCCGCTGAAACAGCTACTTGATGTAGATCACACATGATTAATGTTTGACTGGCAGGAATGCCTTTTATCCATACATTACAAATATGAGGGCTCTTTTTTGATGTATCCCCATTGATTTCAAAAGGAATATGGCGAGCTGTTAATTGTTCTTGTAAATACTCTGACAATTCAATATATCTGTTCTTCTTCTCATTTCTAGTTTGAATTGCTAGTACAAGAGCTTTTTGAAAACCAACAATATATGGAACATTTTCAGTTCCTGCTCTCCACCCTTGTTCTTGTCCTCCACCTTTAATCAGTGCATGAATCGGTGCAGATTTTTTCTTATATAAAAATCCAATTCCTTTTGGCGCATGAATTTTATGCCCTGAAGCAGATAGGTAATCAATATGAGTAGTCGCTACATCCATTTCTTCTTGAGCAAATGCCTGAACTGCATCTGTATGGAAATAAGCAGGATGTTCCACTAATAACTCACCGATTTCATGAATCGGTTGATACGCTCCAGTTTCATTATTAACTGTCATAATCGATACTAAACGTGTCTTCTCCGTTAAAGCTTCTTCCACTTGTTTAACGGAAATACAACCTAACTCATCAGGAACTAACGCAATAATCGTGAATCCTAATTGTTTAGCATAGGCAGCAGATTTTTTAACGGATGGATGCTCGATTCCTGAAATAATGATTTCTCCTTTTTCTTCTGCAAAATGCTGACAAATCGATTCAAACACTAAATTATTCGCTTCTGAACCTGAACCTGTAAAAATAATGGAATCATTCGTAGCAGCATGTAACTCTTGTAATATATCTTTTTTAGCAGCTTGAATCTTTTGTTTTTGAGTACGACCAATTTGGTAAACACTAGAAGGATTCCCAAAATATGCCATTTCTTCAAAAATTGCCTTTTTTACTTCCTCTACAACCGGTGTAGTGGCAGCATAATCTAAATAATGCAACGATATCGTCCTTTCTTTTGGATAAAATTTTACATCTATCATTTTCTACTCTTACTAGTATAGTATATTTTTCAAAATAAGGTAAATATTTTTGACTCACGTCAGTATTTAAACTATGCTAAAATAAAATAGACAGAAAGTGAGGAGAATTATGAAAAATCAACCATTAGCATACAGAATGAGACCCACTTGCTTAGAAGAAGTTGTTGGACAACAACATTTAGTAGCACCTGGAAAAATTATTTCTCGAATGATTGCCGCCAAACAACTCTCTTCGATGATTTTATATGGCCCTCCTGGAATTGGAAAAACAAGTATTGCAAGTGCCATCGCAGGAACGACAAAGTATGCCTTTCGAACATTAAATGCCGCCACTGATACAAAAAAAGAATTACAAATTGTCATTGAAGAAGCAAAGATGAGCGGAACAGTCATTTTATTATTAGATGAAATTCACCGCTTAGATAAACCAAAACAAGATTTTCTTCTTCCACACTTAGAAAATGGACGTGTCATTTTAATAGGAGCCACTACTGAAAATCCATATATTGCCATTAACCCAGCCATTCGCAGTCGAACACAAATTTTCGAACTCATCCCACTGACACCAGAAGAAATTCATCAAGCGCTCAAACGTGCATTAACAGATGAAACAAAGGGATTAGGTAAATATAATGTAGAAATCGAAGACGGAGCAATGCATACATTGACGCATTTTTCAAATGGAGATGTTAGAAGTTCATTAAACGCTTTAGAATTAGCCGTGAAATCTACTACGGAAAATGAAGATGGAAAAATTATTATTACAGAAGAAATCGCAGGAAACTGTCTACAAAGAAAAGTATTCGCACATGATAAAAACGGAGATCAACATTATGATGTCATCTCCGCTTTCCAAAAATCGATTCGAGGAAGTGACGTAGATGCAGCACTTCACTATATGGCAAGGCTCATAGAAGCAGGCGAACTTATTACATTAATTAGACGATTATTAGTCATCGCTTATGAAGATATCGGATTAGCTAACCCAGCAGGAGCCAGTCGAGCCGTATTAGCTGTACAAGCTGCAGAAAAACTCGGCTTACCCGAAGCAAGAATCCCACTTGCCAATGCAGTGATTGAATTAGCACTCTCCCCTAAATCGAACACAGCAATTCTATCCATTGATGCAGCACTCTCAGATGTAAGACAAGGGAAATCAGGAACCATCCCTTCCCACTTACAAGATGCACACTATCAAGGAGCCCAAAAACTAGGACGAGGAACAAATTACCAATACCCACATAACTATCCAAATCACTGGGTAAAACAACAATATTTACCAGATACACTCAAACATGCACAATACTTCCACCCAGATCCAACTTCGAAATTCGAAGAAGCGTTGAAAGAACAGTATAAGAAGTTTCAATAATATGGAAATATCCCCCGACAAGAAATTCTTGCGGGGGATGTTTTCATAAGTCGAAACATACTTGGATTCATATAAAATCAAATCTTCTTTATTTAATAAATAGTTCATATATCTCCCTTTGAAATTAATTTATCGGTATATACTCTAAAACAATATCACAAAGATTTCCCTTTTCATCGTACCCAAAATATACAGGATACTGTCCATCTCCAAAACCAGACTGAATCATGGGAATTGATAAATCTGTATTAGGAATTTTAAAGTTTATCCAATCTCCATCTTCTCTTTGAAATTTTGGATTTTTCATGGCATTTTCTTTAAATTCCTTTGCAAAAAAATCATTATAAATATTTTTTTCAATATTTTCTTTATACCACTTCTCTACAAAATCACAATATTTATCTCTTGTTTCTACATCAACTATAGTTGCCAATCCTGCATCAACCTTAAATCCAAAAATACTTTCATTATCTACACCTTCTAGGTTTTCATCACCTTTTAAAGCTTCGTAATAAATCACAGGCTTATTTTCATTAAATTTTACTCTTGTAAGTACATAACGATAGTATTCTTCTTCGATTTCTGCTACCAAAGTTTCAATGCTATACTTTCCTCTTGGTACTTTGGTTAAGTAAGGTTTTTCAGCTCTACTCAGCCAAACCAAAGGATCTCTTACCAAAAGTTCTCCCGTAGGAAATATGATTTCTCCCATTTCTAAAACAAATAATTTTTTTCCATGAATTTTATTTTTTTCAAAAACTTCTGCATAGTTCATAGGGGCAACTAATAAATGTTTTACTGTTTCATATTTTTCAATCCATTCTTTTGTTGTATTCATATATACTCCTTTAAAAATTTATCGTTCTACGCTATTCCTAATCTTTCACCACGTATTTTAAAAATAGTATCCACATCCATATCAAATATCTTGCTTTTGAAATCTATTTCTTCAAAATAATAGTTCACTTTTTCTTTGTCGAATTCATTTTCTAATTGTTCCCATAAATCTTTAGTTAATACCACAAATGCCAAAGTATCATTCCCAAGACTTTCAAGACAAAAACGAATTTCATACTTAGGTTGAATAAACTCATTTATAGATTTAATGTTTGTATCTCTATCCATTTTTTCCTTATAGGGTATCATAAATGACTTATCTTTATGTTTTAAATAAATATCTTCTCCATAAGGTTTCCCATTATCTTTTAATACTATTTCTATCTTATCTTCTAGTTTTTCATTCACATAAGAGATGATATCTTCATCATATTCTCTATTATCGACCCATATAAGAGTATCGGATTCTAAAAGTTCTTCAAAATTGTTCGTATCTTCTAAAAAAGATTTTAATCTTATAAATGTATTATCCATAAATTTTTTCCTTATTTACTTTCAAAATAAGATTGTAGAATATACATTCATAGTTACTTTTCTATGTTAATTATACCATTTTGCATATACCCATATAAAGTGAAATAATTCATGGATAAAGAACAAGTTGATGTAAAAACACCAACTTGCACTTTTAGAATTACTTAAAAGTCAGATAAAAATTCGAGAGTGTACACTCTCTTGGGCTATTCTCCTGAAGTAACTTTCATAATATTATAGCTTCATGCAAAGTGTAGCAATATAGTCATTTCCATAATGGGTTAATCTATTTCTTTTATCACATGATTCATAAAAATCGATCATAGCAAGACCATTTTTTAGCTGTCCTCTAATCTGACTTTCTAACGTATGGCTAAATTCATATCCATATTCTGGATTTATAGTTATTTTGCCTTCTTGTTCAAGCTCTTTTGAATTAAAAGGGATTGAAAACTTTAAAAGTAATTCCTCATCAGGTCGATCCCATACAATATCAGCATCATACATGTAAATCCATGGATTCATAAATCCAACCATTAAAAGTCCACCTTTTTTCAATACTCGAGAGGCTTCTTTATACATATTTTCTAGATCTTCGATATATACATTTGAAACTGGATTGAAAATAATATCAAAAGTTTCATTTTCAAATGGGAATGGTTTTGTCATATCGCCTTGAACTGTGTTGATTGTTAATCCTTCTCTTTTAGCAACAATTTCATCTCTTTCTAATTGTGATGTAGAGAAATCCATTATGGTTACATCATAACCTTTTAACGCAAAAACTGGTCCCTGCTGTCCCCCACCACAAGCTAAACCTAATATCTTTTTTCCATTGGCTTTTTTAAACCATTCTTCCGGAACTTTTTTCCCAATTGTTAATGCAACAGAAATGGGCTTATTTTTAAGTTCTTCTAATTGTTCATGTGTTAATGGCTCGGTATAGTCATTATTAACATTATTCCATCTATTTTCATTAAACTTTATATAATTGGTCATCTTATAATCTCCTCGTAATTTTCACCATTATAATTTATGTTAGATGTATTGTCAGTACATTTTTTCAGATCTACAAGTTTTTCATAATCGATACAAAAATTTCTATTAAACAATGTTACAATCACACCACTATCAGAGAATGTTTATTAATTTTTCTTATTTTCTTGTTATTATTTTTCCCTACTTAAATACCAAAATGAAATATACGCTATCATTGCAATAAAAATATTATGGAGCAAACCTAATTGCATTTGATTGAAAACAAAATAATATATTGTAAAAACTAATGCAATCACAATATTACTTTTAATAATTTTTTTCAGACCAAACTGTTCTTTTCCAATCAGTATAATGAATAAATGGCCTAATAGTATCATTATAATTGACAGTATTATAGAAAACTCTGTTGACCTTAACAAAAGTGTATTCCCTAAGAAGAGTAGAATAAATCCGTAAAACCATTTTTTATTGTGTACCATAATATTCATTCCCCCTACAAAACATATTTATTCGCTTTCATTTTACTATTAGTTTACCTAGCTTTCAATATGATTTAGGAGAAATTCCATCCACCCTAAGATGCAACTAAAAAAGAATACAACTCTCCAATAGTAAAACTCATGACAACACACACTGTCATCCTCTCCTACATCGAAAAGTCATATTCCTATTTTTCTTACGCTTCAATTACTCGAACACTGTCATCCAACTTCGCCCAGTGATTTGTTGGGCCGTGTCCATTTCCTACATAGATTGGTTGAGCAATTGCACCTTGAATAAATTTACGAGCTGTAATAATGCTTTCTTTCAAAGGCTGTCCTTTTGCTAATTCAGCTGTAATACAAGCGGAGAATGTATCACCTGTTCCATGGGTAGAAGCTGTTTGAATTCGTTTAGCTTCTGTCCAAAATGCTGTTCCGTCTTCTAATAAGACAAAGTCTTTTACAATATCCAGTGTTCCATGTCCGCCTTTAATAATGACATTTTTTACGCCAAGATTTTGTAAAATAGCTGCAGCTTGCATCATATCTTTTTCTGTTAAGATTTTCTTGCCAATTAATTCTTCTGCTTCTGGTAAATTTGGTGTACACACTGTGGCAATTGGTAATAATTCTTTTTTAATCGTTTCAATTGCTTCTGGTTGTAATAATGGATGTCCGCCTTTAGCAATCATAACTGGATCCACAATTAATGGTCCAAAATTTACTTTTTTATAATTTTCTACTACAGTGCGAACAACTCGACTATCTGATAACATTCCTGTTTTTGCAGCACGAATATGAAAATCACTTGCCAATGATTGAAATTGCGCATCAATAAATGCACTAGGTACTTCATGAACTGCTTGTACTCCTAAAGTATTTTGAGCTGTTAAAGCTACAAAAATACTCATTCCAAAAACTTGTCGAGCTTGAAATGTTTTTAAATCTGCTTGAGCTCCTGCTCCGCCTCCTGAATCAGATCCAGCAATAGTCACTACTTGTATAGTTTCATTACTCATTTGCTTCCCCTCCTAAAATTTCCGTTACTTTTTTTCTTAAACAGTGACATTTTTGTTTGATATCTTTAGCTTTCATTATCTCACTGACAATGGCTACACCTGCTATACCTGTCCCTTCCAGTGGTTCCATATTGTCTTCTTTAATACCACCAATGGCTACGATAGGAATCGATACGGTTGTAGCAATTTCCTTAAGAGTCTCAATAGAGGTTGGTTGAGTAATGACTTTTGTCGTCGTTGGATAAATAGCTCCTACACCTAAATAATCTGCTCCATGTTGTTCTGCTTCTAATGCACGTTCAACTGTTTTAGCTGTAACTCCTAATATTTTGTCTTTACCAATGAGTTTTCGTACCACTTCAACAGGTAATTCATCTGCTCCAATATGAACACCACTAGCATCAACGGCTAAACAAATATCCACTCGATCATCAATGATCAAAGGAATTTGATACGTATCTGTGATAGTCTTAACTTTTTGAGCTAATTCATAATATTCTCTTGTACTGCATTCTTTTTCTCTTAATTGCACAAGAGTCACACCTGACCTACAAGCTTCTTCTACTTTTTTCAAGAAGTCTTCCTCTTTCCAATAATAACGTGCCGTTACTAAATAAAGGGCTAAAGTTTTATTTAACTTCTTCATTTGTCCAGTCCTCCATTTTTAACATTTCTTGCCAATTTTCTTGGTACAATTTTGATAGTTGATTACAAGTTTCGATTCGAAAACTTTCCATTCCTTGCTGGAGTACCTTGCTTGCTTTTTCTCCACATACATTAAAATAAGTAATCGCTCCAATTGTAGCTTCTAGTGGTTCAATTCCACTTCCTAAAAGGCCCGCAATTAAAGCTCCCACTACATCTCCAGTACCTGTAAATAATTCTAAAGAATCTACTCCATTTTTTAGGCAAAAACTGTTTGAATTCGTAACAACTAAGTCTTGTTCTCCCGTTGCTAGAAAAACTGTTTGAGGATAAATTTTAGCCAAATTTCTTAATGCGTGAACTAAGTCTTTTAATTCCATTGTACTTTGGTCTTCCTTAGCATTATCGACTCCTTTGGCACTACTCTTTAGTCCAGCCAATCGTCTCATTTCTGAAATATTTCCCTTCACAACGGTAACGCCTATGTCTAATAAACGTTGTACTAAAATAAGACGATTAGATAGTCCAACTATTCCAACAGCATCTACGACAAGAGGCTTTTGATAAGCATTTCCAAGTTTTGCTGCTTTTATAATGCAAGCTTCTTTTTGTTCTGTTAAATGTCCAATATTTAGTAATACGGCAGATGATACTTGAATAACAGATTCAATTTCTCGTTCATCTTCAGCCATAATTGGTTTTGCCCCTACATATAATAATGCATTTGCCACTAACTCTTTTGTAATTCCATTCGTAATACAATGAATCAGAGGACGTTGTAATGGGAAAATATTTTCTAAAACTTTTTGCATAATGGACATTCCTTAGTTGGCGCAAATAATTTTTGAATACGTTGAATAGTTGATACGTTTTTTAATTTTACCCAAACTAACCAAGCAATCGTTGAACCAATAATCGCTCCTCCACAAAAACGTGGTGTATAAACAAACCAGAATAATCCAGTTGTTGTTCCAGTAAACCAAACCATTACAGGATAAGATAATAAAGAACCAATTAATCCTGTTCCAATAAATTCACCAATCATCGCTCCATAGATGTTCTTAGTCATTCTAGCTCCAATTCCTGCTAATAACGCTCCAAATACTGCACCTGTTAATGCTAAAGGTGGAATCGCTAATAATGTCATACGAAGTATCGCTGTTAAAAATGCCATAGCTACTCCGTATACTGGTCCCATTAACATAGCTGCAATGACATTAATCGTGCTAGACATTGGTGCCATTCCTTCAATGCGCATTAATGGGGATAAAACCACATCTAACGCTACCATCATTGCTAAAAACATAATTTTTTTATTTCTACTCATTTTCCTAACTTCCTAACCTTCTAATTTCCATGTTTCGTGTGTATATGCCATTTCCCAAAATAAATACTCAAATTGGCAACTACGATAAAATGCTTCTATCATCTCTTCTTTTGTTTCATCTGTTGCTTCTTCATATAATCGTTCAATAACTCCATATTCATATTGAACAGCTTCTTTACTATCTTCGCCCGCATAAGTCATAATCCATCGTTGATACATTTCGTGAGGAGAACCTTGTTTAATTAATTGTTCCCCAATGGCTTGATATAACCACGGACAAGGTAACATTCCTGCACAAGCTACGACGACATTTTTTTCTGCTAGTTGTCGATACAAATGCGATACATAATTATAAGCAGTTGGAGCAATCGGTGTATTTTTGATTTCTTCTTCATCAATACCCAATTCTTTAAAAAATTCTTCTCGAATTAATTGTTCCCCTTGTGCTAAATGTTGCGAATTTCTACTCATTAATTCTTTCACTTCTGCATCATCTGATGCATCTGAAATGATTTGATATAATTTACTAAAATGTTCTAAATAATAACGATCTTGTAATAAATAATAACGAAATATCGAATCACCCAATGTCCCATCTTGTAATCCCGTTACAAATGGATGTTCAAAACTTCCTTGCCAATAACGTTTAGAAACTTCCATGGCTTTTTCTGTAAATGTCATTTTCCTACCTCCATAACCATCCAATACTATTTCCTACTACAAATAATAAAATCATCCATCCCAGAGCTTTACCATCATTTTTCCAAATAATCGATGGGGTTCGTTTTCCTTTTTCATCAAATCCATGGCTTATCATCGCTTGTTCATATTGCTCTTGTAAGTGATAAGCTGTAAAAATGACTTTGATATAATATAAGCTTGACCAAAAATGTAAGGGACGACCTCTTAATTGACTCGCTTCCTTCATTTGCACAACTTCTCTTCGAATATAAGGAAAAGCATGAATAATGACTAATAAGCCATAGACAAAATGAGGAGGCAATCCTTTTTGTTCCAGAACTAATAATAGTTCTTCCAAATCCACACTAAATGCCAATAAAAATCCTAATAGAGCAAATGCAAATGTTCTTGTAAACATCACTGAAGCAAGCTCTAGATGAATTCCTTGAACACGAATCGACCAATAACTACCAATAGCTGGAAATAATGGAACAATGATTGTTGCACCAATAACTCCCCACTGCTTTTTCCAAAGAAGATACAAGAATCCAACAACTAATACAAAAATATTCAAGACATTTGAAGGAACAAACGATAATTCAATCGTCACTATGATTAGAAAAAGAGAAAAAGCTAAACTTTTAGACTGTTTTTCCATGTTGCATGCCCCCTTTTTGTAATGTCTGCTCACTGATTTGAATATGATGTTGACTCACACCTTCTAAAGGGGCTAATCGATGAGAAACGACTAATAATTGTTGATCATGTGTTTGTTGATTCCACTTCATCCATTCTCCTATCAATTGGCAACTTTTTTTATCTAATCCGGTAAAAGGTTCATCCAATAATAAAAATGGAATCTCTAAACTTAGCATACAGATTAGCTGAATCAATTTTTGTTCTCCGCCACTTAAATACATCAAACTTGTATCCAGTTTTGAACCTAATGCTGTTTCTGTGAGTATTCGTTCTTGCCATTCTTGAGTATGAGCAAATCTCTTCATTCCAAAATTCAATTCATCCCTTGGCATTAAAGTGACAAATTGATGCATTGCTTCTTGAACGGTCAATGTTACCAATTTAGAACGATTTCTCTTAGTTATTTTTTGCCCTTCATACATAAAATTGCCTTTTACTTTTGACAATTGAACCATTGCTCTTAGTAAAGTTGATTTTCCGACACCATTATCTCCGGTTAAAGTCGTAATTCCTTTTTCTAAAGAAAACGCTGGAATCGACCATAAGCCTTCTTTTATAACATTTTGAAAGGTGAAAAACTTCTCTGTAGAAACTCCTTCTTGTTCTAATGAAATAACAGAGTGATTCGATAATGAACTGATAGGAAGAGTCTGCAAGCAACCTTGCTGAATATGTGATACACAACTAACATATTCGCTGTAGCCATTCGTATCATGATCACTAATAATAACTAATTTGCCTTTTTGAGACAGTTGAAATAATAATTTCATTAAGGAGCGTCTACTTTTCTCGTCAACACTCGCAAATGGCTCATCTAATAATAAAATTGGAACATCCATTGCTAATAAAACTGCAATTGCAGAACGTTGTTGCTCCCCTCCAGATAATTGAACAAAAGGCCGATCTAATAAATGCTGCGTTACTGTATCCATCGTAACGTGATGAATTCGTTCTTGAATTTTTTCAAAATCATACCCTAAATTTTCAAGAGCAAACGTTAATTCACTCCGTAAATTTTTCATTGTAAATTGACGATAAGCTTTTTGGAATACAGTTCCCGCAATGGTTGCTCTTTCTACAGGTGTCATAGAAGAAATATCTTTTCCTAACAAGTAACACTGTCCTTCAAAATTCATCGGTTTAATGCCCGATAAAAATTGAAATAGAGTTGACTTCCCACTCCCCGTATCACCTGTTAATAAAATGAATTCACCCATTTCTAGTTTGCAATGGAGATGTTGAAGAATGTTAGTTTTCCCTTGCCAAACGCTCACATCTTCTAAAGTGATTCCATTCATTGATTAATTTCCTCTTGTAGCTTTTACTTTTTCTAATAAGTTCATAACAATTTTTACAAATACTACTCCGAAAACAAAAACAGAAATAAAACGAACAACGATTAATGCAACTAAAAATCCTAAAGAATAAGCGCCATATCCTAATTTGAAATACTCATAAATAAAGCTAAAGACAACTGTACCAATCGCACCTAATGTAAGAGAGAAAGTATCATATCTCTTATAAACCGTTGCAAAAAATCCTACTTCAGTACCTAAGCCTTGAATAAAACCAGAAACTAAAACTCCAACTCCAAAATGAGAACCCATTAACATTTCTGCTAAAGCAGCTAACATTTCTCCAAGGGTTGAACTTCCTTTCTTCTTCAATAGTACTCCAATCATCGGAGCAGCCATCGTCCATAATCCAAATAAAATTTCATTGGCAAAAGGTTGATACCCTCCAGGTGTTAATGCCACTTCTAATGCGACATACAAAAATCCTGCCCCCATAAATACGCCCCCAAAAAGAAACGCTAATAATGCCATTAAAATGACATCTTTCAAACTCCATTTTTCCATAAAAAAAACTCCCTTCGTTTTCAAAACAAAAGGAGGCTCATTCACTAACATCATGAACATCAGCAATGGAAACTAATTCTTTGAATCCCGACATCAATACAGCCTAAAAACACTATCTTTTATATCGAGCAAACAAATCATTAGAAAACATTACTATTGTAACATTCCACATTTCCCTTCGCTGGTACTATCCAGATCAGGTTCAATGGGTATAATCTCAGCCAATAGGCACCCCAAATGTTTTGTAATATTAAATTTTCTTTTATCATATCATATTTGAAATCATTTTCAACTTATCTGCTTAAAAAAATATTTGCACCCTTGTCATAAGTAAACGCTATCAATTTTAGTATTGATTTTTTATCAGATGAGTGCTACTATAGTGACATAGAAATCTGAGATGTGCGCGGTATTTACTATGTGTTGACCGAACAATTAATGACTATTTAGGGATTCAGATTGTTGTTATGGATAACAAGCCATTGCACTTGGAAGTTAAGAAGTAACTCATAGAAGCCCACCTGCTTAGAATGCGGGTTCAAAACTATCAAATACATCAAACGGCATCACCGGAAATCTATCAATAAAGTTTTTACTTTGGACCACTCTTTCGAGTGGTTTTTTCTTTTATAAACGGATTTTATCTTTATGAAATCCCTTTTAAAACTTTTTCATAGTGGTATAATAAAGGTATAAAGATTAAGGAGTGATTGTTATGTTCCATGAATATTCAAAAATTTTAGTTCCGGTAGATGGGTCTAATGAAGCTAGATTAGCTTTTGAAAAAGCAATTGAGGTAGCTAAAAGAAATCGTGCTCAAGTTTTAATTGCTCATATTATTGATACACGAGTCCTTCAAACTCCTACTGGTTTCGAAGGAAACTTTAATGAAGAAATTCAAAGACAAACAGAAAATTTATTCCAAGAATATCGTCAATATGCTCAAGAACATGATTTTAATGATATCGATTTTGTTTTAGAATATGGTTCACCAAAAGTTTATATTTCTAAAAACATTCCAAAGGATTATCAAATTGATTTAATTATGATGGGCGCAACAGGACTCAACGCAGTCGAACGTTTATTTATCGGTTCTGTATCAGAATACGTCATCAGAAACGTCAGCTGCGACGTCTTAGTAGTCCGTACAGACCTAGAAAACCAACGACAATAAAAGTATAAAAATAAAGAATAGGAAAGACTTCCCGTAGTAACAAGGGTCTTTCCTGTTCTTTATCTTTGATGATTCATTTAAAAGTCTTCAACGCCTCTTACATGAGTGACACTAAAAAAGTATAGAAAAAGAGAAAAAAAAGACTTTTCATAGTAGCTAACGTAATAGAAGCCAAAATTGGCTTCTATTACTGGAACAATCGAGACCTTAGGCTCGATTGTTAGCCATGAGATTCGCAACGCGAAGCTGCTGGCGTCCAAGCTACTATTTTTAAAAAGTCTTTTTTTCTCTTTTTCTATTACGCCCCATTAACGGGTTTTTGAATCCAACAGGATTGTCACTGGTCCGTCATTTAGTAACTCTACTTTCATATCCGCACCAAACTGCCCCGTTTCAACAGGAATCCCAGTATCTCTTAACAAACCATTAAACTGATCAAACATCTCAATCGCAACATCCCCAGGAGCTGCCTTTGAAAACGAAGGACGATTCCCTTTCTTCGTATCCGCATATAAAGTAAACTGCGAAACCGATAAAATCTCACCGTCAATATCCTGAATACTACGATTCAACTTACCCTCTTCATCTTCAAAAATTCTCATCTGAACAATTTTACGAACAAGATATTCCATATCTTCTTTTGCATCATCATGCGTTACACCCACTAATAAAAGAAAACCACGTTGAATCTTTCCAATGACTTTCTCTTCCACAGTAACACTCGCATGAGAAACACGCTGTAAAACAACTCTCATAATTCTTTCCTCTTTCTCGCAGCTGATTATGAAATCACACGACGAACACTATAAACATCAGGAATTTGATTAATTTTCTTCACAATAAATTCTAATTGTTCCGTATTATGAATTCCAATATTGACCGTAATTGTAGCCATCTTATTAGAATCCACTTTACCATTTACAGAATTTAAAGACTTCGTAATACTATTGATAACATTTAACACCTCATTCAATAAACCATTACGATTGTATCCTTCAACAACTAATTCTGTATCATATTGTTGCTTAGAATTACCCGTATCTTCCCAATCCACATCAATAAGACGAGTTTGTTGATCTTGTTGAACTTTAACATTCGGACAATCTTTACGATGGACAGAAATTCCACGTCCTTTTGTAATATATCCAACAATTTCATCACCCGGCACCGGATTACAACAACGACTTAAACGAATTAATAAATTATTAACCCCTTCAATAATAACGCCATTTTCATGCTTAATACTCATCTTTTGAGTATCTTTCCGTTGAATTTTTTCAGTCGTTTGTTCAAAAGCTTCTTCTTGCATTTTTTGCTTTTCAATTTCTCGACGAGCTTTATCTGTTAATCGATTGGCAACTGTTTGAACAGAAACTTCTCCAAATCCAATTGCTGCAAATAAATCATCTTCATTGGCAAAATTAAATCGACCAGAAATTTCTTTTAATTGAGTTTTTGATAAAAAGTCTTTTGGAGAAAATCCTAAATCAACAATTTGTTTTTCTAGTAAATCACGGCCACGAAGAATACTTTCTTCACGATTTTGTAATTTAAAGAATCGACGAATTTTATTTTTTGCACGAGTCGTAAAGACTAAATTAATCCAGTCTCTTGATGGACCAAATGAATTAGCAGAAGTTAATACTTCTACAATATCTCCTGTTTTTAACTGATAATTTAATGGTACAATTTTATTATTAACTTTTGCGCCGACTGTTTTATTTCCAACTTCCGTATGAATATTGTAGGCAAAATCTAACGGCCCTGAACCTAATGGTAACTCAGAAACATCTCCTTTTGGAGTAAAGACATATACTTTATCACCAAAAATATCTTCCTTCACACTATTCATAAAGTCATTCGCGTCTTTTGAATCATCTTGTAATTCAATTAAATCTTTAAACCAATCTAATTGTTTTTGAAGTGGATCATTCGATACTTTTTGCGTATTTCCTTCTTTATACGCCCAGTGAGCGGCAACCCCGTATTCTGCAACAGCATGCATTTCAAATGTACGAATTTGAATTTCTACCGGTTTACCTCCAGGACCAATAACCGTCGTATGAATCGATTGATACATATTCGCCTTTGGCATTGCAATATAATCTTTGAAACGACGAGGCATTGGTTTCCATTTCGTATGGATTGCCCCAACAACTGCGTAACAATCACGAATACTATTCACTAAAACACGAATCGCTAATAAATCATAGATTTCATTAAACTCTTTCTTTTTATCTTTCATTTTACGATAAATTGAATAAATGTGTTTAGGTCTTCCATAAATTTTCGCTTCAATTTCTAATTCCTGTGTAGCTTCTTCAATATTCACGACTGTTTCATGAATATATGCTTCACGTTCATCACGTTTGGAATCCATTAGTTGAACAATACGATAATATTGTTGTGGGTTTAAATATCTTAATGATGTATCTTCTAATTCCCACTTAATTTTATTCATCCCTAGTCGATGGGCTAAAGGCGCATAAATCTCTAATGTTTCATTTGCAATCATGCGTTGCTTTTCTGGTTTATGAAATTTTAAGGTTCTTAAGTTATGTAAACGGTCTGCTAGTTTTACCATAATAACCCTTAAATCATTTGCCATCGCTAATAACATTTTACGGTGATTTTCCGCTTGTTGTTCTTCATGAGATTTATATTTAATTTTCCCAAGTTTTGTAACACCATCTACTAAAAATGCAACATCCTTGCCAAATACGTACTGAATATCTTCAATTGTAAATCCTGTATCTTCAACAACATCATGTAAAAAGCCTGTTGCAATCGTATCTGGATCTAAGTGCAATTCTGCCAAAATTCCAGCTACTTGAATTGGGTGGACAATATATGCTTCGCCAGATTTTCTTACTTGATCCTTATGAGCGAAGGTCGCATATTCAATGGCTTTTTGGATGAACTGAATACTCTTTTCATTCATATATTCACGACAGAGTGAAATGACATCTTCAGCCGTATAATTTTTATTTTTTGACATATACGTTTTTCCCCTTAATTCATAACAGTAACGATTTTAAAAATGATTTTTGTTACTGTCTTCTTAACTTTAGTTAATACTTATCCTATCTCTTTCTTTGCCTTCCGTCAACTATTTCAAACCTTTTAAAAGTTCGAAATAATAGGACACTGCAGCTAATGCATACATGGGTGCCGTTTCAGCTCGTAAAATTCTTGGACCTAAGGCACAAGAATGAATTTCCTGGCTATTTAAATACTCAATTTCTTGTAGGTCAAATCCACCTTCTGGACCAAAATAAAAGGCAATCGAATCTCCTTTTTGTAACGAAGTCAACGTTTGAACAAATACTGCCGCTTCTCCTTCTTTGGCAACTTCTTCAAAGGCAACTAATGCTTTTGTCGATTGCTTAGCTAAACTGACACTTTCCTTTAAAGTCATTAACTCTAGCACTTTTGGCACATGTAATCTGTGTGATTGTTCTGCTGCTTCTTGCGCAATTTTTTGTAATCTTTCAATTTTCTTTTGAGATTTATCCTTAGTCCATTTCACCATATTCCGTTTCATTTCTACGGGTACAATCGTATGAACGCCTAATTCTGTAGCTTTTTGGACAATCGTTTCTAATTTATCCCCTTTTGATAGCCCTACAAAAATTGTCACATCAATCGGTAATTCTACATTTTGTTCTGTATGTTCTACTATTGTTAACTCTAATGGTGATAATTTTGTAATTTCTGCGATATATAATTGTTCGTTCTCATCTACAATTTCACAACATTCTTCGATATTCATTCGCATCACTTTTACCATATGATGCTCTTGCTCTTTAGGAACGGAGATCTTTTCTCCTACAGATTGAATGACTTGATCAATAAAATAACGTTGCATCTCATTCACCTAGTCTTTCACTTTTGTCATGACAAATGTATTCCATTCACCCATTGTGAGTTGTTGTTTTAAAGTAAATCCTGCATTTTCATAAGCAGAACGTACTTCCTCTGCTTTTGACTGAATAATTCCTGATAAAATTAAAACACCATTTTCATTTAAATTATGATAGGCATCAACTGGCATCATTAATAATATCTCAGCTAAAATATTCGCCACAATTAGATCTGAAGGTTGTTGAATACCTTGTAATAAATTATTTTCATAAACAGCAATTTCACCAACTTCTGGGTTTAATGAGATGTTTTCTTTTGAAACTCTTGTTGCCATTTCATCAATATCAAAAGCTGAGACATTACTAGCCCCTAATAGTTTAGCAGCAATACTTAAAACACCTGAACCTGTTCCAACATCTAATACACTCTCTCCACCACGAACATATTGCTCTAAAGCTGCTAGTGATAATTGAGTCGTTGGATGCGTTCCTGTTCCAAATGCCAAACCTGGATCTAAACGAATTAAGCGTTCATCTTCTTGTTGTTTCTGATACTCTAACCAACTAGGAACAACAGTTAAATATCTAGTCACACGCACTGGGAAATAATATTTTTTCCACGCTTCTGCCCAGTCTGCTTCTCCTACTGTTTGTAATGTCACAATTCCCTTACCAATTGTTAATCCGAAATATTTTAGTTCTTGAACTCTATTCGTAACTGTTTCCGTCATTTCATCATTCCATTGATTTGGTTGGAAATAAGCTTTGACAAATACTTCATCTGTTTCATATAAGGCTTTTTTTTCTACTGAAAGCCATTCTAATTGTTCTTGATTTAATTGATCATAATCGAGCGGATCTTCAATCGAAACTCCTTTAGCTCCAATTTCCATAAAAATTTCACTGACTGCCTCTACACTTTCTGTATGAGTTACTACTGTAACTTCTAACCAATCCATTTATTAACTCTCCTTTTGCGTATATCCTTGTTCACAAGACATTATAACAAAGAAAATAAAATTTGACTAAAAATTTAATGTAACATATTTGTAATTTTTCTGAATTTTTAGTATGATATTGAAGATAGAAAAACGAGAGGTTTTTCACTGCTTGCAAAAGACAGTTATGCATCGAGTAGCAAGTATACTGGAGTAAACTATATAATGATTAATATTAAGGAGTAATGAAACCATGGCAAGACATTTATCAACAAAAGATATTTTAAATAAACAATTTAAACGCTCATTTAGAGGATTTGACATTGAAGAAGTAGATGCATTTTTAGATTTAATTATTCGTGATTATGATACATTCCAAAAAGAAATTAGCTTTTTACAAAGTGAAAATGAACGTTTAGTAAATAAAGTTGACGAATTATCAAAACAAGCAACTGTCACAAAAGGAACTCGCTCAGCTAGCATTCCTTCTGCTGGAGTTACAAACTTTGATATTTTAAAACGTTTAGCGAATTTAGAAAAACATGTCTTTGATGAAAAATTAGAAGAAGACGATGATGATTTAGACAAAACTCGTGTTATTACCCCAATTAAAGATTAATAATACTTGTAAACTTTGAGTAATCGCGGTAGTGATTTCACTACTGAGGAAAGTCCATGCTCGCACAGACTGAGATGTCTGTAGTGTTCGTGCTTAGCGAAACAATAAGCTAAGGCAACAACTTGTTGACGGCAGAAAAAATGGCTAAGGATTTCTATGCCAAAGTATTCTTGAAAGTGCCACAGTGACGAAGCATTTCTGGAAACGGAAATGGTGGAACGCGGTAAACCCCTCGAGCGAGCAACCCAAACATATGGTAGGGGCACTCTTTATTAGGAAATGAACGAAATAAGAGGCACATTTGTGTAGACAGATGATTACTGAAATCAATTAGAACCTGCTAATTGATGGAACAGAACATGGCTTATAGAAGTTTGCATTCAGGTTATTTACCGGGGTCTCCCGGTATTTTTTTTGAAAAACAAAACTTTCATAGAAAGGAAATCATTATGACAACTTATAAATTAGTCGCCACTGCTGCAGCTGGCATTGAAGCACTTGTTGGAAAAGAATTAAGAACTCTTGGATATGATTGCCAAGTAGAAAATGGAAAAGCTTATTTTACTGGAGGCGATTATGATATTGCAAAAACGAATATTTATTTACGTACAGCAGATCGTATTAAAATTATTTTTGGTCAATTTACCGCTAAAACTTTTGATGCTTTATTTGAACAAACAAAAGCACTTCCTTGGGAACAAATTTTACCAGTAGATGCAGAATTCCCTGTATCAGGAAAATCTGTTAAATCAACTTTACATAGCGTTCCAAACTGCCAATCTATCGTAAAAAAAGCAATTGTTAATCGTCTAAGTGCAGCTTACGCTCGTAAAACACATTTACCAGAAACAGGAGCACTTTATCCTATCGAAGTTTCTATTTTAAAAGATGTTGTAACTTTAACCATTGATACAAGTGGTACAAGTTTATTTAAACGTGGCTACCGTACTGAAAAAGGTGGTGCACCATTAAAAGAAAATATGGCAGCAGCTCTTGTCATGCTAACAAATTGGTTCCCAGATAAACCATTTTATGATCCATGTTGCGGTTCAGGTACTATTCCTATCGAAGCTGCTTTAATTGGATTAAATATTGCTCCTGGATTAAATCGTTCATTTGCAGCTGAAAAATGGACATTCTTTGATCCAAAAGCATTTGATACAGTTCGCCAAGAAGCAAGAAAAGAAATTCGTACAGATGTAACATTAGACATTCTTGGAGCTGATATTGATGGTTCTATGATTGAAATTGCAAAACAAAATGCAATTAAAGCTGGTGTTAGCGAGCATATTGAATTTAAGCAAATGCAATTAAAAGATTTCCGTACGAAGAAAGAAAATGGTGTATTAGTCGCTAATCCACCATATGGTGATCGTTTATTATCTGAAGAACAAGCTCAAAATATTTACCGTCAAATGGGACAAACATATGAACCATTAGAAACTTGGAGTAAGTATATTTTAACGAGTGATTTAAGTTTTGAAGAACATTACGGAAAACAAGCCACTAAAAAACGTAAACTATACAATGGTGCCATTCGTACCGACTACTTCCAATTCTGGGGCATCCGTAAACGCAAAACGGTAAGTGAATAAATAAAAAAAGAAAACTTTTCAATGTAGTAGTACTATAAGCCACACGACTGTGGCTTATAGTACAGGAAACTTTGAGACCTAGGCTCAAAGTTTAGCCATGAGACCGCAGGTCTGCTGGCGTCCTTACTACATAGAAAAGTTTTTCTTTTTTATTTTCATTCTTCAACTACATGAAACGTAACGTGGTCTGCTACTACATCACATTTTACGGTATTTCCTGGTAAAATACTTGAACGAATTAATTCTTTTGCAAGTGGTGTTTCAATTTCACGTTGAATATAACGAGCAATTGGTCTAGCACCATAAACTGGATTATAAGCATTTTCAGAAATCCAATCTTTCAACTCATCCGTGAACTCTAATTGAATCTCTTGCTCTTGTAAACGAAGATTCAAATCTTTCAACATCTTACCAATGATGCCATGAATATGAGTTCTTGATAATGGTGTGAAGAAGATTGTTTCATCAATACGATTTAAAAATTCAGGTTTAAATGTACCCTTCAAGACGTTGTCGACTGCCTGTTTCGTTTCAGCATCAATCGTTTCTCCTTGAATTTCTAATAAGAATTGAGAACCAATATTACTTGTCATAATAAAGACCGTATTTTTAAAGTCAACAACTCTACCTTTTGAATCTGTTAAACGTCCATCATCTAATACTTGTAATAAAATATTGAAGACATCTGGATGTGCTTTTTCAATTTCATCTAATAACACAATCGTATATGGATTACGACGAACTGCTTCTGTTAATTGGCCGCCTTCTTCATAACCAACATATCCTGGAGGTGCTCCAACTAAACGACTCACAGAGAATTTCTCCATATATTCACTCATATCAATTCTGACCATATGGTCTTGACTATCAAATAAGTTTTCTGCCAATGTTTTCGCTAATTCTGTTTTACCAACACCAGTTGGTCCTAAGAATAAGAAGCTACCAATTGGTCTATTTGGATTTTGTAATCCTGCACGAGAACGTAAGACTGCATCTGCCACTTTTTGAACAGCTTCATCTTGCCCAATCACACGTTCATGTAACGTATCTTCTAATTGAAGAAGTTTTTCTCTTTCTCCTTCTACTAATTTAGTGACTGGAATACCAGTTAATCTACCAACAACACGAGCGATTTCTTCATCTGTTACTGCTTCTTGCACTAATCGATTATCTTCTTGAGCATGAAGTTTTGCTTGAGCTTCTAATTCTTGAATTTCTTTTTCTAATTTAGGAATACGACCATGACGAAGTTCAGCAGCTTTTTCTAAATTATATTCAGCTTCAGCTTCTTCTAATTCATGTTTTAAGCGATCAATTTCTTCACGTTTATCACGAATTTTATTCACTTCTTCTTTTTCGATTTCCCATTTCATTTTCAAGCTATTTGCTTCTTCACGTAATGTTGCTAATTCTTCTTGAAGAATCGATAATCGTTTTTTACTTGCTTCATCTTTTTCCATTTTTAATGCTTGTTCTTCGATTTCTAACTGCATTAAACGACGAATAACAGAATCTAATTGTGTTGGCATTGAATTCATTTCTACACGAATCGTTGCACATGCCTCATCGACTAAATCAATCGCTTTATCTGGTAAATACCGATCTGTAATATAACGATTTGATAAAGTTGCTGCCGCTACTAAAGCATTGTCATGAATATTAACACTATGGTGAATTTCAAAACGTTCTTTTAATCCACGTAAAATAGAAATTGTATCTTCTACCGTTGGTTCATGAACTAATACTTTTTGGAAACGTCTTTCTAAGGCTTTATCTTTTTCCATATTTTCGCGATATTCATCTAATGTTGTTGCTCCAATACAGTGTAATTCTCCACGAGCTAACATTGGTTTTAGTAAGTTTCCGGCATCCATAGACCCTTCTGTTTTACCAGCTCCAACAATTGTATGAATCTCATCAATAAATAAAATGATTTGCCCTTCTGATTTTGTCACTTCTGATAACACTGCTTTTAGACGTTCTTCAAATTCTCCACGGAATTTTGCACCAGCGATTAAAGCCCCCATATCTAATGAGTAAATCACTTTATCTTTTAAATTTTCAGGAACATCTTTACGCACAATTCTTTGTGCAAGACCTTCTACGATGGCTGTTTTACCTACCCCCGGTTCTCCAATTAATACAGGATTGTTTTTTGTTTTTCTAGATAAAATACGAATGACATCACGAATTTCTTCATCACGTCCAATAACTGGATCTTGTTTTCCAGATTTTACTGCGTCATTTAAATTTTGTGCATATTGTTTTAATGCTTCATATTGATTTTCTTGATTTTGACTAGTCACACGACTTCCTCCTCTCAATTTTTCAATTCTTTCTTGTAATACTTGTTTTGTTACTTGATGTTTCACTAAAAATTCTTTAATAGGATGATTAATTTCCATTAAAGCTAGTACAATCACTTCAGTTGCTAAATATTCATCTTGAAATTGTTGTCTAATTTCATCTGCTTTCGTTAGTAATTGATAGAAAGATGGACTTAAACTTTGACCATATTGGACTTGGCTTCCTTCTACTATTGATAATTGATCAATTTTTTCATCCACAAATTTTTCTAATTCTGAAATTGGAACATGGACATCTTCATATAGATTTCTCACAAAATGATTGGGCGTTAAAAATACTTTCCACAAATGTGAGATATCAATTTCTTGATGTTTTCTATTTTGCGCAATTTCTTGTGCCTGAGCAAGTGATTGTTGCATCATCGTTGTCATTTTTTCAATATTCATCTTGCTTCCCCCATTCTTTTTCTTCCATTTCTTTATCAAATTTCTTTGATGTTTATAGTATACACCTTTAGTCAATAAAGGTCAAACATTTTCTTTGACTTTTTTTGACTTTTTGACAAAAAAGAATAGAAATTCCATAGTAGCTGAAACCGTAGGTTTGCTTGCGCCCTAGCTACTATAAAATTTCTATTCAAAAAATCTATCCATTTGAATCAACACGCATTACTCTTCTTACGCAATAATATCCTGGAGTTAACTCTTTCTCCTTATCCTCAATACCCTCACCACGATAATACGAAGACAACGGCAATAAATTAATAATCGGTGCTTTATGAGTCTCCTCTAACCAACCACCCTTTGTAACAGATACATCATCGATTAATTCCGGACCAAATTCAGCATTCGCAATCGTTAAACCAAACATATTCTCTTTCCATAAAGGAGAAATATTTTGCTGGAATAACTGACGTTTTAACTGATTTCCCCATTTGAATAAACGACGACAACTTGCTCCACAACAATATTCCCATTCATCTTCATTTAATAATCCAAAACCATGACGCTCTACTTCCCTTTTTACATCAGAATAAGAAATCGCATCATCTACATAACAATCAAAAATATCAGGATTCAAATGATTTTGTTGAATTAATAAAGGAGCTTTTCTAGCTACTGTGGGATAATCTTGTAAAAAATTATGCTTTTGCCCTTCAGGTACCAACAATGAATGAATCCTCTCAAGAAGATTATCTGTATGATTTTCAAGAGAAATTAATTGTCCTGAAACTACGTTATATTGACCGATATATTTCATTCCAACATATTGAGGCTTCTTCTCTACTAATAAAGCTGGAATATTCACTTCTCGTAGAGGTGAAGTTGAACGATTAATTTTCTCATCAATGTATTCTGTTGTTAAACGAATATGAGAAAAATCTTGATTCAAAAATCCTTCCTCTGTTAAAAGTGAACTGGTTAATTGTTGATTACAATACCGTTTTAAAGCGTATCTCAATTCTTGACGCTCTTCACTACAATCAAGCCCAGATAAACCAGATAATCCTCTATCCCATCCTAAAATACATTTTTTCTGTCCAGGTACAAATACATACTCTATACCATCTATGACTATTTCAAATGTATCTATTTTTATACCACCAAAATGATAACTAACTGGAGTAATTTTTGTCACTTCTAGTATTGGATTTACAAAATGTCTTAACACATTTTGAATGACTACTTCCTTCATTTCATTTGATAAGGTTTTCCATGTTGGGTTTAAAACTGCGTCAAATAAATTATTAGACATCTTCATCACCTCAGTTCTATTTTCAAATTAATCTTAACACTTCTTCATTTATAAAATCAACTCGATTTGTTATAATATATTGTACACAAAAGGAGAATACTATGCAGTTAATGATTATCGCAAATCCATTTTCCGGTGGTGGAAATGGAAAAAAACAATTCGACAACTTAGTCAACTATTGTCTAAAAAACAACATTACATTTTCAACTTATTTAACACAATATTCTGGAGAAATATTTGAAATAATTCCTCGTATTATTCAAAACTTATCTTCAGAACAAAAAATGATTATTATTGGTGGAGATGGTACGTTAAATGAAGCAATCTCTTCTCTTATTGCATTCAATCAAGAAATTCCTGT
Organism: uncultured Granulicatella sp.; assembly: GCF_963516875.1. Taxonomy (GTDB): domain Bacteria; phylum Bacillota; class Bacilli; order Lactobacillales; family Aerococcaceae; genus Granulicatella. The sequence continues at coordinate 6,324 of NZ_CAUQCL010000003.1, read as the reverse complement.
AGCTTACTTACCCGCAGGAACAGGAAATGATTTTGCAAGAGAAATGAAATTTTCACATGATATTCTAACATTTATAAAACATCTACAAAATGAAACGGTTAAACAGCTTGAAATCATTTTATATCATGAAAAACTCAGTCATAAAAAAGGAATTGCAATTAATTCATTAGGCTTTGGAATAGATGCTGCTATTTGTCAGTTAAATACTTTCCAATCAAAATCACAGAAAAAACGATTTGGTTTAAATAAATTATCTTATTTAACACCAATCATAGAGGCCTTTAAACATCATCAAAAATTTCAAGCTTCGATTCAAATTGATGACGAACCTATTCAAATTGCTGATAAAAATTTATTAGTAGGACTATTTAATCACTCTTATTTTGGTGGTGGTATTCAATTTGTGCCCACTGCAAAACAAAATTCTCATCATTTTGAAGTAGTCGTAGCTAGAGACGTTACTACTAAAGTTATTCTTAAAGCTTTTCCATTTATTTTATGGAATAAACAACATTTTGAACGATTTCCAAATCACTTAATGAAAGAAACTGCTACTAAAGCGTGCATCAAAATTCAACAACCCATTCTTATGCAAACAGATGGAGAAGTTACTTCTTTTGAAGCAGTGGATCTAGAAGCTGAACTCATTACCTACCCAATCTATTTAACCTAAAAAACTGGAGCCAATAACGACTCCAGTTTTCTTTATCCTCTCACTTTTGCAACATATTGTTGGATTGCATCACAAGCATATTGTCCAACACCTTTTCCATAGTGATCTAAATTTGTTCGAAACTCTTCATTATGAGCATAGCCAAGTCCAATACTTGAAAATACATCTATCGAACAATCAAATGCATATTGACACATATGCTGATGTAATTCTTTTGCCAAATCTACATTTACTTCATCTGTTGCTGGAATTCCTTTTTGAATATTATCTGCATATGCAAAGAAAATTCGATTGAATCCTTCAGCTACAATATCCTCTTTTCCCTTTTGCTTTTCTTCAGCTTCATTCATAACTTCTTCACCATATTTTTTTATGGCTTCATTTTTATATTTTTTATTATCTGAAACACTAAATCCTTTAAATTTTTCTTCTGATGACATCTTAATTTTCCTTTCTGTAGACAGAATTGTCTTTTCTAATGTATCAATTAATGTTAGAAGTTTTTCCTTTTCATTTTGCATTAACATTAATTGTTTTTGTAAGTGTGGTAATAAGTCCTCTTCCTTTTGTTGCAAAAGTGTCTGAATTTCTTTTAGAGAAAATCCTAAATATTTATAATAGAGAATCGTTTGTAGATAAGATAAGTCTTCTTCACTATAATATCGATAACCATTTTCATCTTTTTTTGGTGAAAGTAATCCAATACTGTCATAATGATGTAAAGTGCGCACCGATACACCACTAATTTCGCTTACTTGTTTAATGAAATACATAATCATTCCTCCTAACAATTACAGTATACGGTATGACGTTAGGTCATAGTCAAGACTTTTTTATAAAAAAATACACCTCCAAAATGGAAGTGTATCCTATTTATGATTTCGGTTGATAAGTAAATCCTTCACCAATAACATGGGTGACTTCAGTAATAATCGTAAATGCTTCAGGATCTACTTCATGAATGATTCTTTGTAATGTCATCACTTGTAGACGGTTAACAGCTACAAACAATACTTTTCTTTCTTCACGAGAATAAAAGCCATGACCGTCTAAAATCGTTGTACCACGACCAATTTTTTCTTGTATTTGTGCACCAATTTCTTCATATTTCTTCGAGATAATCATAAAGGATTTCTTAGAGTTAAATCCTTCTAATACAAGGTTTATCATTCGACTTGCTGTAAATAAATAAATTAATGTAATAATTACTTTTTCTAAATCAGAAATAATGGATAAAGGACTCACAACAAAAATATCTAATATTAATAATGAAACAGAGACATTCCATCCTAAATATTTTTTCAACATCATCGCAATAATATCCGTTCCTGCTGTTGTTCCATTTCCTAACATTACAAGACCTAATGCAGCCCCTGCAACCACTCCACCACCAATTGCTGCTAATAAAACATTGTGAGGAATAAATTGATAAACACCTCTTGTGATATCCAAGAATACAGACATTAAAATAATAGCATATACAGTATAAAACATTGTTCTACGTTCTAAATATTGATACCCAATTAATAGTAAAACAATATTAATCACTAAATTTGAAGTCCCGGGATTAATGCCCATAATATAATATAATAATAACGTAATCCCTGTTACACCACCACTCCCAAACTGATTTGGAATCACAACTGCATTAATCGTAAACGAAAAAATAAAAGATCCGATGGTAACCATCAATAGTGACATTAGAGTTTCTTGATTTAAATACTTTTTCATATGAGACTTCTCCTTTCTCTTATTCAGGGTCTCTATGGAATCTTCCATAGAAGTTTTCTGTTGCAAATTGATTAATAATCACTCGAGGATCAGCTTCTTTTAATACTGAAATTGCATCAATTAATTCATAAGATGATAATACAGTATGTAGTAAATACATTCTCTCATGACTAAAACCACCAATTGCTTCAACACAAGAAATACCATGACGAATATTTTTTAAATATGCTTGCATCACTTCTTCACCATAACGTGTTGTAATTTGTAAAGTTACACGATGGTATCGTTGATGGAAATTGCTAATGACTTTCGTTGAAATATATTGAAATAGAATTGAGTACCCTGCATATTTCCAACCAAAAATAGCTCCGAAAATTAATAATAATAATGTATTAAAAAAGAATACTTCTTGCCAAATTGTTTTACCATTTCGATTAGAAAAGAATAAGGCAATAAAATCCATTCCTCCAGTAGAAGCATTTCCTTTTAAAGCAATGGAAATATAAATTCCATTTAACACTCCACCAAAAATAACATTTAATAAAACATCATCAAAAATTGGTTCAAAATGTAATACTCGTATAAAAAAACTTCCACAAAATACTTGTACAATTGAGTAAAACGTAAATCTAGGGCTAATGCCTCGATAACAAATAATCGCAACAGGAATATTTAATGCTAGCATCATTAATGAAATGGATAAATCCATTCCAACTAATTCTCCTATTTGATGAATTAAGATAGACACCCCTAAAAATCCACTCGATAATAAATTGGAAGGTTGAATAAAAACTTTTAAGGTAAATGCTTGTAAAAATCCGGATACTAAAATTGCTAATATACTTACTAAGTGACGAATTTTAGGATTTTTACGATATTTACGATACATTGCAGGATTCAATAAACTCATAGGCGTTCACCTACTTTTAAATGATAACGAATATGATCGGGTGTTAAAATTTTTAATTCTGAATCTTGGTATAAATATGGCCATTCCATTTCTTCTAATCCTTCCACAATTGCTTCTAATACTTTAATTTCTGGGACAAAAAACATAATTTCCCTTACGCCATATAAGGTATGACTTTTATCAACATTTTGCCACTCATTAATTGCAATCGAATAATATTGTTGATTAATTTGAAAATTTTGACGTTCAGCAACATAATCGTAAGTTGTTTTAAATTGAAAAATATCATGAAGGAAGTCAGAAGTCTTTTGAATATCTTCTACAATATAGTGAACTTGATTTAAACGTGTTTTAGCAGGAAGACCATGAACACCAGTATCACCCAATTGAATGAAATCTTGAATTGGAATGGTGACTTGATTTCCTTCTAAATATTGCATTTCATGATTGACATCTTCTAATAATAAATCTTTTTTCACACAATAAAATTTTAAACGATTTTGTTCTGGATCCATTATATAAAAAGCTTCACTATATCCATCATCACAAGTTGCCATAATCATTTGTTCTTCCAATAACAAATGATTACTTAAATCACCCAACAATTGTTTTTTTGGAATTTCAAATCCTAAATAATACGTTAAGTTGGTATTACGAGTTCCAGTATTTTCTACAGCCAATAATCGAATCATCGGAACACTTCCCTGAGGCATTCCTAATAAAATCTCTGTTTCAAAGTCTTGTAAAATGGTTAAACCCAAAACTTGTGTATAAAACCTCTTCATACTATGGATATTTTCTACAAATAATGTTACTTGAGCAATATCCCATTCTTTTTGTGATCCAGAAGGCAATAAATTTTTCAAATAATCTAATAAATGTTTCACTGCTTCTCATCCTTCATTTTTCCAATTTTTTTCAATAAAATAATCCGAACAGGTCATGGCTATTCTGTCCATCAATTGTTCGGATTAAACATAAATTAAATTAGCCCTCAAATGCTACTGTTAAAGGTGGCACTACTTGTTTTTTACGAGATACAACACCTGGTAAAATTAACAAGCCATTTTCATATTCTGTATTAAATGCATTCGCAACTGTATCTAATGCTTCTCCAACAACTAATCCTGTAGAAACACTTGTTAAAATATTTGTTACTACTAATAAAAATGTATCGTAACCATGAGTTGCATTTGCTTCTTTCATACTAAATTCTAATGCATCACGTCTAGCTAGTAATTCTTGTTCATCAACAACATTCACTTGAGCAATACGCATATTCAATGAACCCATTGGGAATGATTTTGCATCTAAGTCAATTAATTCTGCTTCTGATTTTGTTGATAGATTTGTCCCTGCTTTTAGCATTTCTAATCCATAAGAATTTACATCAATTTCAGCAATACGTGCTAATTCAGTTGCAGCTTCAATATCTTGTTGTGTGCATGTTGGTGATTTAAATAATAATGTATCAGATACAATAGCTGAAACCATTAATCCTGCAATTTCTTTTGGAATTTCGATTCCATATTCTTTATACATTTTAAATAAAATCGTATTTGTACATCCTACTGGTTCACAACGATAGAATAGAGGATTTGCCGTTTGGAAATTCGCAATACGATGATGATCCACGACATATTGTACTTCAACTTTTTCAACATCACTAGCACTTTGTTGTACTTCATTATGGTCTACTAAGGCTACTTTATCTGTTTCTTCACTTAATGATGTAATCACACGTGGTGCTGTTCTATTAAAATAGTTTAGTGCATATTGAGTTTCTTCATTAGGTTCACCTAATGCAACTGCTTCTGCATCTTCTCCTAATTGTTTTAATAAATAGGCATACGAAATAGCTGATGTAATCGCATCTGTATCTGGATTTTGGTGTCCAAAAACTAATAATTTACTCATCTTATATCCTCACTTTGTAATTTTATAATGACTATTTTACCACACAATATTTAGAAAACCAATCTAAACTTCTAAATATCCTTTATATTCTTGTGTTCTTAAAATACGGTTCGCATTTGCAACACGTTCTTTTGTTGGTGGTTCAATATGTTCTAATTTATATGGAATTCCTAGGTTTTTCCATTTATAAACTCCTAAACGGTGATATGGTAAAACTTCGAATTTCAATACATTTTTTAAACCTGCTACAAAGTCACTTAATCTTTGTAAATATTCATCATAATCTGAACGTTCAGGAACTAGTACGTGACGAATCCAAACTGGTTGACCTTTATCTGATAAATATTCTGCTAATTGTAAAATATTTTTATTAGTCCAAGCCGTTAATTTCTTATGTTGTTCATCATCAATATGTTTAATATCTAATAAAATTAAATCTGTATATTCTAATAATTCTTCGAATTTACTAAAGAATGGTTCATCGTATGTAAATGGCATACCACAACTATCTAATGTAGTGTGAATTCCCATGGCTTTACAACGTTTAAAGAAATCAATTAGAAAATCAACTTGTAGTAAAGGTTCTCCTCCACTTACTGTTACGCCACCTTTTTTACCCCAAAAGGCACGATAACGTAAAGCTTCTTCTAATAATTCTTGACTTGTAATCTTTGTTCCTCCTCCAATATTCCAAGTGTCTGGATTATGGCAAAACTCACAACGCATACGACATCCTTGCATAAACGTTACAAAACGGACTCCTGGTCCATCAACAGAACCAAAACTCTCTGTAGAATGAATATATCCCTCAACTGGTTCACTCATTCTTTATCCCTCCAATTTATCTATCTATTTTAATCGTATTATACCACAATAATACAATAATAAAAAACTAATGAATTCTTTTTCACTTTCATTAAAATTTTATTTTTAACTGTACTTATTTTAATTTTTTGTTCCTTATTTGTTCCGTAACATTGTATTTTATCCAAATTAGAGAAAAAAAGAACGTTGATAAATCAACGTTCTTCACAACTTTGGTTCTATAATTTATAGGGTTGATGGAGAAAATCCACCAACCCTATTTTAGTGT
>NZ_CAUQCL010000002.1:0-188837 GCF_963516875.1 uncultured Granulicatella sp. | reverse complement strand
GCTGCTTAATTCCTTCACTAAAATTGTTTCATCAACCCTATTTGACAAAGAGCCACAACTTTTTACCTATCAATTAGGTCTAAAACGTTCTAGGAGGGATTCGAACCCCCGACCGTTCGCTTAGAAGGCGAATGCTCTATCCTGCTGAGCTACTAGAACAGTACAAAAGTTATTATATCAATATGTATAATAACTGTCAATACATGAAATAAATTTTGTTCATTCTGTGGATAAAAATCTACATTATAATCTTAAAGAACGTTTCATCTGTTGTTTTGGATAATACTTTACTCGGAATTCTTGTAATTGATTTAAGGCATAATCAATTATTTCTCCAAAAGTCATCCAAACTTCTGTAGTTCTTTGTCTTGTTTCTTCAGGCATTTCAACAGTATCTTGTTCATTACGATATGATAAAAGAAAATTTTGTTTAAAATCTGGATCATATGTAATAGCAGCTAATACTTTTCTATTTTCACTATATGGAGCTGCACAATATAATACATCCGCTGTAAATTCTAATAAATAAGAATACATTTCATCAATTTCATGTTTATTCATTTGATTCACCTCTTCAAAGTTTAGTATACTAAATTTACTCAACAATCACAATATTACTAGGAGGATTTCATGAATTCATATGTCACAGTAAAACAAGAAAATCACTCTTCTCCTATTTTATTGTCTATTCCTCATTCTGGAATAGAAATTCCTGAAGATATTCAAGGTCGAATAAATCCGATAGCGAAACGAATTCATACGGATTGGGAAATGAATACATTCATGAAAGACTTTCCATTTACAAGTATTTCTTCGAAACTTTCAAGATATATCGTAGATGTGAATCGTTCAAAATATACTTCTAAAACTTCTGCACTTCCAATCATTCCAAAATATGATGAAGTTGGAAATCCATTATTTAAGCAATATCCTTCTAAAGCAATCCAGCAACAATGGCTGATGAAATTTTATACTCCTTATTACGATGCGATATGGGAACAACTATCCTTCAAAAAAACAAATTTTTCAAAGATTTGTTTACTAGATTTACATAGCTATGATGATCAATCCTTTAATACAGATAACATTATTATTAGTACTAAAGAACATTCAACAATCTCAAAAGAATCGTTAACGTTTATTGTGCATTGTTTTGAGAATGCAGATTTATCCATTCAACTTGATAATCCTTTTAAAGGTGGAAATATTATTCATGAAATCTCAAAGCAATCGAATGTAGAAGCGATTCAAATTGAAATCCCTTATTCGATGTATCTTCTTAATAAGAAAATAGATTCTCAAAAAACTAAAAGTTTACAAGAAAAACTACTACAAGTTTTCTTACAAATTGAAGAATATTACAAAAAATAGACGACCGAAGTCGTCTATTTTGCTTTTTCATTAAAAATCAAATAAGGATAATTGATTTTCATCTGGTAAGTCATCTAATACTTTATTCTCAGTCATATAATCAATTAAAGTTTTAGAAACTTTCCCACGTATTGCTAAGTCTTTTTTAGAAATAAATGGTTGTTCTTGTCTTGATTCAACAATTTTATTGGCTACGTTTAGTCCTAATCCTGGAATCGATCTAAATGGAGCAATTAAACTATCTCCTTCAATGACAAAATTCACTGCATCAGACTTTTCTATATCAACCATTTTAAAGCTAAAGCCACGTTCACACATTTCATTGGCTAATTCAAGTACAGTTAATAAATTTACTTCCTTCGCACTTGCATCATTTCCTTTATCACGGATTTCCTTCATTCTTTGCTTAATCATTTCTTTCCCTTGTGACATTGCTACAATATCAAAGTCTTGAGCACGAACTGAGAAATATGCACAGTAATATAATAAAGGTTTATGAACTTTAAACCACGCTACACGTAAGGCCATTAATACATAGGCTGCCGCATGGGCTTTCGGGAACATGTACTTAATCTTCAAGCACGATTCGATATACCATTCTGGAACATTATTTTCTCGCATCATTGCTTGATAATCTTCCGGTATTCCCTTTCCTTTACGTACGCCTTCCATAATTTTGAAAGCAGCACCGTTTTCTACACCTTTATGAATTAAGTACACCATGATATCATCACGACATCCAATTACTTCAGAAAGTGGGATACCATGCAGTCGAATTAATTCTTCTGCATTTCCAAGATATACGTCTGTACCATGAGATAGTCCTGAAATTTGTAGTAACTCTGTAAATGTAGTTGGTTTTGTTTGTTCTAACATTCCACGTACAAATTTTGTACCAAACTCAGGAATTCCCAGTGTACCCGTATTAGAATCAATTTGTTCTGGAGTAACGCCTAATACTTCTGTTCCACCGAATATTTTCATCACTTCTGGATCATCTGGTGGAATATCCTTCGGTTCAATTCCTGACAAATCTTGTAGCATTCTAATCACGGTCGGATCATCGTGTCCAAGTATGTCGAGTTTTAACACATTATCATGGATGGAATGGAAATCAAAGTGAGTTGTTTTCCACTCTGCATTTTGGTCATCTGCTGGGAATTGGATTGGAGTAAAGTCGTAAACATCCATATAATCTGGAATTACAATAATTCCCCCTGGGTGTTGTCCAGTACTTCTTTTGACTCCTGTACACCCTTTTGCTAAACGATCAATTTCTGCTTGTCTAAATTCTAATCCTAAATCTCGTTCATATCCTTTTACATATCCAAAGGCTGTTTTATCTGCAACAGTACCAATGGTTCCTGCACGATACACATAATCTTCTCCGAATAATACTTTCGTATAGTTATGCGCTTGTGGCTGATATTCCCCTGAAAAGTTTAAATCGATATCGGGTACTTTATCCCCGTAGAACCCTAAGAAGGTTTCAAATGGAATATCATGTCCATCTTTTGCAAGACGTGTTCCACATTTAGGACAATCTTTTTCTGGTAAGTCAAATCCCGAACCGACAGAACCGTCATCGAAAAATTCTGAATAACAACAGTTTGGGCAGCGATAATGTGGCGCTAATGGATTTACTTCGGTAATTCCCGTTAATGTCGCAACTAATGAGGAACCAACCGATCCACGAGATCCTACTAAATAGCCATCTTCATTACTCTTATGCACTAATTTTTGAGAAATTAAGTAAATAACTGAGAATCCATTTCCGATAATACTCTTTAATTCTTTATCGATACGTTTCTCAACGATTTCTGGTAATTCTTCTCCATACCATTCATGAGCTTTGTCATAGCTTAATTTTGTGATTTCATCTTCTGCCCCTTCAATTTTAGGCGTATATAAGTCATCTTTAATTGGGATAATCACTTCTAGCTGATCATTGACCCAATGAGTGTTTGTTACAACAACTTCGAAAGCTTTCTCTTCTCCTAAAAAGGCAAATTCATCTAGCATTTCATTCGTTGTTCTAAAATGTACATCTGGATAATTTAATTTCTGTCCATTATTCACAGACGTCAATAAGATTTCTCGATAAATTTTATCTTCAGGATTTAAATAGTGAACATTCCCTGTTGCCACAACTGGAATATCTAATTCTTCTCCTAATTTCACCAGATTTTTAATAATTTCTTCTAGATGATGTTCATTTCGAATGAGTTCTTTATCAATTAATGGGCGATAGACTGCTTTTGGCATAATTTCAATATAATCATAAAACTTAGCCTTTTCTTTAGCTTCTTCATAGCCTTTTTGCATCATTGCTTCAAAGACTTCTCCTTCGCTACAACCACTCCCAATTAAAAATGAATCTCTCTTCTCGATTAACATACTACGCAAAATACGAGGAACTCTATAAAAATATTGTACATTTGAAGCTGACACTACTTTAAAGAGTTCTTTCAATCCTGCTTGATGCTTTGCAAAAATCGTTGCATGGAATGGACGACCATTTTTGAATACTTCTTCTGGGTGTAAATTCGTATTCAATTGGTCATGATATATTAATCCATGATCATTGGCTGCTTCTTTTAAGAAAATATGACATAAATGTCCAGTTGTTTCAGAGTCAAATACCGCACGGTGATGTTGTTCTAAGGCAACATTATATCGTTTTGCTAATGTATTTAAACGATGAGATTTTAATTGTGGGTGTAACAATCTGGATAATTCTAATGTATCAATGACCGGTTGAGTTGTTTTCTCTAATCCTTCTTTTTCATATCCAGTATTTAAGAATCCCATATCGAAACTTGCATTGTGCGCTACTAAAATCGTATCTTTTGTAAATGCTGCAAATTCCTTCAATACTTGAGCTTGTGATTTAGAACCACGAACCATATCATCTGTAATGCCTGTTAATTGAATCGTTGTCGCAGATAAAGGATGTCCTGGGTCAATAAATTCTTCAAACTTATCGATTACATTTCCTTTATGCATTTTAACGGCAGCTAATTCAATAATAGAATCGTAAATAGCTGATAACCCAGTTGTTTCAACGTCAAACACTACATACGTCGCATCTTCTAATAAAATATGTTGCGGATTATAGGCAACATTCACTTGGTCATCAACAATATTTCCTTCTAATCCGTATAAGATTTTAATATTATTTCCTTTTCCTGCTCCATGAGCTTCTGGATACGATTGTAAGTTTGCGTGGTCTGTAATGGCTACTGCAGGATGTCCCCATTTTGCTGCTTGTTTGACTAAATCACTAGCAGAATTTGTTGCATCCATGACCGACATATTTGTGTGTAAATGTAATTCAATACGTTTTTGGTCTTCAGGCGCACGATCGATTCGACCAATATGCTCGACTTTATTCATATCTCGAACAATCATATTTAATTCTTGAGAAAATTTATTAATCTCAATATTTCCATATGCTTTTACCCATGTTCCTTTTTTTAAGGCAGCTAAACGTTCTTCATCTTCAGCTGTTGAAGGAAATAAAGTTGCCCCAATAGATGAAGTATAGTCCGTCATTTTAATATTGGCAAAGGATTTCCCACTTGCTTTTCTTGTACGAATTTCAATATCAAAAATTTGTGCCTCGACTAATACATTTCGCTCTTCTTCATAAATATCTGCAATTTCTCTTGTTTCTAGATTATTACGAATCGCTTTTCCATATAAAATAGATGAATCTGTATTAACTACAGTAGGTTTAGAAGATGCAGCTTCTTGAACTTCTTTTTGTTGAACAGCTTTTTCTTGATATTCTTGTTCAATCGTTTCGTGTTTAATGCGTAACTCTTCTTCTAATTGACTACCTAATTCATCATTGACAATAATATCCACACCCATTTTTGGAAAACCTAAATTCTCAAAATATTGTTGAATTTTTTTGATGTAATTTTCGTTTACATGAGATTTGGTAATTTCATTTGGACAATGAAATTGTATTTTTTTCTGATTCCATGTAGGAATTTGTCCAGAAAGTAGTTGAACTACAAGAGGTGATTCTTGTTGTAATTGGAAGAGCACCATTTCCCAATATGCTTGAATTTGTTCTTGTGTAATTTGAGACTCTTCTCTCGTTTTTACGATTAATTTTACTTGAGCAATTTTTTCATAGGTCTGTTTTAATTGTTCATAGAAACGTTTGAATTTTTCGTACTGAACAACTTGATTCGTCTCAATATTAAAGCACCATTCTGGAATACTTTTTGTAATATCAATTTTAGTTAATGAGGCTTGATCAAAATCTGGTTGTAAAAACTCATCCGTATCTAGCTTCAATTGATTCATTAACGTTAAAAATAATTGTTGTTGATGTTCTGACACTTCATCACTCCTCTCAAAAACTGAAAAAATAAGTGTGGTTTTCTATTATGTTACTATAGAAAACCATCACTTACCTCCTGTTACTTGTTAAAATAATTTACTAATATCGTTCCATGTCACTAAAATCATTAAAATGATTAAGAATACTGCACCTGCAATTGTAATATAGGATTCCTTTTCAGGACTTAGTGGTTTCTTACGAATTCCTTCGATAATATTCAACACTAATTTTCCTCCATCTAATGCAGGAATTGGTAATAAATTCATCATTCCTAAATTGGCACTAATTAATCCTAAGAAATTCAAAACAGAAACAAATCCACTTTGAGCCACTTGAGATGTTAGAGAGAAAATCGCTACTGGACCACCTAAATGATTAATCGAAAATCCTTTTGTAAAGAATGATGCAATTGTTAAGAATACAGAACTAATGACAAACCATGTTTGAGTAAAACCATAAAGTACTTTAGATAAAACATCTGTTTTCTTCGCATATTCAATTCCTAAAATACCAACTTTAGACCCATCTGATAAATCATACGCTTTAGGTGTTACAACAATCATTTGTTGATTCCCATTTCGTTCAATCACAAGTTTCGTTTCAAGGTCAGCACGTGGAGAAATTTGTTTACTAATGTCTCCCCATTTTTGAACGGCTTTCCCTTCAATTTCAATAATTTTATCTCCAACTTGTAAGCCAGCTGCTTGAGCTGCAGATTCACTTGCAAAGTTTCCAACTACTGCTTCATTAGAAGGAACTCCACCAGCTAAAAATGCCACGATAATAAATGTAATAATCGATAAAATAAAATTATTCATCGGTCCGGCAAAGTTCGTTAACATACGATCTTTTAAACTTGCCGAGTTAAACTGACGTTCAATCGGAGCAACAACTACTTCAGTTCCATCTTCTTCAATAATCGTTGCTGTTTTAGAAACTGTTAATATTTCTAATTCTTCTTTTTGAGGTTTATATCCTCTTACTTCCATTTTATCTTGCAAATCACAAGATTCAATTTGGAAAGGAAGTCCTTGTTCTAATTCAATTGATGGATCAAACGAAATTTGTTGAACAATTCCATCTTCTAATCGAAGTGTCACCATCATACCAGGTTTAATATCTTGATCATCTTCCTCATGACCTGCCATACGAACATATCCCCCAACAGGTAATAATCGTAATGTATAAACTGTTTCACCTTTACGTACTTGTAAAACTTTTGGTCCCATTCCAATGGCAAATTCTTTTACTAAAATACCTGCACGTTTTGCAAAATAAAAGTGTCCAAATTCATGAATAATAACAATGACACCAAATACAAATAAAAATGCAATAATTGTTTTAATCATATGTCCTCCTTAATGAGTACCAATAAATTTCAATACAATTTGAAACATAAACATTGCGAAAAATGTTGAATCAAATCGATCTAATACTCCTCCATGACCTGGAAAGATATTTCCAGAATCTTTTACATTAAATCTACGTTTATATGCAGATTCTACTAAATCTCCTAATTGCCCAAAAACTGATAAGGCAATCATTAAAATCGTCATTTCTATAAAATGAAATCCTAATGGATTGAATAATTTTAAAGCAATCGTTCCTAACCCAATTGCTCCAATCACTCCACCAATGGATCCTTCAATCGTTTTGTTCGGACTAATTGCAGGAGCTAATTTATGCTTTCCAAAACTTCTTCCTGTAAAATAAGCAAACGTATCTGTCCCCCAAATAATACAAAAGACAAAAACGACCATTCCAAAACCATATTCACGTACAAATAAAATTCCGGAAAATCCACCGCCTACATATAAAGCAATGAGAGATAAGAAACTGACATCTTCAATGGACAGCGTCTCACTTTTATAAACGGTTAACGACATTAATAACATCACACATAGGAAGAAAATATAAAAGAAATCAACACCTACGGGTAATTCAATAATCGGTGCTCTTGCAAAAATAATCGATAGTGTAGCTATAAGCGTTAAGATTCCTTCAATCGAAACAATCGATAATTTCTTCATCTGAAAAAATTCAAAAATTGCAACAAATGATAAAAATCCAATAACAACTTTAAGTAAAGTTCCCCCAATAACTAATGCAGGAACAAACAACATCAAGGCAACAATGGCAGTGATGATACGTGTCTTCATGAAATTAATCCTCCATATCGTCTCTGACGTTTCTGGTACGTTAAAATTGCTTCTTCTAAATCTTCTTTACTAAAATCTGGCCAAAAAATATCTGTAAAATAATATTCGCTATACGCTAATTGCCATAAAAGAAAATTACTTAACCGTTGTTCACCACTTGTACGAATCATTAAATCTGGTTCTGATAAATCTCCTAAAAAATTCGTTTGTAAATGGTTCGTAAATAGTTCTTCATTAATTAAATCCGCATCATACTCACCATTTGAAACATCTACAGCAATTTCTTTTACTGCTTGAAGAATTTCTGCTCTCGAGCCATAATTTAACGCAAAACATAGAGTCATTCCTGTATTGTCTTTTGTATCCTCTACTGCTTTTTCAACAACTTTTCTTGTTGCTTCTGGTAATTGATCGGTAAATCCAATTAGACGGATGCGCATATTTCGCTCTTGCAATTCAGGCATAAATGAACTGAAAAAGTCTCCTGGAAGTTTCATTAAAAAGCTCACTTCTTCGGTTGGTCTCTTCCAATTTTCTGTACTAAACGCATACATTGTCATAGCCTTTACTCCTAATTCATCAGCAGCAATAGCTATTCTTTTAACCGTACTCATTCCCTCTTTATGACCAGCAATTCGAGGTAAATTTCTACTTTTTGCCCAACGTCCATTACCGTCCATAATAACTGCAATATGTTGAGGAATATTTGTTTTATCTAATTCAATGGTTTTTGTTTCTTTTTTCTTTTTCCAAAAAAGCATCATTTCAATTCCTTTACTTATGAAATACTCCCTTATTGTAACAGAAAAACACCTTATTGGGTAGTTATTCCCCCTTCTTTTAAACCATTCTTAGACTTTGCTAGACAAAGTCGTGAATGAAGGTTTCTACCATGGTGTTCTTAGGAAAAAAATGGTATAATGCTAAAGGACAAAAGCATATTAGGAGGTAGAAAAACAAAATGATTACAATGAAAGATATTGTATTAGAAGGTCACCCTGCTTTAAGAAAACGTGCGGAAAAAATTAGTTTTCCATTGTCAGATGACTTGCAACATTTAGCAAAAGAAATGCTAGAATTTTTACATAATAGTCAAGACGAAGAAATTGCTGCAAAATATGAATTACGTGCTGGAGTTGGCTTAGCAGCTCCACAATTAGGAAAAGAAATTCAAATGATTGCTCTTTTAATTCCAGGATATGAAGATGAACCTGCTCTACTTGATGAAGTATGGATTAATCCTCGCATTTTAAGAGAATCTGTAAAGAAAACTTGCTTAAAAGAAGGCGAAGGATGTCTATCTGTGAATAGAGACGTTCCTGGAGTCGTATTAAGACCTCAAAGAATTACTGTAAAATATTTCACACCTGAAGGTGAAGAAAAAGTTAAAACTTTGACGGATTATGAAGCAATTGTTGTTCAGCACGAAATTGATCACTTAAACGGAGTTATGTTCTATGATCATATTAATCAAGCTCAACCACAATACATTCCTGAAGGAGCTGTCGTAATTGGATAAAAAAATTGCAGTGATATTTGATTTAGATGATACCCTTTATTCTAAGAGTGAAGTGTTTTTTAAAACGTTTAGTCAATTCGCAACACCAAGTATAGATGCGGAAAGTCTCTATTTAACTTATCAAAAAAGAAGTGATGAAGCTTTTGAAAAATTTTCTGCAGGAGAAATTTCTCTTTCTCAATCACATCTAGAACGAGTTTCCAATACTTTTAAAGATGTAGGGGTTGAGTTATCCTCTGAAAAAATTCAAGCTTTTATTAAAGCTTACCAAGACACTTTAAATGCTATTACCCTTTCTGAAGAATGGATTGAAGTATTTCAACAATGTAATAAAGAATCATATCAAATTGCTATTTTGACGAATGGCCCAACAAACCATCAGAAAAATAAACTGTATCAATTAAACTTATCCAAGTGGATTCCTGAAGAGTTTTGGTATATTTCAGAATCTATTCAAGCGAAGAAACCAAGCATTCAAGCTTTTCACCATGTCGAATCAAAAATTTCTGCTGATGAATATTTTATGATTGGAGACGATGTCCAAACAGATATTACTGGAGCTATTCAAGCGAACTGGCACCCGATTCAATTTACAAAATATCATCAAATGGATGCAGGAAATCTATCATGTGATGAAGCTAAAGAACCAAAGGAAATCTTTCCTTTAATCCAACAAATACTACACAGATAATTGTACTTAAAGTGTACTTTTATGTTAAAATAATTTTTGAAAACTATATTGAACAAATAAGGAGTTATAAAATGATTTTTAAAATTACTTACCAACCATCAAAAACTGAAGCACCACGTCGTGAAAATACTCTATCACTATACGTAGAAGCTCAAGATAAAGTTGAAGCTCGTCGTTTAGTTGACGAAAACACTGAATACAATGTGGAGTTCATTCAAGAATTAGATGAAAAACATCTAGCTTATGAACAAAAAAATCCTGATTTCAAAGTTACGGTGTTTAACTAATGAAACCAACAATAAAAAATAATGAAACGGGCGTATTCGCTTTTGGTGGTTTAGGTGAAATCGGAAAGAATACCTATGGCGTCCAATTCCAGGATGAATTAATTATTCTAGATGCTGGAATTAAATTCCCTGAAGATGATTTATTAGGAATTGACTATGTAATTCCTGACTATAGCTACATTATTCAAAACCAAAGTAAAGTTAAAGGTCTCTTCATCTCTCATGGACACGAAGACCATATTGGTGGTATTCCTTTCTTAATTAAACAAGTGAATATTCCAATTTATGCAACTAAATTGGCAATGTCACTCATTCGAAACAAACTTGAAGAACATGGCTTACTTCGAGATGCTATCTTACATGAAATAGATGAAGATTCGGTTATTAAATTTAGAAAAACTCAAGTAAGTTTTTACCGTACTACTCACTCTATACCAGATGCATTCGGTATTGTCATTAAAACTCCTCCTGGAAATATTGTATTTACAGGAGACTATAAATTCGACTTTACACCAGTAGGACAACCTGCTAACTTACACAAAATGGCTCAAATTGGTGAAGAAGGTGTACTAGTTCTTTTAGGAGATAGTACGAACTCTGAAGTTCCAGGATTCACGAAATCAGAACAAGTCGTTGGACAATCGATTAAAGAAATTATTCAACGTGTTGAAGGTCGTATTATTTTCGCTACATTTGCATCGAATGTTTCTCGTTTAAAACAAGTAACAGATGTTGCAGTAGCTACTGGACGTAAAATTGCTGTCTTTGGACGTAGTATGGAAGCTAGCTTTGCTACTTCTCGTGAATTAGGATATATTTCTGCTCCAGATGATACATTTATCGATGGTCGTGATATTAACCAATATCCTGCTGAAGAAGTGATTATTTTATGTACAGGATCTCAAGGTGAACCAATGGCTGCCTTAAGCCGTATTGCCAATGGAAATCACCGTCAAATTTCTGTACAACCTGGAGATACAGTCATCTTCTCAAGCTCTCCTATTCCTGGAAATACAGCTGCAGTAAATCGTGTGATTAATTTACTATCTGAAGCTGGAGCTGAAGTTATTCATGGTAAATTAAATAATATTCACACTTCAGGACATGGTTCTCAAGAAGAACAAAAACTAATGTTACGATTAATGAAACCGAAGTATTTCATGCCAGTTCACGGTGAATACAGAATGCAAAAAATCCAAGCTAACTTAGCAAGTCAAGTTGGAATTCCTAAAGAAAATTCATTCATTTTAAGTAATGGAGATATTTTAGCAGTAACTAGTGACTCTGCTCGTCGTGCTGGACATTTCTATGCTGGAGATGTTTATGTAGACGGAAATGGTATTGGAGATATCGGAAATATCGTTTTACGTGACCGTAAAACTTTATCTCAAGACGGTTTAGTGATTGTCGTTGCAACGGTTGATTATGATGAACGTGAATTAGTAACAGGACCTGAGATTTTATCTCGTGGATTCATCTATATGCGTGAGTCCGGTGAATTATTAAACCAAGCTCAACAAATTCTGAAAGAAGAATTACAAGTCTTCATCAATGAAGCTGACGAACCTTTAAATGAGAGATCCCTACGTAATCTTATTATCGATACGTTAAATCCTTATTTATATAAACAAACAGCTCGCCGCCCAATGATTTTACCAGTCTTAATGGGTGTTAGCGCAGAAGATGTGGAAGAATAAACTATCATGAAAAAAGAAACATCTCGCTTTATTAAGCGAGATGTTTCTTTTCTATAATTGTATTATTTTATTAGCAATATTCATTACAAACCGTTGATCATGTTCAATTAAAATCAAGGTTGGCTTCACTTCTTTAATTAGTTCTTCAATTTGAATTCTTGAAATAACATCAATAAAATTTAGAGGTTCGTCCCAAATATATAGATGAGCAGGTTTAGAAAGGCTAATAGAAATTAGCACTTTCTTTTTTTGACCATCACTATATTTTTTCATATTTGTATCAAATAATTCTTTTGGAAAATCTAATTTACTTAAAATTGTTCTACAAGTAGTTTCATCTACTCCATGACTATGAATATAGTTTATTAAATCTCCTTCCAAGGAAGAAGCATCTTGTGAAATATATGAAATTTCTAATTGATTAGCTAGTTTTAAATCACCAACATAGTCAAGATATTGACCCATTAATATTTTTATGAGGGTTGATTTTCCACTACCATTTGGTCCATTTATAGCAATAACATCCCCTTGTTGAATTTCAAAATTGAGATTAGAAAATAGTTTTCTTTCTCCAAATTGATAACTCAATTTACTAGCAGATACAAGCAAAGATTTATAATGTTGTAAAGGACGAAGGAATAAACTATCTTTTCTTTCAAGATCTTTTAATAAATTTTCTTTTTCTTCGATTGCTTTTTTCTGACGCTTTTCTAAATTCTTCGTCTTTTGCATCATTTTTGCTGCCAAATGTCCGATACGTCCTTTATCTGGCTTTATACCAGAAATTTTCACACCATTCTTCGTGTTTTCAACTTTATTCGACCAAACCTTTGTCTGTCTTGCTGCCTTGTTTAATCGTTCAATCTCACTTTTAATTTTTTCATTTTGATTGAACTCATACTGATCTTTTGCTATTTTATTTTCATACCATGACGTAAAATTACCTGATTGTACATCAATTGAGTTTCGATTAAAAGAAATGACATGATTAATACATCCATCTAAAAAATCTCTATCATGAGAAATCAATAAAAATCCTTTTTTACTCTTCAAATAATCACATACAATTTTTCTTCCATTCACATCAAGGTGATTCGTTGGTTCATCAATCAATAAAAATCCATTATCTTTCGTAAATAATATCGCCAATAGAAGCTTAGTTTGTTCTCCTTTGGAAAGAGTTTCAAATTTTCTTTCCATAAGACTTTCATCTAACTTCAACTGATGAAGCTCACGATACACTTTCCACTCATCTTCTGGGGATGTCCACTCTTCTAATAATTCCATCCCAGTCTTTGAAAAATCCAGATGATTAGGAGGAAATTGAACAAATTCAACACTTTTATGAATCTTTCCTTTATAAGATTCTTGATCTAATAATAACTTAAACAAGGTTGATTTTCCGATTCCATTTCTACCAATTAACCCCGTTTTCCAATTTGTATCTAAAGAAAAACTCACGTCATCAAACACAGGTTTTGTAGATGAAAAATACGAAAAGGTTAAATTTTCAATTTTAATCAATGACATGATATCACCTTGCTTTCAATTATACTTTAATATTATTATAGCAGAATTTAATTTGATTCATAAGCTTTAATCTAAATAACAGGAAAAACCTCTAAATATATAGAGGCTTTCCCAACAAACATTTATTCAAAATTTATTTTTTTCTTTTCTTACTAACAAACACTCCTCCTAATAATGCAATACTTGCTGCAATCATTTCTCCTAGACTTGAAACTGTTCCTGTTCTTGGTAATTCCGCTTTAACTTCTGGATAAGTTACCTTTTCTTCAGTTGTTGTTTCTTGATTTGTTTCAGTTTCTTTTGGCGTTTTAACTTCTTCATTCTTCATAGATTGACTTACTTGTGTACTAACTGTTTGTTCTTTTTCACTTTCAGTTTTAGCTAATTGAGTTGATTGAGTTGTAGTAGCTTCTGCTTTCACATTTTCAGGTTTTACTGCTTGAGTTGAAGGTAAGTTATTTGGTTGTTCATCAACAGTAGCAGGTTTAACTGGTTGAGTTGAAGTAGATTTTTTAAATGTTACGGCATATAAACTAAAGTGGTTTACAGTTAAGCGAACACTATCATCTTCACCTTTTTCAAATGGTACTTCGTGTACAATTTGTTTAGTATCACTTGTAATATAGTAAGCTTTATCAACTTCTAATCCAACTGGTACTCTAACTTTAGCATCACCATTCACTGGCACAGCATTTCCATCCTTATTCACGAATGTAATTTCATATGCAATATAATCTTTATCTGCCAATGCAGAAATTGTTTCATTTACTCTTTCTACTTTTAACATCTTAATATTCTTATCTAAGTGTTTCGTAGCAATTTCAACCGCCACCGGTGTATCTCCATTTTCATCTTCAAATTTAGCGAGTGTTTTATCTTTATTTAAAGTTACTAGAACTCCTTCTGTTTCATATAATGGCAATGTAACCGTTGGAGTTTCTGGCACTGGTGTTGGCGTTGGTGCTGGTGTTGGCAATGGCGCTGGTGTTGGCGTTGGTGCTGGCGCTGGTGTTGGCGTTGGTACTGGCGCTGGCGTTGGTGCTGGCGCTGGCGCTGGTGTTGGCACTGGCGCTGGTGTTGGTGTTGGTGCTGGTGCTGGTGCTGGCGCTGGCGTTGGCGTTGGTGCTGGCGTTGGTGCTGGCGTTGGCGTTGGCGCTGGTGTTGGTGCTGGCTCTGGTTGCGGCTCTGGAGTCGGTTGTGTTTCTTCTTCCGTTATTGTTTTTAGATACTCTACCATTCGACCAACAGATGTTGGCGTTAATAAATTATATTTCTCTAATTCTTCTCTATAAGCTGCAATTGTTTTTAGCGCTTCTACTGCATGTTTCTTATTAATTTTAGCAACACGCTCTACTTCTGCTAGTAATTCTTTTTCATCAATCGGTTGTTCTTTGTCGATTGGTTTTACAAAACGTAGTTCTGCTGCAGAAATATGTCCATAATCACCATAAGTTTGAATTCCTGTAAAGATTGCTTTTTTGACTTTTAATGGCGTATCAAAATTAATAACTTTTGTTTTCGAATTATTTTCCCAACCATTAAAATTAAAAGTATGTTCTTTATTAGCTTCATCAACAACTACTAGTTTTCCTTTTAAGACACGTCCATTATCTCCACTAGGTCTAGGTACATATTCAAATTTAGTAGCTTCAATCGGTTGCTTAAAGGTTACAGTTAATGGTTTTTCTAAACTTAATGCTCCATATGGAGTATGCCACAATGAGCTTGGATTATTATCAAATGCTAACCATGGTGAATCTTGAGGTTCTGAAACTGCATCAATGGATTCAATATCACTTGTATCCGGTGTAGTACGTTTAATTTCAAGACTTTCTTTTGCTAATTGTACATTTTCAATTAATTGTTTTGCTTCTGGAATTGAAATGTCATCTGCTGCTTCAGATAAACTTAAAATTGCATCTTTGTAAGCATATAGTGATTCTTTTGTATATTGTTCATCCTTCACAGGAGTTATCTTATCAAAGGCATCATCTACAAGCATTTTACCTGTTAAATTCACTTCTTCAATTTCTAGATTATCCATCATGAAATCTTTATAACCTTTAAAGTTAATTTCATTATTATCTGTATCTTGTTTTGTATCAGGCGCTTGACTAGTTGAGTAAATTCCTACCCACGTATCTCCTTTTTTATCTCCTTCAACATAGAATGTCACTTTTTTAGGTTTTGTATCATTTTCCCATGTATTCGATAAATCATACTTAGTCACTTTACTTCTACGATCTAACTCTCCTCGACCGACCACAAATGCATACGTACCATTTGAACCAGCTTCATATTCAAAAGTAATTTTATATGTCTTACCAGCTTCAAATCGATAGTTTTGTGGAATTGTTTGATACACCAATTTATCACGACTCGTTAATCCATTTGTTTTTAGTGACCAGTCACCGTCAATAACATCATTTACTTTTTTACCATTCCATCCACGTTGTGTATATGGTTCATGTTTTTCAGATAAGTGTGTACGGTTATCAGATACGCCTTCAACATTTCCTACAACAAATGGGAAAATACCTTGTGGAACATCTTCAAAATTTTGTTTAAATTTGCCAGTTCCTGTATCATGTCCATCTCCATACATTACTGAATGATTTTCAAATACACGGATTTCATCAAAATAAGTCGCCTTACTATCTGCATCTCTACCTAATTCAAGAGTAACATTTGAAACATCATCACCCGTTGTAAAGAATACATACATATTTTGGAAATAACTTGTATTATTAATTGTTGCATTTTTCGGTAATGTATTATGTGCATGAGCTTGTACATAATTTTTTGCAATAGATTTATTTGTATAGTTAGAAATTGTCTTATCTCCAACTTTCACAGTAATATCTGCTTTTGCATCACTTCGATTATCCACTCCAACATATACAGCATATTTTGTATTTGGTTTCAAATCTGTTAATGTTTGTTTCAAAGTAACTCTTTGAGTATTTCCTTGAATTCGAAGCATTTCATTGGCTCCTTGAGATTTTACAATTTCAGCATGCTCTGCATCTCCTGTTTTTTGCCAATGATCTAAATTACCGCTATTAAACCCTTGATCATATAGGTGTAATCCTTCACTCCAAACAATTGTCTTTTTACCTTGAGGTTCTTTATAAAGTACATATGGTTGATTAGCTTCACCTTTCAAATTAATTTTACGATCTGCTCCAACTTTTACTTCTACAACATCTTGTTTTCCTTGATCCGTTAAACGATAAAGATATACTTTATCAACATTCCAATCTTCTGGTAATGTCCATTCAGTAGTAGCTGATTCATTTGAATAGAAGTACATTTTTTCTTTATTACCTGTTAATGCATTTCCATTTGCATCCCAATTCCAAGGGACTAAATACTTACCATTATCTTCAATGACTCTTCCATTTAATGTAACAGTTCTTTGACGATAACCTACTTCATTAGGATTATTAGATTTACGTTTGATATTCACAGTATTTCCATGATCATCCGTTAATCCAACTTCCATTTCAGGAGTCCATTTATAAGTTGTACCATCATTATTCATTGTAACTGGTTGTCCATTTACCCAACGATTTACTTTAAAGTGTTGGAAATATTTTGTCATAACATCATTTTCAAATAAATTACGAATGTATCCTTCATAATCACTTCGACCTTGCCAACCTTCAAAGTCTTTCATATTATATCCACCTAATAATGGATAATCTGCAGCACCACCATATTTAGGATAATCACCGACCCAAGAATCTTTTTGATGATTTCGAATGAATCGAACAATATTTGAATTAATTCCTTTATTTGTGTAACCACCATATGTTAAATCAGCAGCCCAGTGTTGGAATGTAGAATCATATTCAGCACCATGTCCCCATTCAATCGCCATTCTCCACCCTTGAGAATTCAATTCTTTCGCTAATACATGTGAAGGCCAGGCACTATTATCTCCAGATTGACCATTTCCCCAAACGTCAACATAAATAAAGTCTAGTCCATCTCCTAATTTATCTTTTAAATCTTTCCAACGTTGTAGACGATTGTGTGCTAAGTCATAAGAAGCATCAATATTAATTCCTTGATCTAGCCAGTTCCATCCATACATATAGCTTCCATCTTGGTTTTTACGTAAAATCGCTTCTGAGAAATATTTAGATTCTGGATAAGTTTCAGAAGCATTGACATGGATACCGATTTTTGCTCCATATTCTTTTGCTTTTGCAATTAAAGTTTTGAAGTCTTCTACTCCACCGATACGTTTACCAATATCTGCATAATTCAAGTGTCCTGAATCATGTCCCTCACTACCATATCCTTTTAGTAAAATAGATTGACCTAATCCATCTGTGTGAAGATTAATTTTCTTAATACCATCTAAAGTCATTAGGAATGGATTTTGAGCTTGAGAAGCAAAGTTCATTGCAATACGATATGCTACTAAATCAGGAACATTTTCTGCTCCTTTTGGATTATTCATAATATTACGGTATGCAATAGCACCGTCTTGCCAATCAACTTTATTGTCATTGTTCGCATCTTTTGTAATCACAACTTTTGAACTTGGTAATTCAAGAGTATATTCCGGATATACTAACTTATTGTGAGCACGTTGATAGTAATATGGAGAACTTTGGATTCCTAAATAATTTACCCCTTCTACACGTTCTAAAAATGCTGTTAAACGTGTAAAATCACGATTTCCTCCACCATAACTGAATTGAGAATTACTCCATACTGCTGCAGATAACTCATTAGAAGAAACAAATCCATACATATATGCATCTGCAAAATCTTTCATAACGCCTTTTTTCAAAGCAATATGTTCATCTCCAGATTTACGTGTATTATTGGACATTTTTGCTCCATCAAATTTAGCATCTGTTTTATCAGATCCTACTGAAACAAGAGAGTTCCCAGGAAATTCAATTGTTTGAATTAATTTTTTAGTATTATCAATTTCTTTTCCCATTTCGACTTGATTATTATTTTTAATTTTTGTCACGTCAAAATGCATTTCATTACCAACAATTTCTAATTTAACAGTAATTTCCGCATCAATAAATTCAGCTTCATTTTTTACTTTAAGCGTATATGTTGCTGCTGAATCACTATCTTTATGGTACGTAACAGTTGGAGTCACTGTTTGACCATTAATACTCATTTGACTAATTTTTTGTACTTGTCCAGTTAATGTTTTTCCATCTAATTCATATTGTTTTACACGTGGAAATGCTGTATCAATCACCGCTTTTAAGACATCAGAATGAATCGTTTCATAACGAACATCTTTATCATTTTTTTCTAATCCCTTATTGTCAACAGTTGTATCTTCCGTTGCTTTTACATTTTCTTGATTATCTGTTTTGACATCAACTTTAGTAACTTCATCTCCCCATGCTCCTGCTTTTAACATTACTTTATTAACATCCTTTAATGCATTCTTCACAGTTTCAGGAACTAATACTGTACTAAATAAATTAACTCCATTATTTGTCGCATTTAATTGACCATCTTTTTTATATGAAATTTCTAAATGATTTTCTGAATCTGGGGAAGGTGCTGCCACACGTTCTTTACTATACCAAGTATCAGTGTTTGGACCTTTATATTGCCAAAACCATCCTTGTTTATCATACCCTACAAAAATATTATTTTTATTATCTTTATAATTTACATAAACACCAAAACGTCCTTTTTGATCATCTGAACGTTCTTTAAAGGTTAAATCGATATTGACATTTCCTTCCTCATCACCTTTTAACCCTTGTTTCTCAAATAAAGCTTCTTTATCACTATTATTGTTTGCAGTTGTTGAAGAAAGTTGATTATAACGTACACCGTCTTCGGCAACTTCTTTAACAGTACCTTTAACTTTACTTACTGATTCCCACTCTATTGTTTTTGCTTGAGTAGTCGTTTCTTTTTCAGTTGAAGAAGCAGATTTTTCTGTAGTTGGAGCTGCAGGTTGAATTGGAGTTGTAACCTCTTGTTTTGTAGCTGTATTTGGTATAGTTGAATTTAAAGTTTCTACTGGAGTTGTATTTTTTTCTACCTTATCTGTTTTAACTCCAACTATTTCTGTTTTTTCTTTAGTTTCAACATTTTCCTTATGAGTTGTTTCCTTTCCAGCATCATTAACTACTACAGTTGATGAATTAATATTTGTAACCGCAGCATTCTCCCTTTGTTTTGACACTTGATTTTCGGTTTTTTCAACAGTTTTATCCATTGGTTTTACCGTCTGATTATTATCCACGCCACTAGTAGAAGCGTTTTCATTTTCAGCTGTTACTAGTTCACTTTTTGCTTCAGTTTGTGGATTTTCTGCGGCTGCTACCATAGGTGCACTTCCAAGAAAATATGCCCCAATCAGAAGTGAGCACGTTCCAATGGTCAATTTTCGAATCGAAAATCGTTGTCTCTTCTCTCCTTGAATATTTTGTTTTTTCATATAAATACCCCCTTACAAAATTGTAACGCTTTCAATTCAGAATATAGCATAATTTAATGGGAATAACTATTGCTTTATTGCTAATTTCTATCACTTTTTTGCTATTTTTGTAAAGGGTTACATCGTTGTTATACCGGAGTATTTTAAAAGATAAATTTTGTTATATTTTTTATAATTTTAACAATATAGATTAAACAAAAAAAGACGACTTTCGTCGTCTTCATCATTATTGAAATACATGTTGTAAGTCTTGTAGCATTAATTTAGTAGATTCTAATCCTCCACCACTTAAATACCATAAGTCAGAAGTTAAGTTTACAACTTTATTATTTTTTACAGCATTTGTTGCTTGAATTAATTCATTTTTCATTAAGGCATCTGCTTTAGAATTATCTCCACCGATTGCTAATGTACGATTTAATACAAATAATACATCAGGGTTTAATTCACTAACACCTTCAAAACTAATTTCTTGTCCGTGTCTGCTTTCTTCAATTTTAGCATCTGTTGGACGGAATTTTAAATCTTGATATAAAAATCCAAAACGTGATTGTGCTCCAAATGCAGACATTTTACCTTCGTTTAACATAATTGCTAAACTTTTTTCGCTATGTTTTTCATTTTGAGATGCAATTGTATCAATAACTGATTGTAATTCTTTTACTTGAGCACTTGCTTTTTGTTGAGTTGCTTCATCAAATAAGCTCGCTAAGCTTTTAACATTTTTTTGAACAGAACCCCAATAATCTTTGCTATCTACATTAAAGATAACTGTTGGAGCAATTTCTTTTAATTGAGGGATAAAATCTTTTACACGTGTAGAAGCAATAATTAAGTCTGGTTGCATTGCCGCGATCGCTTCGATATCCGGTTCTTTCATGCTACCTACATTTTGAACCTTTTCTCCTAAATCCTTAATATAAGTTGGTAATGGTTTTGTTGGCATTCCAACGATTGTTTCACCTTGCCCAATTGCACGTAATGTATCTGCTGAACCTAAGTCAAATGTCACAATTTTCTTTGGATTTGTCTTCACTTCAACAGTTTCTGCTCCATCTGTTAGTTGTACTTGTTTCACTGTATTCTCTTGTGTTGTTGATGTTACAGTTGTTGTTTTTGTACCACAAGAAGCTAATAAAAATGTTGCTCCCATCATTACTGTTGTTAATAATTTTTTCATAATTCTCTCCTACTTTACTGTAATATATTTTTTCCCTGAAACTTCTATCACTTCGATATCAATTTCATATAATTCTGATAAACTCTGATTCGTAACTACATCCATGGTTTTACCATGAAACTCACATTTTCCTTCTTTAAAGGCTACTAAATAATCTGAAAAGTTAATCGCCATATTTAAATCGTGCATCACAATGACCACTGTTTTATCTAGATTTTCTACCATATAACGGAGTAATTTCATTATTTCTACTGCTTGTTTTAAATCTAAATGATTTAAGGGTTCATCTAGTAAGACAATGTCTGTATCTTGAGCTAATACCATTGCGATAAAGACTCTTTGCATTTGCCCGCCTGATAACGTTTGTATAGAACGTTCTCTTAGCTCTAATAAATTCGTATGTTTTAATGCTTGATCAATCATTTGATAATCAAGTGTCGATAACTTTCCTTTTGAATATGGATAACGTCCAAAGCTAACTAACTCTTCTACTGTTAAAGATACTTGAAAAGATTGATTCTGTTTTAAAACGGATAATTCTTTTGCCAGTTCTTTGGAATTCCAAGCTTCAATTTCTTTACCCTTAATCCATAATTGACCAGAATCTTTTTGTAATAATCGACTCATAATGGAAACTAAAGTAGATTTTCCTGCTCCATTTGGTCCAATAAAAGCTGTTAATTGATTTTTGGGAATCGTTAATGAAACGGAATCGACAACTACCGTATCATATGCTTTATGAATATTTTTTAATTCCACTACGGTACCTTCCTTTCAATAACAATACAAAATATAATAATCCTCCAAACCATTCGATGACGACACTAATTGGAATGTTTAAATGGAAGAGCTTCTCAATAACAAGTTGTCCTCCAAGTAATAAAATACTTCCTAACAAAAATGCAATCGTCCACATATGTAAGTGTCGATAATCTTTAATCCATTGATACGTTACATTTGCAATCATAAATCCTAAAAATTGCATTGGTCCCACCAATGTTGTAGACAGACTAGTTAGTAATACAATCACTAATAAAATCCACTTCTCTTCTCTTGCGACATTTACACCTAGTATTTGTGCTTGAACTTTTCCAAGGTGAAAAACATTTAACACCATATGTTTTCTTATTAAATAGATTACTGAGATTACCGTTAAAATAACTACCACAATGACTAATTCACTTTGATGATGCATTCTTTGGAAGGATGGAAATAATTTTCCTTGTAATTTATCAAATTCATTCGGATCCATTAACACTTGCACGAATGTACTTAAACTTCTAAACAATGTTCCAAAAGCTAAACAAATAAATAATAGCATTGAAAATGGAATCGACAGTAGATCATTAAATGCTCGATAAATCAAGAAGAAAAAGATCATCTGCAAGACAATCGTCAGCATTGAAATCCATAGATTTGGCGCTGTTTCCATTCCTAAACTTAATTGCCCCCAATAAACCATCGTTTGAAATAATACAAACACACTCTCAATTCCAAGTACACCTGGAGTTAGAAATCGATTCTGTACAATTGTTTGGAAACTAATCGTCGATATTGAAACACATAAACTCACTAGTAAAATAACTGCCCACTTTAAAAATCTCTTTTTAAATAAGAGGACAGAAAATTTTCCCATATTTCCAATTGGAAAGAATAAGAAAATAGCACTGATAATGAGTAATAAGCTTACTAGTGTTATAGTTAATAGAAGGGTTCTCCTCTTCATCGATGGCTCCCTCCTCTTCGAGAACTAATTCTCAAGATTTGACTAATTAATAGTCCAGCTCCAACAATTCCTAAAATCAGACTAACCGATACTTCATATGGTGGAATCACTAATCGAGCAATAATATCACAGGCTAAGACTAACACTGCTCCTAATACTGCTGTCTGAGGAATCGTCTTTTTCAAATCATCACCAGATAAATAGCGTACTAAGTTCGGAATAATAATTCCTATGAAAGGAAGTGCTCCAACTGTAATCATCGTAACACTTGTTGTGAGTGAAACTAATAGTAACGTTAGCCATTCTAATCTCTTATAAGAAATTCCTAAATTCAAGCTAATTGATTCTCCTAAATTAGCAATCGTATAAACATGCGCTAATTTGGTAGAAATAACGATTATGATTAGACCAAAGAATAACCATTCGTATTGGTGAGTTTGAATCATAGAGAAGGATCCTTGTGTCCATGAGGTTAAACTTTGTACGAGATGAAATTGATACGATATCATATTTGTAAAGGCTGAAATCATTCCACTAAAAATTAATCCGACAAGAGGAATCATCCACTTCTCTTTTAAATCTAAAGATTGCTGAATCATAATAAACACTATGGTGAGGGCAAATGAACAGATAAAGGCACATAGCATTTTCTGAAATAAGCTAGGGCCATTAAAAAAGAATAAACTTAACAATAATCCTAGTTTTGCTGCTTCAGTGGTACCAATTGTACTAGGTGCTGCAAATTCATTTTGCGTCATCGTCTGCATTAATAATCCTGCAATACTCATGGAACTTCCTGCTAATATCACACTCAACAGTCTAGGAACTCGAGATAACCAAAAGACTTGTTGCATTTTGCCATCTTGTTGAAATAATAATTCCCAAGAAAATGTTTGGGCTCCAACAGATAAGGAAATCAATGATAGGATGACCAAAAGGATACATAAATTTCTAAATTTCATAATCTCTCCTTTCTAATTGATAATCATTCTCAATTACATAATTATTAGTTTACCAAAAATTTCTGTGATTGCAATGGGTTTGGGGAAGATTGGACTTATTCTAAAATAGTTTGTATAGACTTTTTGACACAGTAGCAACGGACGCAAGCAAACCCGCTGGGTTTCATTGCTAAAAATTGAGCCTTGGTCTCAATTTTTCCGATAATATAAGCCAATTTTGGCTTATATTATTTATGCTACTGTAAAAAGTCTATGGTTGGAGCTTTCTATTACTCTTTTTTCAATTCAATATTTTTTCATTTCTACTTTATTATTCCTTATAAATAAGCTATAATATTCGCAAGAAAACGTTATCAAATTTTAATTTAATTAATTGGAGGTTTTGTTATGATGGTTATAAATCCTCAAAGGTATAAAAATGGAGATACTTTTTATAAATTTTAATCAACAATTCTATTCGATAATCTGTTTAAAATCATTATGGAAAGCTTTTTCTATAAAGGAGGAATTTATATGTTAGGTGTTTTAATTGCTACAGTAGTATTTGCGTTAATTGTTATTGGATTGATTATGAATTTCAAAAAAATAGTTAGATGGATAAAAAATATTTAATATTTAGTTTCAAAGTAAAAAGGTATAAAAGCTTTGCTATTGCTCTGCTTTTATACCTTCTTCTTATACAAATCTTTTATGTTTTGATTGGCTCCATTTTACGGTGATCCAACCGCTGAATGTTCCTACAATTGCTCCTGCTAGTATATCTGTAGGATAATGAACGTATAAATACATTCTTGAAAAAGCAATGAGGCTTGCTAAGACGAAAGCCATAATCCAGTACTTTTTCAAACGAAGGAAATACAATACACTAACTACTGTAAATGAAATAGCTGTATGTCCTGATGGGAATGAATAATCTAATGGTTTTGAAATTAATAAAGAAACCGCTGAATTAACCTCATACGGACGAGTTCTAGCTACGATTGGTTTAATGAGACCATTACACAAAACCGTATTGACTACTACCGCAATAGCTAAAAGAATCCCTAAAGTTCTTGTTTTCTTATTCATTAACAAAACTGCAATTATCGCTAACCAAATGAATCCAACATTCCCTAATGAAGTAATAAAAATCATAATAGAATCTAATATTGGATGATGTAATTTTTGAAATCCATCAAGAATTTGTAATTCCGTCATCTATTTAGAATCCTTTTCTTTTAATTTTTGTAATCCTAATACTAATAACAAACCAACTAAAGCTGCAATTGGTGAAAATGTTGAAAAATTCATTGCTTCTTGAGGAATTTTTAATGTCGTTGGTCCCATTACAATCGCATAAAATGAACCAATCATCATTCCAATGATGCCATAAATCATTTGACTACGATAATGTTCCAGACAATATTTAATGGCTTTAACAACAAATAAGGCTCCTGCTAATACCCCTAAACTAAAAATAGCTAAACTTGGAACATAAGCTAAGTGGAAAGTTAATACTTCTTTCACTGCAAAAACAACTGGAATATAAGCTCCAAAGATTAATAATAATGTTGAACCAGAAATTCCTGGTAAAAACATCGCAGAAATTGCAATCATTCCAATAAAGAACAATTTAATGGAATCTACAATAGAAAACTGGCTTAAATCAAAACTTCCTTTACCAGTACGAGAATTCATCCAAGTAATTCCAGCTACAATCGCTACCCCTAGAAGAATATAAAAAATTCCCATTAATGGTTTTTTCAAAGATTCTTTTTCTTCCATCATCATTAAAGGAATGGCTCCTGCAATAAATCCGATAAATAATGAACTGACACCATAAATATGCGATTCAAATAAGGAAGATAATACTAAAATGGCACTGACCATTCCAATTACCCAACCAATACCTAATTTTACTAAATAAGTAAAAGCTTCTTTCTTCTCCTTTGTACTTCCAAAAGCAATATCATGAATAGAACCGATAAATTGATCATAAAAACCCATAATAAAAGCTACCGTTCCTCCAGAAACCCCAGGAACACTATCGGCTAATGCCATACAAAATCCATTTAAAATTTGACGAAACATAAGTTTCTCCTTTCATTTATAAATAAAGAGACTAGGCTACTGCCCAGTCTCCATCAATACTAGTCTAAGAAATCTTTCAATTGTTTTGAACGACTTGGATGACGTAATTTGCGAAGTGCTTTCGCTTCAATTTGACGGATTCTTTCACGAGTAACTCCAAATACTTGGCCTACTTGTTCTAATGTACGGATTTCTCCATTTTTGTCTAGACCAAAACGTAAACGTAATACATTTTCTTCACGATCCGTTAATTGTTCTAATACTTCATCTAATTGTTCTTTTAATAATGCATAAGCTGTATGTTCAGCTGGACTTGTTGCATTATCATCTTCAATAAAGTCTCCTAAATGTGAATCATCTTCTTCCCCAATTGGAGTTTCTAATGACACTGGTTCTTGAGCAATTTTTAGAATTTCTCTCACTTTTTCAGTTGGTAAGTCCATTTCTGCTCCAATTTCTTCAGGAGTAGGTTCGCGTCCTAAATCTTGTAATAGTTGTCTTTGAATACGAACTAATTTATTAATTGTTTCTACCATATGAACTGGAATACGAATTGTACGTGCTTGGTCAGCAATGGCACGAGTAATTGCCTGACGAATCCACCATGTAGCATATGTTGAAAACTTAAACCCTTTTGTATGGTCAAATTTTTCAACGGCTTTCATTAATCCCATATTTCCTTCTTGAATTAAATCTAAAAACTGCATTCCACGTCCTACATAACGTTTCGCAATCGATACTACTAAACGTAAGTTTGCTTCTGCTAAATCTTGTTTTGCTTCTTGATCTCCTTGTTGAATTCTTAAAGCAAGATTCACTTCTTCATCCGCACTTAATAATGGTACTCGACCAATTTCTTTTAAATACATACGAACAGAGTCATTAATTTTTACATTTGAAGATATAGCTGTTTCATCTTCTGAGATTTCTACTTCTGCTTCTTTTGAAGATTCTGCAGATAATTGACGACTAGTTGGTCCACCATCTGTATCCACTACACTAACACCAGCATCTTCAAATTGTTGAATTAATTTATCCATTCCCTCTGCATCTAATTCATATGGAATCGCAATTTGCGCTGATAAATCATCATATAAAATTTGTCCAAACAATTTTCGTTCTGCTAATAATTTACTTGTAGCTTCTTTTAGCGTTTGACCATTTTTATTGTTTTCAACTGTCATCCACTATTCCTCCATTCATGATTTTTTTAATTGTTTCTGTATATTAATTAACTCCATCATTAACTGATTCGCTTTCGTTTTATCATTTAATAATTGAGCTTCTTTTAGTTCTTGCAAACATCTTTGATACTGTTGTTTTAAATCTTCTTTTTTAGATAAAAAATACATTAAATCATGAATCTCTTTTTCCGTACATTCTTGCGGCATTTCTAACCACTCAATCATCGACAATAAATTCCGATTTACTGTATCCGATTCATCTAAAAAATTCATAAATTCTTGAACTAGTAACTCTTCAAGATGTTGCTCACGAAAACTTTTCAACAAAATATAAAATTGTTGATAGTCCACAAAAGGAAATTCAAACTCTTCATCTTCCCTTAATAAATAACTCCATGCTTCTGGAGAATGTAACAAACGATAGAGAAGTTGTTTCTGAGAAATTTCCATTGGACTTTCCTGAGAAATTTTTACAGGAGTTGATGTCCACTCTCGTGTTGTTTGAGAAGATTGTTGTTTAAATTTTCTCTGGGCAAAATGAACTTGACTAGAAAGTAAATCAACTGAAATTCCGAACTCATCTGATAATGATTTTATCGCAAATTCACGTTCAATGGGTTTAGAAATTTTGGCTAATTCCATCGTCATTTGTTCTAAAAATTGCACTTTTTCTCGTTCAATATCTAAGCGATATTGTTTTGAAAAATATCGTTTTTTAAACTGAAAAACAGATTCTGTATGATGAGACAATTGTTCTAGATAAGCTTTGGCTCCTCGTTGTTGAATGAACTCATCTGGATCTTTTCCAGCATCTAAAAACAAGATTGAAATCGTTAGAGCAGAGTTTTCTTGTAATAATTCAATTGCCCGATTTGTTGCATCCAATCCCGCTCTATCACTATCATAGGCAATAATAATTTCATTTGCCACTCTTGATAAGATTTGAATTTGATCTTTTGTTAATGAGGTACCCATCGATGCTACCCCATTTTTTGCACCAGCTTGCCACGAAGCAATGACATCCATATATCCTTCATATAAAACGACTTGTCCTGTTTTACGAATCGATGATTTTGCTAAATCATAATTAAATAAGAATTGTCGCTTATTAAAAATAGGAGTTTCTGAACTATTTAAGTACTTTGCTTCTTGTTCATCAACTATTTCCTCATCATTGGGTAATATGCGGCCAGAAAAAGCAATGACTTTTCCTTGCTCATTTCGAAGAGGTATCATAATTCGATGATAAAAACGATCGATAAACTCATCATTTCTTGAAATGAATAAGCCTGATTCTTCCATCTGTTGAGGTGTTAATGGAATTTGTTTGATTAAATTCGTTACATACGTACGATCTTTTAACGCAAGTCCCATTTTAAAGGTTTGAATCGTCTCTAATGTATAGCCTCGATTTTGTAAATACTCTAGTGCTTTTTCACCGCCACGTGTTTGTAATAACACATGTTGATAAAATTCAGCCGCTTTTTCATGAGCTGTTATTAGCGGTTGATAAGTATCTTGAACCGTTGGTCGAGAAATCGAATATTTATTTTCAAATGGAATTTGTGCTAATTCTGCAACTTTTGCTACAGATTCAACAAAAGAAAGTCCTTCGATTTCTGATATAAAAGAAAAAACAGATCCTCCTCTACCACAACTGAAACAATGATAGAGTTGTTTTTCCTCTGTTACTGAAAATGAAGGTGTGCGCTCATCATGAAAAGGACAATGGCCAAAATAATTCTTTCCTCGTTTTTTCAAAGAAACATACTGACTAATAATATCCACAATATTTGCTTGTGATTGAATCTGATTCAGTGTTTCTTCAGGAATAACTTGACTCATAAAACTGCCTCCTTTTCCTGAAATATTAAGGAACTTCTCCGGTTTCGCCTAATATCCCTAATGATACAGGATATATAATATCATCAAATGAAAATTGTTTCAACTAATTTTACTTTTCTTTTAAAAATAAAAATAATGGGGCAAAAATGGGGCAAACTTTTCTCGTTTTTACCACTTTGAGCTAGTTTTTGCAAAAAATAAAAACCCAAGAATGCGATAATACCGCGATTCTTGGGTTACAGCTAGTATAGAAAAAGACTAGCCTAATTTGTTGTAATATTCAACGATTAATGATTCGTCAACATCAGATGTTAACTCATCACGTAATGGTAGACGGTTTAATGAACCTTCTAATTTTTCTTCATCAAATGTAACAAATTCTGGACGTCCATATAAAGATTCTAAAGATTCTTTAATGATTGTTAAGTTACGTGATTTTTCACGAACACCAACAACATCTCCAACTTGTACTTGGAATGAAGGGATATCTACACGTTTACCATTTACAGTAACGTGACCGTGGTTTACTAATTGACGAGCTTGACGACGAGTTGAAGCTAATCCTAAACGGTAAACTACGTTATCTAAACGTTGTTCTAGAAGGATCATGAAGTTTTCACCATGTTTACCTTCTTTAATTTTGCCAGCTTTTTTGAATAAAGTAGCAAATTGACGTTCGTTCATACCATACATATGACGTAATTTTTGTTTTTCTTGTAATTGTTGACCATACTCAGATAATTTACTACGGTTATTTGGTCCGTGTTGACCTGGTGCGTATGGACGACGAGCGATTTCTTTTCCTGTTCCTGAAAGTGAAATGCCTAAACGACGAGATAACTTCCAGCTTGGTCCAGTGTAACGTGACATTGAACATTCCTCCAATAATAAAAATTTTTTTGGAGTAAAATAATTGCGAAACAGTAGATTCGTGCAGTCTCTACTAGGGTTCACCTTTGCAGCCGTGGTTACTACCTTCCTCTTAATGGATAGGACTGTTGACGAGCTTCTCTTATTTCTGCTGCATATTTTACACAAAAATTATTGTATCAGATGTTTGAATAAAATGCAAACTATTTTATCCAATTTCTTCCCATTCCATTTGAATATTTGCACATCGATTTCCATCTTGAGAAATTAAATGATACGTATGTGTTCTCTCTTGACTTTCTTTTGGATTTTCTTCCCATAAAGTCGAACATGCAATCGTTGATTCTGGTAATACTTCTTTTTCATATTTAATCACAACTTGTTTTAACTGATGCCCCTTTAAAAAATCCATTCCTAATTCACTAAAAGCAAAATCAAAGTAACGAGCATTATTGACGTGGAGATTAGCATCAATATCATTGATTCGTATTTTATATTCTCCCGTTGTGGCATCTGAAAAATCTTTTTTAGGAATTCGAGTTGCTTTTCTCATTTCTTTTCCAATAGACAATGGATATTCCAACACAACTTCTTCATCTATTGAAACAATTTTGCGTGCCTTCATATCCAGCATAGCAAATGTCGTAATACATTCAAACAATTCTTCTCTTTCTTTTGTAAGAATGCGATATTCACGGTAAGTAAAAAATTTATTATAGCTAATCGCTTGTGTTTCAATGATAACTTCTTCATCTACTTTTGGCATACGCTGAATCTCAATTTCGTGTTGAATCACAATCCATGTATAGCCTTTTTCATAAATTAAGTTTGGATTTTGTAATTGTTGTTGTTGCTTTCTAGAAGCTAACATCATCATTCCTAGAGCTTGGCTTAATAACAAATTTCCTTTCCAATCACATTCATAAGGAAGAATTGTACGCTCTATTTGGCAAATTACGTCAACCGTCATAGCTGCCTCCTATTAATTCCAAATATCTTCACTATTTTCATTTAATACCGATACAATTTCTCCTTTATGGAAAATCACAATTGTATCTGTTGGTAAATGCATCATATCATAAAAGCTAGGATAATCTGGGAAAATTTCATAAGCTTTTGCTCCTGATAATGGTTGAGATTCAATTTCTTGATCCACAGGTGCTACATACCATGTTTCATCATCAAAACGATGCGCATAAAAATCTTCCACTTCAAATGTATGATTTGCAATAATAACAGGACTATCAAAACGGAATGGAACTAACTTTCCTAATGTTTTCGTACGTTTCCCTGCTTTAAATGTTTTTTGAACAATCTCTAAGAAATAACTACAATCTGTAATCCATTCCTCTAATTGTTTTTGTTCATAATTTGGAACGCAAACATGATACTCATTTTCAATGGACACCACTTTAATATTTCCATAATGAATTGGAATCAATTGATTTAATTCTTCTAAATTTTCTTCAAAATAGTCTTCTACAATTGTTAATAAATCTTCTGCTTCTTTTTGGTAAGCCTCTTTGGCTTCTATAATAAATAAATGTTCTTGAATTGTTCTCGTAAATTTCATTTCATCACTCCTCGTTTTCTAGTATACAGTATTTGAAACATTTTTTCTTGTATCTTCCCCTCTTCCTAATAAATTTGTTATACTAGAGTTACTAAGGGGGCTTAATATGAACGACCATTTATTTTATAAATTTTATCAAAAAACACCGCTAGAAAGAAAAAATATTTTAACAAACTTATCTCATTTATCAGATGAAAAAAAATCAAACTTATTAACTGGATTTAACTTACCAGAATCTGTAGCAAATCAAATGATTGAAAATCAAATCGGACTATATGACTTACCACTTGGAATTGTTCCTGAAGTTACCGTAAATGGTATAACTTATACTGTTCCAATGGTGACAGAAGAACCTTCCGTCATTGCTGCAGCAAGTAATGGTTGTAAAATCATCCATCGTTCTGGTGGATTTACTACTTCTCAAGAAAAGAGAGAAATGATTGGTGAAATTGCGATCTATGATTCCCCATACTCTATAGAAGAAATAGAGAAAAAACTTTCAAAGGAAATCGAACATTTATTTACGATTGCTCATGAAGCTCACCCTTCTATTGTCAAACGTGGTGGTGGAATCCAATCGATTTGGGTAGAAGAAAAACAACATCCAAATCATACGTTTTATGTATTTTATATTTCTGTAGATACAAAGGAAGCAATGGGGGCAAATATTTTAAATACGATTTTAGAAACCTTAGTTTCTCCTATCGAAACTTTTACAAATGGAACTTGTATTATGGCAATTTTATCGAATTTAGCAACTCATTCAGTCGTAACGACTACTTGTTGTATTCCATTTGAACAATTAGGAACAAAGACGATTTCTGGAGAAGAAATTGCCAAAAGAATTGAAATAGCAAGTGAACTATCCCACGTAGATACTTATCGAGCTGCTACTCATAATAAAGGAATTATGAATGGAATTGATGCAGTTGTGATTGCAACTGGAAATGATTGGCGAGCGATTGAAGCTGGGGCACATGCTTATGCAACCCTTTCAGGAACCTATCAACCTTTTAGCAAATGGTTTATCCACGACGATAAAGAATTAGTAGGAACATTACGGATTCCAATGCCAATTGGAACGGTCGGTGGTTCTATTGCCATTCATCCCGCTGCTCAATTTGCTCATGAATTATTGATGAATCCATCTGCTAAAGAATTAGCTTCTATTATTGCTTCTATTGGTTTAGCACAAAATTTTGCCGCATTAAAAGCATTAGTAACCGATGGCATTCAAAAAGGACATATGAATTTACAAGTAAAATCTCTAGCTTTAACAGTTGGAGCAACAGAAGAAGAAATTCCACAAATTGTCCAATTACTGAAAGAACAAAAACATTTTAATTTAGAAACCGTACAAAAAATATTAGAAAGCATTAGATAAGCATAAAAGCCATGATATTCGCAAATGCGAATCTCATGGCTTTCGTTACTACCTCAGAAAAATCTATTTCTTTATCTTTCGTCTTCAGTGTATTCCATCAATGTAAAGATGTCATATCCTTCGATTTTTTCACGGCCTTTTAAGTCTGTTAATTCCACTAAAAATGCTAAACCAACTACTTCTCCGCCTAATTTTTCAACTAATTTTGCACAAGCATCCATAGTTCCACCTGTCGCTAATAAGTCATCACAAATTAATACTTTTTGTCCTGGTTTTACAGCATCTTTATGTAAATGCAATTCTGCAGTACCGTATTCTAAATCATATTCTACAGAAACTGTTTCACGAGGTAATTTACCTTTTTTACGAGCAGGTGCAAAACCAATTCCTAATTCATAGGCAACAGGACATCCAACGATAAATCCACGAGCTTCAGGACCAACAATCATGTCAGCTCCTCTGCTTTTTGCATAATCTACGATTTGTTGTGTCGCATATTGGTATGCTTTCCCATCTGCCATTAAAGGTGAAATATCTCTAAAAATAATTCCTTCTTTAGGATAGTTTGGTACACTTGCAATGTAATTTTTTAAATTCATTTTTCTTCCTCCATATTTGTCAGCCAATTCGTTAATTCGGAAAATTGACTATAGATAAATACTCTTTCGAGCCAAAGTTCTTCTTGCAATTGTTTCATTAAGGTTGACTGCATTAAATCCATTGATGTGGATTCTGGATTCAATCTTAAACAGCCGTTTTCTATTATAACAAATTTTAATTCAAAAAACACTTTTAAAATCACTTTAAATTGATCTAATGGAATTTTTAAATAATTAGCTAATTCTCCAGTTTTTTCATTATAAGGAACATTCGAATGTGTTTTTAAATATTGATATACAGCCACAAAGCGTTCTCTTGTCGGAATCCCCATTGTCATAATAGATTTTGGCGTATATGCAATGATATACATTTTTTGCATATATGAGTGTTTACGGAATTCTTGAATGACTTCTTTAGATTTTGGACAATCAAATAATACAATAGATTCAAAATCATCTTGCTGTACTTCTTTCATCCATTCTTCTATTGAGAATACTTTAGAAGTTGTATCAATTCTTTCACTCACTAATGGTTTTAGAGCATCTCTTTCAACTAAATAAGCTGCCCTCTTCACTGATAAATGCTCTGGGCGAATTTTATTTGTACGCCAATCAAAAATTAATGCATCTTTAACAGAGATATCTTTTAACATTAATTGAGGTAAACGATTTTGTTGCCATTCATTGATTTCTAAAGTTCCAATGACTTCAACCTCTGCTTGAAGATTTAAGCTATCTGCCCATTCTCCTTTATTAAAAATTAAAGCCTGTAACTGATTCTGTTCAGAATTCAACGTTAATTTTAAATGCTGCTGTTGAGCTCCAATCTTTTGTTTTTGACCAACTAATATATTACTAATTTTAAAAATCGGTTCAGCATTGTTCGTTCCATAAGGTTTTAATGCTTGAAGAGAATCAATAAACTCAACATTTACTTGAGAAAGTGATAATGATTCTTCAACACTAATCACTTTTTCCTCTTCAAATAATTCAGGATGTTGTTTCGCATAAGTTTCGATAGCTTCCATAAATCCTGGTAGCTTCACCGTTTCTACACTAAGCCCAGCAGCCATATGATGGCCTCCAAATTTAGCTAAAGACTCTTGGCATTCCGTTAGTGCATCATAGAGATTAAACTGAGCGCAAGATCTTGCAGAACCTTTTGCCATTAATCCATCTGGTTGAATTCCTAAAACAATCGTCGGTTTTTGTAATTGTTCGACGATTCGACTCGCAACAATTCCTAATACACCTTCATGCCAATTAGATTGAGCTAATACTAACACTTTATGATCTATTTGAGATTTAGCTAATTCTAAAGCTTCTGCTGTAATATCATCTACAATTTGCTTTCTTTTGGCATTTTCTTGTTGCATTAAAGTCACAACTTCTTGGGCCACTTCATCATCAAAAGTTGTAAAGAGAGCTACACCTGGAGTCGCATCTCCAAGTCTTCCAAGCGCATTTAAACAAGGTCCTACTTGAAATCCTATCGTTTTTTCATCTATTGAACCAGGATTTAATTGTAATTCTTGAAACAAATAACTTAATCCAATTCTCTCTGTTTGATTTAATTGTTGTAAGCCTAATTTTACTAAACTACGATTTTCATCTGTTAAGCTAACTAAGTCTGCGATTGTTCCAATACAAGCAATTTCAGCTAATTCAACAGGAAGTTCTCCTAATAATGCATGTGCTAATTTAAAAGCAACTCCTGCTCCAGATAAATCTCCAAATGGATACTCACCATCGGGATGGCGAGGATGAATCACTGCATAAGCTTTAGGGAGAACAGGAGGAATCTCATGGTGATCTGTTACAATAACATCACATTGTTGACTCATTGCCCATTCAACACTTTCATGAGCAGCAATTCCACAGTCAACCGTTATAATTAAAGATACTCCTTTTTCAAGATACTCTTCAAAAACACGGATATTCGGACCGTATCCATCTATAAAACGATTTGGTAGGTAATATTCTACTTGTGCACCCATCATTTCTAATGTTTCGTATAATACTGCAGTACTAGTAATACCGTCAGCATCATAGTCCCCGAATATTAAAATACTTTCATCCGTTTCAATCGCTTGTTGAATACGTTGAATTGCTTTTTCCATATCATACATTAAATATGGATCATGCCATAATGTCGGTGAAGATGATAGAAATTCTTGAATTTGTTCCTCAGTTTGATATCCTCTTCTCCTACAAATTTGAATCAATAAAGGAGAAAGTCCTAATGCTTTCGCAATGTCTTTAGAGCTTTCTTCTATCTCATTATTCACTAAATCCCATTTAGCATTTGCAAAAGACATCCTATCACCTCCAGAACTTATTTTTTATTAAATAATTTTAAAATACTCATGTCTCCGATTTTTGGGAAACAGAAGTTTAATTTTGCTGCAAGATTCATACTATACGGTACATTCACTTCTCTTTTTTGAAGTTTCATTCCTCGAACAATTTTTCTTGCAACTTCCTCACTTGTTAAAACATACCTAGACACACTTGCTAAATATTTTCCTGTTGGTTCTGCTTTTTCAAAAAATTGAGTAGCAATTGGTCCAGTATTGACCGTCATTACATGAATGCCTTGTTCTTTTAATTCTAATCGTAGAGAATTGGAATAACCTAACACTCCAAATTTTGAAGCTGAATAAACCGAAGTTTTTGGAGTTGCTGTTTTTCCAGCTTGAGAAGCAATTTGTACAAACATTCCTGATTTTTTCAGAATAAATTTAGGAAGATATTGTTGAGTGATTTGAATTAAAGTATATAAATTCAATTGTAACATTTCTTCAATTTCTTTTTTTGATAAATCAACGGCTTGTTTTAAATAGCCTCTACCTGCATTATTAATGACAATATCGACATCAATGGATTGAATTTTTTCTAATAGTAATTCTACTTCAACTGCATTCGATAAATCACAGGCATAATAATAGACGGGTTGATTTGTCCATTGTTGACAAGTGTTAGCTACTTGCTTTAAGACTTCCTCACGTCTTGCCACTAATATTAAACCGGCTTGTTGTTTGGCACATTCATAAGCTAATTGTTCGCCTAAGCCTCCACTAGCTCCTGTAATCAATACCATTTTCCCATTTATTGAAAACTGTTCACGTTTTACCATATTAATTTCTTCCAATCGTAAATGTATCAAAATCTTTAACTACTTTTGTTTGTGGGAATACTTTACGAGCTTCCTGTTCTAATTGACTCACTTGATGCCCTAAATAACGCGCACTAATATGAGTTAAATATAATTGTTGAACATTCGCTTCTAAAGCAATCGTTGCCGCTTGTTTACTTGTTGAATGGAAATGTTGACGAGCAGTTTTTTCTTTATCCGCTTCATAAGTAGCTTCATGAACGAGAACATTAGCATTTTGCGCTAAAGTAATACTTTTTGGAGTAAATCTTGTATCTCCACAGATTACAACAACACGTCCCTTAATATCCTCGCTCACATAGTCTTTTCCATCAATGACACGACCATCCTCTAAAGTAACAACTTCCCCACGTTTTAATCGACCAAAGACAGGACCAAATGGGACTCCTATAGCTCTTAATTCTTCTGCCTTTAACTCACCAATTTGGTCAGCTTCTGTGATTCGAAATCCATAAGAAGGAATACCATGTTCTAACTTCATCGCTTCTACTCTGAATTGTTGATCAGAAAATAATACTCCATCCTCTTCAAATTCAATAACTTTCAATGGATAGCTAAGTTTAGAATATGAAACTGAAATACTTGCATCAATAAAACGTTTAATGCCTTTTGGCCCATAAACGATTAATTCATCTTCTCCACCTTGGAATGACCGACTCGTTAATAAGCCTGGTAAGCCAAAAATATGATCTCCATGAAGATGCGTAATAAATATTTTTTTTATTTTTCCTGGTCGAATAGTTGTGTTTAAAATTTGTTGTTGCGTTGCTTCTCCACAATCAAATAACCAGATTTCATTTCTTTCAACTAATAGTTTCAAAGCGATTGACGAAACATTTCTCATTTTGGCTGGAACTCCAGCACCTGTACCTAAAAATTGTAATTCCATACTTGCTCCTAACTACCTCGTAATGTTTGATAAATCATTTTAGCAATCCATAATCCTTGTTGATGGGCTCCAGTTGTATTTACTATTGATGCTTTTTCATAGAACCAATCTGGATGCGTACTTGATTCTGTCTTCCAATCAATATAATAAACATTGGAATATTTATCAGCTAATTGATTCGCAATTTGATTAATCTCACGTTGCCATGTACGATTAATCGTATTTGATACTAAAAATATTTGTTTATCCATTCCAATATTTTTTAAAACAGCATCTAATTGTCCCTTCGTATAAGCTCCATTACTTCCAACCATTAATACAATGATATCTCCCAATTGTTTTTGTTGTTTCAATTGGTCAATCATTCCACCGAGTTCATACACTTGAAGATCTCGATTGGCACTAATCACGGCATTGGGATATAATGTTGGAATTTCTTGAGCCATCGCTAATAACATCGTATCACCAATAAAAGTAATAGAAGTATTCGAACTAAATACCGTTTCTTCTCGACTCAATCCTTGAATATTATTAATCGTTTTAACGATTTTTTTATCTGTATTTCGAGTGTTTTTTGATAAAGATTCACTAGCTAATAATACTTCTTGTAAAGCTGATTCTTGAGCAGATAATCTTGGACTTGCTTGAATAAATCCAATTACTAAAATCATGACAATCGAAAAATGATACACTACTTTTACTGTTCTACGTGTTGAATGACTCCACTGTGATGTTAATCGTTGCATGACTTTAGTGAATTTTCCTCTTTCAAATAATTGATACCAAAGTTCTCCTAAAATAACTAATAACACAATTTCTACCATTCTATGTAAAACAGGGGTGGAACTTGTATCTCCAATCTTAGCTTGGTATAAAACCGATAATGGTAAGTACCATAAATAATAAGTAAGACTTCTTCTACCAATGACTGTTAAAGGTTTTAAACGGAAAATAAGTGATGTAACAGATTTAGGATGTAATGAAATCATGATTAAAGCCGCTACAATCACATCGAAAATAAACATTCCACCTCTAAAAGCTAGATGACTATGCTCTTTCATCGTAAATAATAGAAGAATTAATAATCCAATGGGTACAAATCGAATCACCGACTCATAACG
Source organism: uncultured Granulicatella sp. (assembly GCF_963516875.1). Lineage (GTDB taxonomy): Bacteria > Bacillota > Bacilli > Lactobacillales > Aerococcaceae > Granulicatella. Next base: position 150,203 of record NZ_CAUQCL010000002.1, on the reverse strand, counting down.
ATATTTTTGCTTGTACTCCCCATAAAATTTTTGAATAGGGAATAATAACGCTACAACTGCCCCCGTTAGAACAGAAAAAGCACGTGTATCCGTTCCAAAGAAAATTCTTAAGAAATGAGCATTTGAAACATCTTTCGTCATCATTAACAAAACAGAAGCTACTAAAAGAACAATGACTACTTTTTGTAACACTTGGTGTTTTTTAATTATCACACTTAAGAATACAAATAAAATTGGCCACAATAAATAATATTGAACTGCTAATGACATATACCATAAATGAGAAAATGGCGATTGCGTTAATACCGTTATCGCATGATCATTTTCCTGAATAATTTGCCACCAGTTATTCATAAAGAATAAATTGGAAACCATTGTACTTCTTAAATTCACTAAGAGTTCCCTTTGAAATAGCAGTAAATAGAAAATTACTGCTATAATCATCGTAAAAGTCGGGACAATAATTCGTTTTAATCTTCGTGTTAAAAATGACTTTAACGGTACTTTTCCATTTTTCATTAATGAATCCATTAGACTAGCGGTCATAAAATAACCTGACAATAATAAAAAGATATTTAAACCTAGAAATCCACCTGGAATACGGTAAGCCATCATTTGATGGCCTACGATACTCATAATCGCAATGGCTCTTAATCCATCAAAAGCTGCGATATAATCTCGTTTTTCAATTTCAGTTCTATCAATCATGACATCACCTAATCGACAAACTCAAAGACAAATTTACGAATTCTAACCATATCTCCATTTTCAGCACCTTGACTACGTAAGGCAGCATCGACGCCCATTCCACGTAATTGACGTGAAAAACGCATCACAGATTCATCATGTTCCATATTCGTCATTAAGAATAATTTTTCTAGTTTTTCTCCATATAATACCCATGTACCATCAGGATCTCTTGTAATATCAAATGGACGTTCTTCTTCTTCCAATCCATAAACCATATGAGTTTGAGCTTCTTGTACCTCATCTAATGGGAAGAATTCTGTTTCTTCTAATATTTCTGCTGTTCTTGCTAGTAGTGCTTGTAATCCATCTTTACGATAAGCAGAAATTGGGAAGATTTCAGGCATTTCTTGACTATCTGATAAGTTTTCTTGTAAATCTTTTTTAAATTGTTCTAATAATTCTTCAGACTGTGGTTGATCCATTTTATTTGCCACAATAATCATTGGACGTTCTAATAACCTTAAATGATAAGAGCCTAGTTCTTGCATAATCACTTGATAATCTTCGTAAGGATTTCTTCCTTCCATTGAAGCCATATCAATGACATGTAGTAATACTTTTGTACGTTCAATATGTTTTAAGAAGTGGATTCCTAAACCAACACCCATATGAGCTCCTTCGATTAACCCAGGAAGGTCGGCTACAACAAATTGCTCACCATTTGGAGCTTGTGTCATCCCTAATTGTGGATTTAAAGTTGTAAAATGATAATCCGCAATTTTTGGTTTTGCGCTAGAAATTACCGATAACAAAGTTGATTTTCCAACAGATGGGAATCCAACTAATCCTACATCTGCTAATACTTTTAATTCTAATTCAATTTCAAATTCTTCTCCTGGTTCTCCATTTTCAGCAATATCTGGAGCCGGATTTTTATGAGTAGCAAAGCGAATATTTCCACGGCCTCCACGACCACCCTTTGCTACGACTACTTCTTGATCTACTTCTACTAAGTCTGCAATCAATTCTTTTGTTTGAGCATTACGAACAATCGTTCCAGCAGGTACTTTAACAATTAAGTCATCTGCTCCACGACCATACATACTTTTACTCATCCCATTTTCACCAGGTTTTGCTTTGAAATGACGTTTGTGACGGAAATCTAATAACGTTCTAAGTCCTGAATCGACTTTAAAAATGACACTACCGCCTCGTCCGCCATCTCCACCAGCAGGACCTCCATCTGGGACGTATTTTTCTCTTCTAAATGCTACCATACCGTTACCACCGTCTCCGGCTTTCACCCATATCGTCGCACGATCATAAAAAACTGCCATTAGGATTTACTCCTTTCTTATTTTTAGTGACTATTTAACAATTAACTCTGTAAAATCAGCAAACTCTAAAATCATTAGTGCTAATTCACGTAAGAAACGTAAACGATTTGCACGAATTTCTTCATTATCGACCATGACCATGTTTTCATTAAAGAATTCATGAATTTTTGGAGTAATCGTTGCAAATGCTGCAAATTTTTCTTGAGCTGAATAGTTCTCGAAGTCTTTTCTTAAAGTAGAAATTGATTCTACTAATTGACGTTCACTTTCTGTCTCAACTTTATCTAATGAGTATTTTGAAGAATGACGAGCTTCTGCAAATCCTTTTGCACTAATATTAATCACTCGATTTAATGCTTCAGTAATATCTTTGATTGCCGCATTAGATACTTCTTTTTCTAATACTGCTACTGCCTGCATTTTTTCTGGAACACTATTAGAGTTAGAATTTAATACTGCTTCAATCACATCATGACGTTTTGAAATTGAAGTCATTCTTTGTGCAAGTCTTTCACGAATAAATCCTAAAATAAATGCTTGAACATCTTCTTTCTTATCCACTAAGAATGCTGCATAATCCAATGCTAATAATGTTTTAGCAAAATCATCAATTTCTAAGTGCCATTCGAACGCTTCTAAAATTTGTACTAATCCCATTACTTGACGACGTAATGCATAAGGGTCATTTGATCCTGTTGGTAACATACCTGCTGCTGTAAAGCTTAAGAATGTATCTAATTTATCTGCAATCGCTAATAATGCTCCTGGTACTGATGAAGGTAGTTCACCATCAGCACTAATTGGCATATAATGTTCACGAATTGCTCTAGCTACTTCTGGAGTTTCCCCATAATTTTTCGCATAAATTTCACCCATAATTCCTTGTAATTCAGGGAATTCACCAACCATATTTGTTACTAGGTCAAATTTGTAAATGGCAGCTGCACGTTGTGCAGTTTGAATATCTTTTTCATCCACATTTAATTCACTTGCAATACGGCCTACTAATAATTGGACACGATTCATTTTTTCAGTCATTGAACCAATTTTCGCGTGAAAGTTTAATGTTTCTAATTTCTTCAAGAAAGCTGTCATTGGAACTTTTTTATCTTCTTCATAGAAGAATAAAGCATCTTCTAGACGAGCTGTTAATACTTTTTGATTTCCTTTTGCCACATTTTCAATCATGTAGTCATTTCCGTTACGTGCAGAAATGAAATAAGGTTGTAATTCACCTTTTGCATTGTATACTACAAAATAACGTTGATGTTCTTTCATAGAAGTTACTAATACTGGTTCTGGAACTACTAAATATTTTTCATCAAATGTTCCAGCAAAAGCTGTTGGATATTCTAAAATAGAGCTTACTTCTTCTAATAATTCTTCATCAATTGGAACTGTCCAAGCATTTTTAGCGGCTAACTCTTCAATTTGTTTACGAACTAATGCTTTTCTTTCATCTTGATTTACAATAACAAATTGTTCAGCTAAAGCTTTTTCATATTGTTCTGGTTTTGCAATCTCAGTATCTTTTCCTAAGAAACGATGTCCTCTTGAAACACGTCCAGCTTTTACATCTAATACTTGAATTTCTTCAATGACTTCTTCTCCATATAAAGCAACAATCCAGTGAATTGGACGTAAATATTCAAACGTATGAGCAGCCCAACGCATTGTAACTGGGAATTTCATATCGGTAATAACTGAAGATAATTTCTTAACAACTTCTTTTGTTGATTTACCTTCTAATAATTGTTTCACGTGGATATATTCTACATCTTTAATTGTTTCTACGTAAATATCGTCTGTTGTTAAACCTTTTCCACGAACAAATCCTTCAGCAGCTTTTGTCCATACGCCATCTTTTTGTGCGATTGCTAGAGATGGACCTTTAAAGATTTCAACACGATCTTCTTGCTCTTCTTCTAATCCATTTACACGAATAGCTAATCTTCTTGGTGTTGCAAAAGCTTCTACAGATTCAAATGATAAGTTTTCTTGTTTGAAAAAGTCTTCCACACGAGTCGCTAATTGTTCTGAACTTGTACGAACATATTGCGCTGGTAATTCTTCTAAACCAATTTCTAATAATAATGATTTTGTCATAATTGTCCTCCTAATGTTACTAGCCTATCCTATTAGTCTTTCAATAATGGGAATCCTAAAGATTCTCTTTCAGCTACGAATGTTTTAGCAATGGTACGGGCCATTTTACGAATACGACCTAAAAATCCTGCACGGTCTGTCGCAGAAATAATGCCACGTGCATCCATTAAGTTAAAGGCATGAGAGCATTTCAATACACAGTCATAAGCTGGGTGAACAAGACCTTTTTCCATTAAGATTGTTGCTTCTTTTTCATATTCTGTAAATAATTGCATTAATAATTCAGGATTACTTTCTTCAAATGCATATTTAGAATGTTCAAATTCTGGTTGTTTGAAAATATCTCCATATTTTACATCACCAGTCCATACTAAATCATAAACACTTTCTACTTCTTGGATATAAGAAGCTAAACGTTCTAAACCATAAGTAATTTCACTTGTTACTGGGTGACATTCTAATCCCCCTACTTGTTGGAAGTATGTAAATTGAGTCACTTCCATTCCATCTAACCATACTTCCCACCCAAGACCAGCACAGCCTAATGATGGATTTTCCCAGTTATCTTCTACGAAACGAATATCATGTTCTAATGGATCAATTCCAAGAGCTTCTAGGCTTCCTAAATATAACTCTTGAATATTTTCAGGAGATGGTTTCATGACAACTTGGAATTGGTGATGTTGGAATAAACGGTTTGGATTTTCACCATAACGACCATCAGCTGGACGACGAGATGGTTCTACATAGGCAGCATTCCATGGTTCTGGTCCAATAGCACGTAAAAAAGTATATGGACTCATTGTTCCAGCACCTTTTTCAGTATCATAAGCTTGTAATAATAAACAGCCTTGATTTGACCAATAATTTTGTAATGTTAAAATAATTTCTTGTACTGTTAATTTTTTTGACATAGTATTCCTACTTTCTATAATTTTTATGACAGGATAAAATTTACCTAGAATCTCTTAATGCAAAACGAAGTCTTTCCTCCTTTTCCCTATAAAAAAATCCCTATGTACACTAAAAAAGCATACATAGGGACGATTCATCGCGGTTCCACCCTAATTTCTTAGACTAATCTAAGCTTCATTGTTGATTGACTCCAATGCGCCACAATACATTCCCTATCAAACGGCTTCCACCTATCCCGTTCTCTCTATCCATATTTAGAATGATTGTCTCATTTTCAACATCATATTTACTGGATTAATATTACTGATTTTTCCTTCAAAAGTCAAGTTATATCAATCATTTATTAGCTTTTACCTCTTCATCATGATATAATTTTCCCATTCTTAAAGGAGGCGATTTTTATGCGTTGTGCTTGGGCAACTATTTCTGAACTTGATCAAAAATATCACGATGAAGAATGGGGCATTCCTTGTTTTGAGGATCAAAAACTATTTGAGATTTTAACATTAGAAGTCATGCAAGCAGGTCTCAGTTGGTCGACTATTTTGAAAAAAAGGGAAGGATTTAGAGAGGCCTTTAACCAATTTGAAATCCATAAAGTTAGTCAATTTACAAAAAATAATATAGAACACTTACTTCAAAATCCTAAAATCATTCGTCATCGTCAAAAGATTGAAGCCACTATTCAAAATGCGAAAATTATTTTGCAACTACAAAATCAATACGGAAGTTTTCATGAATTTTTATGGAGTAAGTTCGACCACACTCCTATTATCAATCACTGGGAAACGATGGAAGAAGTTCCATCTTCTACTCCACTTACCGATCAATTATGTAAAGAATTCAAAAAACTTGGATTCAAGTTTATCGGACCGACTACCCTCTATTCATTTTTACAGGCATCTGGCATCATCAATGATCACCTTGATTCTTGTCCATTTAAACACAAATAAAGACTTTTTATGCGTTGCATAAAAGTCTTTATTTAGATCACATCCATTTAGAATAATCATCATCTTCCATAGCTTCTACTGTTCCAAGTAAATAACCATTCCCTACTTGAGAGAAGAAGTCATGATTACTTGTACCTGTTGAAATACCATTCATCACAATTGGATCCACATCTTCAGCTGTATCTGGGAATAATGGATCAAACCCTAAATTTTGTAAAGCCTTATTCGCATTATATCGAATGAATACTTTTACTTTTTCAGTCCAACCAACTTGATCATAAATTGATTGAGTATACTTCACTTCATTTTGATACAATTCTAAACATAATTGATAAACCCACATTTTAAGAGTTTCTTGTTCTTCTAAAGGTAATTCATTGTATCCTTGTTGGAATTTATAGCCTGTATAAGTTCCGTGAACAGATTCATCACGAATAATTAATTTAATAATTTCCGCTACATTGGCTAATTTATTATTTCCTAAATAATACAATGGTGTAAAGAATCCACTATAGAATAAAAATGTTTCTAACATCGTTGAAGCTACTTTCATTTTTAGTGCATCTCTACTTTGATAAATTTCATTAATTTTTTGAGCTTTGTATTGTAAAAACTCATTATTATTTGTCCACTCAAAAATTTCTTCGATTTCAGCTTTTGTATGTAAAGTACTGAAAATCGTTGAATAACTTTTCGCATGAACAGATTCCATAAATTGAATATTATTCCATACTGCTTCTTCATGTTGTGTACGAACATAGTCTTTCATCAGACTTGCACCTTCTTCAGATTGCAATGTATCTAATAAAGTCAATCCTCCAAATACTTTCCCTACAACATCTTTTTCAGCTGGGGATAATGTTCTCCAGTCATCTAAGTCATTTGAAACAGGAATACGAGTATCTAACCAAAATTGCTCGGTTAACTTTTCCCATGTCATTTTATCAATCATATCTTCTACTTGGTTCCAGTCGATTGCTTTATAATAAGCTACTGGGGCAGAAGCATTTTGTGACAAAATCTCATTAAAATATCGTTTCTCACTCATGATAAGTCTCCTTTTTTGAATTAAATACTACAACTTTCGCAACCATTACTTCCAATTTCATCATTATTTTCTGTAAATGTACGAACATAATAAATCGATTTGATTCCTTTATTCCAAGCATAGTTTCTTAAGATATTTAAATCTCTTGTTGTCATTTTTCTTGTACGACCATTTTTCCATTCATATAATCCTTCTGGTAATTCAGAACGCATGAATAATGTTAAACTCATTCCTTGGTCAATATGTTTTTGAGCCGCTGCATATACATCAATCACTTTACGCATATCAATATCATAAGCTGATTTATAATATGGTAATGTTTCATTTGATAAGAATGGTGCTGGATAATATGTTTTACCAGTTTTCTTCTCTTGACGCTCCTCAATTAAACGAGTAATTGGATGCAAGCTTGCACTTGTTTCATTTACATAGCTGATTGAGCCTGTTGGAGCAATTGCTAAACGATTTTGATGATATAATCCATCAGCCATAACATCTGCTTTTAATTGTTTCCAATCTTCTGCAGTTGGAATTGGTAAGTTTGCAAAAATTTCTTTTACTTTTTCAGATTTAATTTCTACATCTGATTCTGTATAAGCATCGAAATAAGTTCCTGATGCATAGGCAGATTTTTCAAAGCCATCAAATGTTAAGCCACGTTCTTTCGCAATTTTATGACTTGCTTTTAATGTATAGAAATTCAATAGACGGAAGTATAAATCTGTCACTTCAATCGATTCAGGAGAACCATATTCCATTTGATTTAATGCAAAGAATGTATGTAAGCCCATTGCTCCTAAACCAATTGTATGAGCTTTTTGGTTTCCATTTTTAACGGTTGGAACTGCATCAATACTTGAATGATCTGTGACAAATGTTAATGCACGAACCGCCACTTCAATCGAGCGTTCAAAATCAGGTGATTGCATTAAATTAACAATATTTGTAGAACCTAAATTACAACTAATATCCGTTCCAAGCACTTCATACTCTTGTGCATTATTAATCACTGAAGGACTTTGTACTTGTAAAATTTCTGAACATAAGTTACTCATAATGATTTTTCCATCAATTGGATTTGCTTTATTCACTGTATCAATATTTACGATATATGGATAACCAGATTCTTGTTGTAATTTACTAATTTCTTGTTCTAAATCACGTGCACGTAATTTTGATTTACGAATATCTGGATTATTCACCATATTCTCATACTCTTTTGTAATATCTACATAAGAGAAAGGAACCCCATAAATACGTTCTACATCATATGGACTAAATAAATACATCATATCATCATTCTTAATTAACTCGTAAAACTTATCTGGAACTACTAGCCCTAATGATAATGTTTTAACACGAATTTTTTCATCCGCATTTTCTTTTTTAGTCGACAAGAATGATACAATATCTGGGTGGAAAACATTTAAATAAACGGCTCCTGCACCATTACGTTGTCCTAATTGGTTTGAATAACTGAAACTATCTTCTAATAATTTCATAATTGGAACAACCCCGCTAGAAGCATTTTCAATTTTCTTAATTGGGTCTCCAGCTGCACGAACATTTGATAAGCTTACTCCAACTCCCCCACCAATTCTTGAAAGTTGTAAAGCAGAGTTAATGGTACGACCAATGCTATTCATGTCATCTGTTGTTTGAATTAAGAAACAAGACACTAATTCACCACGACGTTTTCTTCCAGCATTTAAAAATGTTGGTGTCGCAGGTTGATAACGTTGATGAATCATTTCTTCAGCTAAATCTCTAGCTAATTGTTCATCTCCATCTGCTAAAAATAAAGCATTAAAGACAATACGATCTTCAAAACGTTCTAAATAACGTTCGCCATCATTTGTTTTTAAAGCATATTGTTTATAAAACTTAAATGCTGACATAAATGAACGAAAACGGAATTTTTTCTTATAAATTTCTTGCATTAAGCTTTTAACAAATTCACGGTCATATTTATTTAAAAACTCTTCTTCTAAATAATCATGTTCAATTAAATAATCTAATTTTTCATCTAATGTATAGAAAAATACGGTATTTGGATTAACATGCTCTAGGAAGAATGCACGTACTGCTTCTTTATCCTTATGTAAAGGAATTTTCCCATCAACCGGACGGTTCAATTCATTATTTAATGAAAAATATGTTACTTCTTGAGATTTACTAATTAATTTTGGACTATCCAAGTTCGCTCACCTTTTCCTTTATTATAGTTACGTCTTTTTGAGTTCCATGAAACTCAAAACAATGCAATAGTGGAACGTCATAAGTAGTAGAAATGATTTTTGCTGTTTGACAAAAGGAAGTATTAAAATTGCGATTTCCAGAACCAGCTACTCCTTTTAATAAAGCTTGGTTATTACCTGTTTCAATAAAATCTTGAAAATATTCAAATACTTCCATATCATAAGTAGGACTTATAATAATATACGATTCATCCATAGTTAGAAATACATTTTGTGGTGTAATTTCTACAGTTGGTAACTCTAATTTTTGAACAAATCTTCTCGTCTGTCCAGTTAATGATAAAAAAACTACTTTCATACTTACTCCTCTATTTCATACCTCTTTATTATATCTACTTTCCAGTCTTATATCAACCAAAAGATTCTATATTTAGTATTTCACATGAAGAACAACACAAAATATAGTAATATAGTTTAGTTTCTATCAATATATTGACAAAGAGATTTTTCAGATTTACACTTATTAATATCAAAGAAAGGAGAAGAAAAATGACACTTTCTCATACAATTAGCGCATCAGAAAGACAAGTTCTTCGAGTAATTTGGGCAAACCCAAAATGCACGAGTACTTTTATCATTGAAGCATTATCTACAAATTTCAACTGGCAAGCTGCTACGATTAAAACTCTTATCAATCGACTGTTGAAAAAGGAATTTATTATACCAACTTCAAAAAGACCTTATCAATATGTCGCAACAGTAACAGAAGAAGAATTACTAGATTTAGAATGCAATGAATTATTAAGTCATGTTTGTCAGAAAAAACAAGGTGAATTATTATCCTTACTTATTCAAAAATCTCAATTAACAAAACAGGACACTCATCAATTACAAAAATTATTACAAGAAAAAGAAATCGATGCACCTGAACATCTAGCTTGTACTTGTATACCAGGTCAATGTCGTTGTTGTCATCACTAAAAAAAGCCAGACTTATGTCTGACTTTTTTCATATTTCTTATATTTATTAATACCAAACGCTAACGTCTACTCGACCACTAATCCCTTTTAAGTATTCGCTTGAAGTATATTGCCAACCTTTAAAACCTGAATAATATGGATTATTCCAATCTAATGCATCTGTATATGCAGCAACCCAGTCCACATATTTTAAAATATCTGGATGATTTAAACGTGTTTGTAATAAATGTCTATAACTATAAATTCTTACATTAGAATATCCCGCTTTATGCATTGTATCCATGTATTTATTCACAATTTTCACCCAAGTTGCTGTATCTTTTGGAGCTGCTTTTGCTTTATTAACATATTCCCAATTTTCAACATCATAATAAATTGGATAACTTGGTTGAATATGGTATTTTTCCATTAATTTAATCGTATGTTTTGCTTCTAATTCTGCGTCTGTTTCATTTTCTGCATACGTATATAAATATACTCCATAAGGAATTCCTAGACGGTTTAATTCTTTAATATTATATGCTAATTGTTTATCTTCATCATATGCATAATAACCTAGGCGAACAATTACTCCATCAATGCCATTTTCACGAATAACACTACTCCAGTTTTGGATTTTTCCATTATGTTCACTGACATCGATAACTTTCTTCGCATCACTTCCGCCCACTTGTTCTTGACGGCGATTTAAGAAATAACGTTGGCCATTTTTTTGTACCCAACCCCATTCTAATCGCTCTTGCTTTTGAATTTCACCAGTATCTGAGAAAGTATATTTCGTATCTCCCACTGTTACAACTCCTGTTGCCATTACTCCGGATTCACCTAAATAATAATTACCTGCCCATTCTTTTTCTGCTCTAGCACCATTCGCTTTGAAGTAATACCATTTTCCATCAATTTGAGCCCATTGACTACGAGCATATTTCCCATCAGCATTTAAATAGAACATCGCATTATATTGTGGATCAAATAACCATTCTTTTGCCATCATAGCTCCTTCACCGTTGACAAAATAATCACTGACCCATTGACGAGTTGCTAAGTACCCACCTGATAGTAAGTAATACCATTTATTTCCATCTTGAATCCATTCTTTATCAGCATATTTTCCATCTGCTTTCAAATAGAAATATGAACTATATTTATTATCGTAAATCCATTCTTTTTTCGCCATGGCACCACTTGGATTTAAATAGTAATTCCCTTTCCATTCACTCTTAGCCATATAGCCCCATTCTTTGAAATAGTACCATTTGCCACCAATTTCTAACCATTGATTTTCAGCATAGTTACCATCCGCTTTTAAATAAAAATAAGACTTGTAATTTTCATCATAAATGAAAGAAGCAATAACTTTTTTGCCGTCTTTATCTACATATGAACGATCAATCCATGAAGACGTAGCTTTTGATCCATCTTCTTTTATAAAATATTGTTGTCCATTAATAGTTTGCCAACCTTTACCTTGTGGGGCTGTTTCTTCTTGAGCACCAACTGTTGGTAAAGTGAATAATACTAACGCAGATAATGATAATGCGATATTTCTTAATTTCATTTACTGTAAATCTCCTTTTTCTTAAACTCTCACTTTGCCATTGTATAATTAAATGCATAAAAACACAAACAAAATCCTAAATGACACACTCTAGCAATATAAAAATTTTGCAACATAAAAGAGGAACTTCTACTAATAGAAAATTCCTCTTTTAACGATACTTAAAATTAACTCAAACAATTAATCATTAAATAATGAACGGATTGTTTTGAAAATTTCTTTATTTTGTTCAATTTTCACATCGTTACCCACTACTACAAAGGCATTTTGAGCTAATACCTTTTCCATTGTTGATGCAAATGAACGAACTTTTTCTGGTGTTACATTTAAAACTTCATCACGAGTTTTTTGAACAAGTTCAGTTGTCACATGTGTAAAGTAACGTGTGAATGCGATATTTCCTTTTTGATTTGCAGATAATGGACGATCAATGCTACTAAATGTTCCAATAAGGTTTTTCTCAAATTCTTCTTTAGATGGATTGTAATTTTCTAAATATTGAACTTGTCCATCATAAGTTTTTAGAGTTTCCACTAAGTTTGGATCACGGTATGACACAGCAGCTACTTCACCTTTTCCACCAATGACACTCATTCCACCGTATGCTCCACCTTTAACACGAACGGTATTCCATAAATAATCTAATCCTAAAACCGTTTGTAAAAATGCATTAGAACCTTCAAATGGAACTCCTAGTAATGTTTGATTGTAACCTTTTGCTACATATTGAATTTCTTGAGCTGTTTTAAACCCTTCGTTTAAAATTTCAACAGGAGATGTGAATGGTTGTGGTGTCACTTCCTCTTGTGATAACTGTTGGAAGAATGATTGAGATAATGCTTTGAATTGTTCAAAGTCTTCTTTACTTCCGACAAATGTTGCAGTCACTCCATTAATATTTAAAATTTGACGAAGTACAGCTATCAATTGTTGACTAAAGCTTTCTTTTCTCTCATCGTAATGCTTCACTAAATCAGAAATATAATCATAGTAATCAATACCTTCTAATGCTTGAGCATATTTTGCGCCTTCTGAATAGTATGATTCTAATCGACGAACAGCAATTGTATGCGAAGCATAATTCATATGCATTTCTAAGTTAGCTTTTGTATTTAATAACAATTCTTTAATTTTATCATAGTCTTCCAAGTTTGAACGTAAGACAATTTCTTCTACTAATTCAATTAATTTTGGTAAATATTGTGACAATGCTTTTCCTGAAACTGTGAAGAATGGATAATAGACATTTTTCGCAACATCTTCTGTCATGACAAAAGTATTTGTTGAAATTCCACCTGTATAGAAATCCATCTCTGTATTTAAATCTTCATCAGCAAAATGTTTTGTACTAATTTCACCTAATAATTCAGTGACAAACGCCGCTACTGGAATTTCTTCTGTTTTAACGCCTCTCATATCAAAGAAATATTTCGCATATGAAATACCTGCTGTAAAGTCTTCATAATGTAAGAAAGTCGGCGTGTCTTTTCCTTCTTCAACGGTTAATGGATAATGAGTTGCTTTCTTTTGAATATCATCAATCGATAGAGTCGGAATTTTCGCTAAATCTTCTGGGCTATCAGGAGATTCTTGTCTTTCAATTAATTTTTGAGTTGTTTCTACTAATTGGTCTAATTCTTCTTCGCTTAAACTTGCTTTGTACTCTGCTAATTTTTTAGCTAATTCAGCTTCTTTTTCTTCTAATAAACCTGGTTCTGGTTTTAGAGTAATGATTGCAGCATGAGTATTGTCTAATAAATATTTTTGAATAAGATTTTCAAAATAGCCTTCTTCAACTTTAGCTTGAATAGCATCTAAATGTTGTTGGTATTCAAATGATACATATGGACTTCCATCATATAACCAACTTGTTAAAGCATTCATTCCATACATCACACCTTTTGGTGTGCTTCCTTCTAAAGCTGTTAATTCTTTATAACGGAAAGCTGTTTTATTTAAAGCAGCTTGAATCGCTTTTTTAGAAATACCTTCTTCTACTAAACGTTGTAATTCCTGTTGAATAATTTGAACAAATTGTTCTTTTTTATCAGCATCTGTATCTTTTAAAATCACTTCAAATGTTGGAGAATACGTGTAAGCAGAATACCCTCCCATAACATCACTACCGATATTCGCTTTTAATAAAGCTTTCTTCAGTGGTGCTGTATTACTACCTAATAACAATTCATCTAAAATGCTTAAAGCAATTCCTTCTTCTCCATTAGTACTTGTGCCAGTAGCCCAAGCATATTCTAACAGTGTTTTATTTTCCGTTGAGTCTCCTTTAGAAACAGAATACGTACTTGTCAGTTCTTTTACTCTTGTAAATGGTTCTTGTTTGTAGCCTACAAATGGAACCTCTTTTGCTTCAAAAGCATCAAAGTATTCTGATAATTGTTCCATTGCTTTTGGTAAATCTAAATTCCCATATAAAGTTACTCGAGCATTACTTGGGTGATAATACGTTTGATGGAAATCAATGAATTTTTCTTGAGTTAATGTTGGAATTGAAGCTGGCATTCCTCCAGAAACGTGTTTATAAATTGTGTCAGGGAATAATGTTGGTTCAACTAAACGGTTTAATTCTGATTCTGGTTGAGAAAATGCTCCCTTCATTTCGTTATAAACTACGCCTTTATACGTTAATTCATCTTCTTTATTTTCTAAATGATAATGCCATCCTTCTTGCATTAAGATTTGTGGGTTTGATAAAAGATTTGGATAAAATACCGCATCTAAATAAACGTCCATTAAATTCTCAAAATCTTTCTGATTTCTTGAAGCTACTGGATACATTGTTTTATCAGAGAATGTCCATGCGTTTAAAAATGTTTGTAGGGAACCTTTTAATAATTCTACAAATGGTTCTTTTGTTGGGTATTTTTTTGATCCGTTTAATACAGAGTGTTCGATAATGTGCGCAATTCCGTTGTCGTCATATGGTGGTGTGCGGAATGCGATGGAGAATGCTTTGTTGTCATCATCTGTTTTTAAGTACATGACTTGAGCGCCTGTTTTGTCATGTTTGTATAAATAGTAATCGCAACGGATATCTGGTAATGGTTTTTGTTCTACGAGTGTAAAACTATTAAATTCTTTTGTCATGAAATGACCTCCATTTCTAAATTAAATCTACTTGTCTTTTATTCAATCACGATTTGTATCAATAAGCAAGAGGAAATCCTTAAAACGTAACATAAAGAAATAAAAAATAATTTTTTGTGTAGCTAGGACGCCAGCAGCCCTTCCGTCTCATGGCTAAAATTTGAGCCTCGGTCTCAAATTTTCCTTTGTGATAAAATCACTATCCAGCGATTCTATCACTATAGCTACAAAAAATTATTTTTTATTTCTTTATTTTAGTTATTTAGTTTTCTAACGTTACGTTCTTACACCTCTTACAAAAATAGAAATTAATTGTTGATGTGGTAAGAGCATTCAATTATTTTGAAGTTATTCTACAAAATTTTTTTGAATAAATTTTGTAGAATAACTTAATAACAAGAGGTGTAGTGATTAATGTAATTAGGAAAAAGATTATAAAACGATAATCAAATGAACTTAGCACACAACCGGCAAAAGCTCCAATATTCCAAATAACAGCTAAACAAATTTTTTGCAAACGATTCATGATAGTTTCCCCCTTTTAATTTATCTATCTATGTATACGCTTATTTTACTACCATGATAACTTTTTAACAAGATTTTGAAGGAAAAGTTCTTAGAGTAAAATAAAGAAATAAAAAACAATTTTTCGTATAGCTAGGACGACAGCAGACCTGACGGTCTCATGGCTAAAATTTGAGCCTTGGTCTCAAATTTTCCTTAGCGATTAAATCGCTATAGCTATAAAAAAATATTTTTTATTTCTTTATTAATGTTATTTAATTTTCTTAGACGATATTCTTACGTATCATATAAAAACAGAAATTTAATTTTGATGTTTTATCGTAAGTTCTCCTTTACGATATAAACTCAATTACCATTTCTATCACTTCAGCTACCAAATGTTCACTACGTAAAAAATAAAGAATACAAAAAATATTTCCTTTTTAGCTTGAGTGATAGAAATACTGGGAAGTATTTCTATCACTGTTGGAAAATTTGAGACCTTAGGCTCAAATTTTAGCCATGAGATTCGCATCGCGAAGCTGCTGGCGTCCTAGCTAAATCAGGAAATATTTTTTGTATTCTTTATATGTTATATTTACGCTTTTTCTTTCACACGATTAGCAATCAATTTAAACAAAGCTGTTGTGAAAATGGCAATCAGAATCGAATTAATCATACTAAAAATCCAACCATTAATAAAAACAACTGCCGTAGAAGCCTGATAGAAAAAGACCTCTAACGTCGGTAAAATCAAACCAAAAATAATCACATTCGCAACCACTTGAATCACATTAAAACGCAAAGCATCATGACGAGAAAAAGTACCCGCTAAAAACGACTTACGACGAATGCCCAAACCGAACACATATCCAAGCAATCCAACAGAAATCGCAATCGCAATCCATTGCTCCGTCGTTCCTAATAATAAATCAATCAAGATCGTTACTACCCCAACCACTGCAGCAAACAACGAACCGGCTAAGCCAGCCACAATCGCTAGTAAAATATAAAAGAAGTTAATATCTACTCCAGTAAAAATAGGCAATGTAATTCCTACATAGTGATAACTTAAAACTAAAATAATTAATGAAACTACATGAAGAAGACCCGTTTTTATGAATTTATTCTCTTTCATCATTTTTCTCCTCTATTTTGACTCTTCACCAATAATTTTTACTTCTGGTTCAAGCGCCACTTGGAATTGTTCAAACACCACATCTTGAACATGTTGAATAACTGCTAAATAATCCGTAGCCGTTGCATGGTCAATGTTTACAATAAAGCCTGCATGTTTTTTAGACACTTGAGCTCCACCAATTTGGAATCCTTGAAGTCCAGCATCTTGGATTAATTTCCCAGTAAAATGTCCTTCTGGACGTTTAAACACACTTCCACAAGAAGGATATTCTAATGGCTGTTTACTTTCACGTAAATGCGTTAATTCTTCCATTTTACTTTGAATTGTTTCCTTTTGCCCTGGACTTAGATTAAAGCAAACATCAATCACTAAATCTCCACTTTCTTGTAAAGCACTATGACGATATGAAAACTTTAATTCTTCATTTGTTAAACGCTTGATTTCACCTGTACGAGTCACAACATCGACATATTCAACTACTTCGCAAACTTCTCCACCATAGGCACCAGCATTCATATACATAGCTCCCCCAACGCTTCCTGGTATGCCGCATGCAAATTCTAAACCTGTTAAAGATTGTTCTAATGCGCATTTTGTCACTTCGATTAAAGACACGCCAGCTTCTGCTAAAATTTTATTTCCCATTACTTTCATAGCAGTCATTTCATTTAATAAAATAACCGCTCCTTTAATACCACCATCTCTAACGATAACATTACTAGCATTTCCTAGTACTGTAATAGGAATTTGTTTTTCTTGTAAAGCTTTAATAATTTTTGCAGTTTCATGTTTATCTCTTGGGAAAATTAAACACTCAGCTTCTCCACCTGTTTTAGTAAAAGTATATTTTTTTAATGGTTCATGGAAGCATACTTTTACTTCTGGAAATTGTTCTTTCCACCAATCTTTCATCTTTTTCTCTCCTATTATGCAATATCTTTTTAATGATACTATTCAACAGTTTCTACGTCAAATGATAAAAAGCCTTCGGATGCTTTTGCATGAGCTAATCTCTCGCAAATAAAATGACTTAATAAGCTTGACATAGGAGAAACTGGATTTTCCCCCTGAATTTGAACAGCAATAATAAAGGAATGAACAATACTTTCAAATCCTCTCTTATATAAAGTTGAATCCCATGATGAAAAATGATCTTTAATTTCTTCTCCACCTTGATAAATGATCAAATCTGTTAAATTTTGTAATGAAAAAGTACCTGTTTCAGCTTGAACTTCAATTCTTTCAAGATTCGCTCCAGATTCTGTATTCATCATGACAATGGCTGATTGTTCCTCATTTTCTAAATAAATCGTACATTGTTCAATAACGCCTCTGGTTTTCTTATAATAAAATGATCCACGTTTTGGTTTTTCATCCATTAAAAATAACGCTGTATCCAATGGATGAATAAAAACATCAAATATACGAGTTCGATTATCAAAACTTGGAATTGTACAATTTTTTTCTGTGACAATTCTCTTCTTATGAGCAACATTTTTTAACTCCACTACTTTTGGAGCAAAACGTCGATTAAATCCAGCTGTTAAAAAAGTTTGATTTTCTTTAGCTAATCGATACAATTCAAGCGTTTCTTCATAACTTGGGGCAATCGGTTTATCTAAATAAACAGGTATTCCTTTTTCTAAAAATTGCTTTGCAACTTCAACATGAGCAGCTGTTGAAACATGAATCATCACTCCATCTAGATCAAACTGTAATAATTCCTCAACACTACTACATGGAATACAACGCCCTAATAATTTTGATTCTCGTTGTAAAACTTCTACATTTCTAGTACACATATACCATTTCACATTACCAATTGAACGCATTACTGGTAAATAGGCTTTTTGTGCAATCGCACCAATCCCAACAACTCCAATATTTAACACGAGAACTCCCCCTAATCATTAAGCTTTTTTTAAATGATGTAATAATTGATGAACAATCAGTGCTGATTTTCGACCTGCTTCTACAATAAATGTATCAAAATCAACTGCTGATGTTCCTTTTTCAGGCATATCCGAGATGGCTCTAACAACAATTACTGGAGTTTGCAATGCATAACAAGCTTGCGCAATAGATGCTCCTTCCATTTCTGTTGCTAAAACATCAGGGAAATGATTTAAAATAAATAAACGTTGATCTTCACGATGAATAAAACTATCTGCTGAAACTACTAAGCCTTTAAACACAGATAACTTCAATTCAGATTGAATTTCCTCAATCACGTCATCTTCAATTACTTGCGCTTGAAAACGTGCAGGCATTCCTGGCATTTGACCATATTCATATTGAAAAGCTGTTACATCTGCATCGCTATATGCTAATTCTGTAGCAACTACAATATCTCCAATATTCATTTCTGTTCCAAATCCACCCGCTGATCCTGTATTAATAACTAGTGTCACATTAAAACGGTGAATTAATAAAGCTGCTGTTACACTAGACATTACTTTTCCAATACCAGATTGCACTAATACAATAGAAACTCCATTTAAAGTTCCTTCTAAAAATGTCCATCCTGCAATTTTTACTTCCTTTTCAATTGTCATTTCTTCAGATAGAAGACGTTTCTCCTCTTCCATCGCTGCAATAATTCCGACTTTCATGTATTACTCCTTTTCTAAAAAATAGGCCATTTGAATGACATCATAATATTGACCATTTACTTTCATTTCTTTTTCTTCAATCGCTACTACTTCAAATCCAAACTTTTTATATAAAGCAATAGCGGCAACATTTTCTTTAACGACTGCTAATTTAATTTTTTCAAGAGGTGAATAGTCTTTTGCCCATGACAATAATTCTTCCATTAAGGCACTTCCAAGACCTTGTCCCCAATATTCTTTTAAAATACTAATGCCTAATTCTCCAACATGTTGGAATTTTTCTTTAGAATTCCCACCAATTGAAGCAACTGCAATAATTTCTTGTCCTAATTTTGCAAGTAGCATCATTTGATTATCACTTTCTAAAACAGATTGAATATATAATTCTTCTTGTTGGATACTTAATTCTAATCCTTCTTCACCGAAACTTAAAAAATTTGTTTCTTTTCCAACTTTTTTTGTATACTCAATTAAAGCTTCGGCATCTTCTACAGATACTACTTCAATTTCTAATTCAACTTTCTCTTTCATTTGTCCACCAACTTTCAAATTGATTTAACCAATTTTCGTATTCTTCTCCAATTGCAGACATTGTAATCGTACGAGTCGTAAGTGAAGTTTGTTCGATAGAAATAATTAATCGATTCATAGGTAATTCTTCTTCGATAAAATTTGCCCATTCCACCATGACAACACCTTCACGATGAAAATATTCTTCTAAACCTATTTCACTTGCTCCTCCACTTTCTTCAATACGATACATATCCATATGAAATAAAGGCAAACGACCTTTAGTATACTCACGAATTAATGTATAGGTTGGACTTTTGATGACACGTGTAATGTCTAAACCTAAAGCAAAGCCTTTTGTAAAAGTAGTTTTTCCAGCTCCTAAATCTCCAGATAAAATAATCGTACTGTTAGGAAAAGCATCTTTTGCTAATAATTCGCCGATTTTCATCGTTTCTTCCTGTGATGTTGTTTGAATTGTGGTACTCATATTGTTCCTCACTTCAGTGAAAATTCCTCAAAAAAAGACAAGAGGTTTACTCTTGTCATTATACCATAATTATCTATTTTATTAGTATTGTTTTCAAATCACTTTTGTTAAAAAACGTTAGATTTACAGACTATACTACTTATACCCCACCAATATAGTAAGTGGCTATATTAACGAACCGAAAATGATTATTTATATCCCACACCATCGGTAAGTGGCTACATTTAATCTCATCATTTTATACCCCGTCTGATAAGAAACGGCTAATATCTTTAAGTTGATTAAAACATAACAATCTTTTTTTACTATTAAAGTGTTCTTTAAAAATTTTAAATCTCATTCTTTGCTAAACGAACTAATTTTTGAACTTCAAACGCACGTAGTTCACGATAATCTCCTGGTCTTAAATTTTCTAATGTTAAGAATCCAAATTCTTCTCGTTTTAATTTTTGAACAGGTAATTCTACTGCTTCAAACATTTTCTTCACTTGGTGATTCCAACCTTCGTGAATCGTTAAAGAAACAATTCCCGTATTTTTTTCCGTATCAACGGATAAAATTTTGGCAATTGCTTTAGAAGTTTTCTTGTCATCAATCCAAATACCTCTTTCTAATTGTCTCATATGGCGAGGAGTTGGAACACCTTTTACTTTAGCAATATATTTTTTCTCAACATGATGTTTTGGATGCGTCATTAAATTCGCAAACTCTCCATCATTTGTTAATAAAATTAATCCTGTTGTATCATAGTCTAATCTTCCTACTGGATAAACACGTTGAGGAACATCTTTAAAATAATCACTAATAACAGTACGTCCTCTGTCATCTGTTACACTCGATAAAACAGATTTTGGTTTATAAAACATAAAGTAAACAGGCTCTTCTTTATAAATCGGAATGCCATCTACTTCAATTTTATCCGATTGAGATACTTTATATCCCAATTCTCTCACAACTGTGCCATTTACTTTAACACGACCTTCTTCAATAAAGGCTTCGCATTTTCTACGAGATGCTATTCCGGCATGTGCCATAACCTTTTGTAATCTTTCCACGAGATACTCCTTCCTTTCTTACGAAATGGTTTCTTCCTCTTGATGCTTCTGTTCTAATTCTGCAAACAAGTCTTCATTAGTTTTAAATAATTGCTTACTTTCTTCTTGATTTAATTCTAGTAATGATTCAACATCTGGCAATTGATCCAATGTTTCTAATCCAAAATAATCCATAAAATAAGTCGTTGTACGATATAATTTTGGACGACCTGGACTATCCATTCGACCAGCTTCTTCAATTAAATCTCTTAACAATAATTTTTGAATAGCTCCACTACATTGAACTCCACGAATACTTTCTACTTCTAATCTTGTAATAGGCTGTTTATAAGCAATAATAGCCAATGTTTCAAGAGCTGCACTAGATAATTGAGAAGAAAATGGAGAAACAGCATATTTTTCAAGATAAGGTTTTAACGATGCTTTCGTCACAAATTTATATCGTTGTGCCGTTAAGATTAATTCTAAACCACTTGTTTCATCTTTTAATTGTTCCATTAATTCTTCTAATAGTTGGCGAACTGCCGTCTTATCAATACCAACGACATAACTAATTTCTTCTAGTGTTAAGCCATCATCTCCTGCTACAAATAATAAAGCTTGAGTTGCTGCTAAATAATTATTCACTAAACGCACCACCTTTATCGCAAGTTTCTAAAACAATATCTTCATAAGGCACATGTTGAACCAAACGAATTTTATGTTCCCTTACCAATTGTAACATCGCCAAAAATGTTGTCACAATAGCATGACGATGAAACGAAGGGAAACATTTATCAAATCGAATACTTTTTTGAGGATTTTCTTGAATTTTTGTTAAAATCGAATCCATCATTTCCTCTACTGTATGTGTTTCATGTTGAATATTCGCTTGTAGAGGCATTTTTTCAAGATTTCTTCTTGCAATCTTCTTTAATGCATTCCATAAATCTTGAGTCGTTACTTGTCCTTCTTGTAATGGAATAATTTCTTGAAGAGCGGATAAATCACTTGCTTCTTTCCCATAGTGCATCCCTCTTTGAACCGAAAGTTCTTCCAGCTTTTTAGCACCTTCTTGGAACTGCTTATATTCCATTAATTTTTCAACTAACTCATCCCTAGGATCTTCTTCTACCTCAACTTCATCAATTTCAACTTTTGGTTTCGGTAAAAGCATTCTTGCTTTAATTTCTAATAAAGTTGCTGCCATTAATAAATACTCGCTAGCTACTTCTAATTCCATTTCTTGCATGGAATGAATATAGGATAAATATTGATGCGTTAATTCCACCATTGGAATGTTATAAATATCAATTTTCATCTCTTTAATTAAATGTAATAACAAATCCATTGGGCCTTCAAATTCCCCAATTCGTAGCGTTAACGCATCCACTTTCTCTACTCCTATTCTAATTAATAAATTTCAATAACTTTACGAACTAAACCTTTAAATGATTCTTTTACACGTTGAGTTGTTTCTACAACTTCCTCATGGTTTAAATTTGCTTGTAATCCTGCTGCTAAGTTTGTAATACAAGAAATACCAATAACTTTAATTCCTGAATGGTTTGCAATAATTACTTCCGGAACAGTTGACATACCAACTGCATCTCCACCTAATACTTGTACCATACGAACTTCAGCGGGTGTTTCATAAGTTGGGCCAGATAAACCTGTATAAACTCCTTCTTGTAATTGCACTCCTACTTCTTTTGCTGCCTTACGAACAACTTCTTGTCCATAGACATGATAAGCATGAGACATATCAGGGAAACGAGGTCCAAAGCGATCATCATTTGCTCCAATTAATGGATTTGTACCTGTAATATTAATATGATCTGTAATTAACATTAAGTCCCCTGGTTTGAAGTTTGGATTGCTTCCTCCAGCTGAGTTTGTCACAATCATTGTTTCAACTTCTAATAATTTCATTAAACGAATTGGGAACGTAACAGTTTCCATTGGATATCCTTCATAAAAATGGAAACGTCCATCCATAATTAAAACTTTTTTACCAGATAATTCGCCATAAACTAAACGACCAGCGTGACCAACTACTGTAGATACTGGGAAGTTTGGAATATCTTTGTAATCGAAGATAACTGGATTTTCAACTTCAGTTGCTAATTCTCCTAATCCAGACCCTAAAATTAGTCCAAAATCAATATTTTGAACTCCATTACTTTGTAAAAATTCTTTTGTTTCTAATAATTGATCATATAAAGCCATGCTACTCTTTCCTCTCTCTTTTTAGATAATTTAAAAAAGAAGTGGAAATCCAATAATGGAACTCATTGAATTTCCACAATGTATTATTGTAATTCACTTAAGAAGCTTTGTCCGTTTCCTGTTGAAGATACGCCAAAGTTTTCAGAAATTGTTTCAGCAATATCTGAGAAATGTCCTTGAGTTAAGCGTGTTGGATGTTGAAGAGATTTGCTAATTGCTAACACTGGAATATACTCACGAGTATGGTCAGTTCCTGGGAATGTAGGATCATTACCATGGTCAGCAGTAATAATTAATAAGTCATCTTCATGCATATTTTCTAAAATTTCTGGAATACGTGCATCAAATTCTTCTAATGCTTTACCATATCCAACAGTATCTCTACGGTGTCCATAAGCAGCATCGAAGTCTACTAAGTTTAAGAAACTCATTCCAGTGAAATCTTTTTTCAAGATATCTACTAATTTATCGACACCATCCATATTGTTTTTCGTACGAACAAATTCAGTAATTCCTTGACCGTTGAAGATGTCATTAATTTTACCAATCGCAATGACATCAAACCCTTTTTCTTTTAAGAAATCTAATGTTGTTTGACCAAAAGGACTTAATGCATAGTCATGACGGTTTGAAGTACGTTGGAAGTTACCAGGAGTTCCCACATATGGACGAGCAATAATACGACCAATCATATATGGATCATCTTTTGTAATTTCTCTTGTATATTCACAAATACGGTATAATTCTTCTAATGGAATCACTTCTTCATGCGCTGCAATTTGTAATACTGGGTCAGCACTTGTATAAACAATTAAATCGCCTGTTTCCATTTGATGTTTTCCAAAATCATCAATAACTGCTGTTCCGCTATACGGTTTATTACATACAATATTTCTTCCAGAGAATTCTGTAATTTTATCTAATAAATCTTGAGGGAATCCATCAGGGAATACTCTAAATGGTGTTTTAATATTTAATCCCATTAATTCCCAGTGGCCTGTCATTGTATCTTTTCCTACAGAAACTTCTTCTAATTTAGTGTAGCTTCCTTTTGGATTTTCAACTGGAGGTACAGTTTTTAATGGAGCAATATTTCCTAATCCATAAGCTTGCATATTTGGAACATTTAAACCAACTCGTTCTGAAATATGTCCTAATGTATGAGAACCTGCATCATTAAATGCAGCAGCATCTGGTGCTTCTCCAATCCCAACTGAGTCCATTACAATTACGTGAATTCTTTTAAATTTCATCTGACATTCTTCTTTCTAGTATAAATTTTATTTTTTTGCACGAGGGTGCGCTTGTTGATAAATTTCCTTCATACGTTCATTTGTTAAATGCGTATAAATTTGAGTTGTACTAATATCGCTATGTCCTAATAATTCTTGCACAATTCTCAAATCAGCCCCTGCCTCTAAAATATGCGTTGCAAATGAATGGCGCAATGTATGGGGGCTTACTTCTTTATGAACGCCTGCTTCTTGAACAATTTTCTTTAAATTTTTCCAAAAACCTTGTCTTGTAAATCCATTTCCACGATGATTTAAAAACAAATATTCCACTGGATTTGATTCTTGCTCTAACACCACTCTTGCATAAGTTAAATAATGCTGAACCCAATTAGTGGCAGCTTGTCCAATAGGAATAATTCTTTGTTTATTTCCTTTACCAATCGTTTGAAGAAATCCTAATTCTAAATGTAAGTCACTTAGTTTTAAAGTAATTAACTCACTAACACGCATTCCGGTCGCATAAAGTAGTTCTAACATAGCTTTATCTCTTAATCCTAATACCGTTGAAGTATCACAGGAATTTAATACTTGTGTCACTTCCCCAACCGTTAATGCTTTTGGTAACGTCTTACTCTTTTTAGGAACTTTCAAGGGTTGTACTGGATTTGTTTCAACTAATTGTTCCTGTTGTAAAAATTTAAAAAATTTTTTTAGGCAACTAATCATTCTACTAGTAGAACTTGTCGCATAACCATCCTGTTTTAAGTCTTGTAAAAATAATACAATTAGAGAATAATCGACTTCTTTCCAATCTCGAATCTGCTGTTCTTTCAAAAATTGGTAAAATTTCATTAAATCTCTTTGATAACTCATCACTGTATTTTGAGATAATCCTTGAATTGCTAATGAATCCACAAAATAATCCAAATTACGTTGCATGAGTTTCACCTTCTCTACATTTTTGACAAATACCATGGAAAGTTAAACGATGATCTTCCACTTTAAAATGGAATCGTTCTTCAACCGTTTTTTCAACTTCACCTAATAGATTTTCATGAATTTCTTCAATATTTCCACATTTATTACATAGTAAATGATGGTGGAAACGATTGGATTCATCTCGTTTTAAATCAAAACGAGCTAATCCATCATCAAAAACAACCCGATAAGTAATATTTAAATCCGTTAAAATTTCTAAAGTACGATAAACCGTTGCTAATCCAATATCAGGATATTTCCGTTTAACGAGCATATAAATTGCTTCAGCACTGAGATGGTCATCTTCTTTTTCTAATAAAATTGCAACCGTCGCTTGCCTTTGGGGCGTTAATTTAAACCCTTCTTCCTGCAATTTCTTTTTGATGCCTTCCATTGTTAACACAGTCCTATCCCCCCTACTCTAACTCTTATTTTTCCTCTATTAATTGAATAAATCCTTCTGATTGTGTAATTTTTTTCGCTTTTAATAAAGAACCAATCGCACGTTTAAATTGTCCTTTACTAATTCCAAAAATTTCTTTAATAATCGTTGGATCCGTTTTATCCCAATATGGCAATGTATGTGTTGGACGATTTCTTAACATCGTTAAAATCATCTCTGCATCATCTCCAATTGCTTCATACGCTCTTGGTCTCATGGAAACATTTAACACACCATCTGGACGAACTCCAATGACTCGAACAGTCACTAATTCCCCAAGAGTTGGTTCATATAATCGTTCACTTGGATGTAAGAAGCATCGATAGCCTTCTTCTGTCATTAAAAACGTACCTACTAATTTTACATTGGTTACAGTTGCAGAGACATCTTTGTTTTTCAATGTATGATTGGCTCTAATGGATTTTGCTTTTAACTCTGTTCCATCTCCCATTGTTGCCCAAGTACGATTTTTCTTATCTTTTATTAAAGTTACATATAATCGATTATTTTTCTTCGGCCATAATTCTTTTAAGTTTGGTAATTCATCTAATGAAACAACCATATCTTTATCCGGTAATCCAATCGATACGAATACGCCTAAATCTTTTCTCACTTGAGTAACTGTTGCCCATCCATAAGTTTCATTGGTTACTTCTGGAATATCAAGGGTCATGATTTTCTTACGATCACTATTTTCATATACAAAGCCCCTCACGACATCTCCGATGGCTAATGTTACATCGGGATTTTTTGAAACACGATACGTTTCACCTTGTTTTTGAACAAAGTACGCTTTATCATTTTCATCCGTCACAATAGCTTGAATAATAGTAGATAAATCATTTGTCATCGCTTTCCCTCCTTTACTTATTTAGCATTCCTATTCTAACACAGAATTCATAAAAGCCAAAATAAAAATAAAAAATCGAGACGATGCCTCGATTTTTTAAACGACTCTTGTTAGAATGCAAACTCCATAATAGACTTTCTAATAGTAGTATGGGTAATATAAGCCGAAACCTCGGCTTATATTATAGGTAAATTCGAGACCCAAGGCTCGAATTTTAGCCATGAAACCGAAGGTTTGCTGGCGTCCTAATACTACTATTCCCTAGGAAGTCTAAATCATTAAATCTCTTCTCTTTCGTAAGCTTTCAAGTCTTTCAAGAAACTTGCCACAATTAGAACAATAATTAATCCTATTGGGAATGCTGCAATAATCGCAACAGATTGTAAATTATACATTGAATTTTCTGAGAAAATTAATGCAATCGGTAAAATAATAAACACTACTGCCCAGAACATACGAACACGTTTATCAGAATCATGTGTATCTTCTAATGTCTTATAAGAATAAGCAGAAATGACTAAAGTCAATGCATCAAATGTTGTCGCATAAAAAGCAACCATTGTAACAGCTAATAAAATCAAACCTAATTGACTTAAAGGCATCGTATCAAAAATTTTCAAAATGATACCTGCATAATCAGGATTATCCACTAATAATCCACTTGAAACATCTAAACCATGTTTCAATTGTTGTGCTAAACCATAGTTCCCTAAAATGATAAATGAAGTAAATGTTCCAGCAATTCCCCAAGAATAAGCCCCTAAAATAGTTTGTTTAATCGTACGTCCTTTACTAATACTTCCAATGAAGAAAGGAGTTGCCACACACCAAACCATCCAATAAGCCCAATAATAAATCGTCCATTTTTGTGGGAATGAAGTTTCACGTAATGGATCTAACCAAGTAGATAATCCAATAAAGTTTTGAGCTAAGTTCCCAATTGAACTAAAACCAGTTTCTAAAATATAAACCGTTTCTCCCCCAGCAAATAAGAAATATGCTAGTAAAGCAAAGAATAAATATGAACAATAAGTTGCTAATTTAGAGACAGCTTCCATCCCTAATAATACTGTTGAAGTGTAAACTAAAGCAATAACTAATAAAATAACAATCGTTGCACCAGTTGAATTTTCAAATCCAAAAACATGACCCATTGCTGCTGATAATAAAGGAGTTGCTAATGAGAATGTTGTTGCAGTTCCCGCAATTAAGGCAAAAATGGCAATTAAATCAATAACTTTCCCCATCCATCCGTCTACTTTATCTTTTAAAATAGGACGACAAGCTTCAGAGAATTTTTGTTTTTCAACTTTACGTACATGTAACATAAAACCAAATGCCGCAGCTAACATAATATAAAATCCCCAAGCAATTGGTCCCCAGTGGAATAATGGGAATGTGGGAGCCCATCTTTGAATGCCTCCTAATTGAGCGACATAATCTTCATTGGCATATAACGCCCATTCACATAAAGAATAGAACAAAATGTCTGCAGCCATTGTGGAAGTAAAAATCATCACTCCCCATTGGAAAGACGTATATTCAGGCTTTTCCCCTTTTCCTAAAACAATAGAACCATATTTTGAAAAAGCGACATACATACTACAACTAAAAACACCAACTCCTAAAAGCGCATAATAAATACTAAATTGATCTCCTAGCCAAGTACGAATCCCCCCTAGAATGAGTGATGATTGTTCTGGTATCACTAAAAATAATACTCCTAAAAATAATACTCCTAACAAAGGTACAATTGTCGATACCCAGTCAATTTCTTGATGTAATCTTTTTTGCATACTTACTTTCTCCCTTCAGCTAAGATACTTTTATAACTTGAATCTAGCTCTAATAATTCTTCTAAATTGTCAATTTCAACAATATCTGATTTTTCCATCGGATAAATTCCTAATTCATATTCATCTGGATAACAAAACATTGCTACATCATCCCAATAAATTTGACGATTTTGTTTCTCATCAAATTCTTGTTCTAAATGACGTGCTAAACGTTGCCCATCTTCTTTATTCCAACGAGAAATACTATATAATTGCCATCCATTTTCTCCACCAGTACGTGAACAATGAATAACTTTTTCCTGTTCATCGACAGTCATTAACCACTCATCTGTATGTCCCTGTGACCATACACAGTTATACCCTGAACGAGTAAAGTCTGTATGAAGAATCTCAGGATTATAAATTAATTGATCACTGTCTAAAATAACGACATCTTCTAAATGTTCTCTCGCAACATATAGAGAAGAAATATTATTACACGTATCATAGTAAGGATTCTCGATAATTTTTAATCCTGGATATTCTTGTTCTAATGGATAAAACTGTTCTTTTAAATATCCAACGACTACATAAATTTCATTAATACCATTTTTATGTAGCGCCTGAATGACAGTATCAATCATTCGTACTCCATTTACTTTTACAAGAGGTTTTGGAGTATGATTCGTAATAGGTCTCATTCTAGTTCCTTGACCTGCAGCCATTAAGATGGCTCTTTTAATTGTGTTTGTCATCTTTTCCCTCTTTTCACAGTTCCTTTAATAAAGATAGCACTAATTTAGAATATTCTTTTGCATAACGGTACTGACATAATGAATATTCTCCAAAATCAATTCCTAAACTTCTCTTATATTCGCACCAATTACTCCATAATAATCCTGCACTTGCAATATATGCATAAATTTTCGTACGAATTATTGGAGAAACTTCACCTTTGAAGTATAAATCGATTAAACGATCAACTTGTTCTTTTGAATATAAAGAATAAATACTAAACATCGCAATATCAACATGTGGATCTTGCATTCCCGCATATTCCCAGTCAATAATTCGAATACCATTCTTAGTAAATAAGAAATTATCTGGAACTGCATCAATATGCACAAGCGTTTCTGTTTTGTCTAATGTATCAATCCATTTTTTTAATTCAAAAATAGCTGCTTTCGTTTTTTCGTAATCTTTAAAATATGATTTTTCCCCATTCCATAAACTTTCATAAAAATCAATTTGTCCAAAAATATCAAAACGATGATCTACTGATAAGTTTAATTCATGGAATTCTCTAAGTTTCGTCATACATAACTCTACTTCATTCCAGTTTTCTGCATCACAGTTTGTTGCATCTTCTAAATAAGCTGTAATTTTGTACCCGTTATCCGGATTCATGTATAAAACATCATCACAAATTTGTCTATTTTCTAATGCTTGATAAACAGCTGCTTCTTCTTTTCGATTAATTAAATGATCCGTTCCTTCACCCGGAATACGCATAATATATTTTTGATTTTGACATTCAAATAAGAACGAACGGTTCGTCATTCCCTTTTTCAAAACAGTAATATTTTTAATTTCATCAACTTCAACATTAAAACAATTTTGAATAATTGAAATAGCATCTGTCTGCAAGTTTGCAGAATTTCCATCTAATTCTCTCAATTGTTCATACGTATTAATCTCAATCAATTGTTTTGCATTTACCACTTTAGAAGGAATGATCCATTTATTTTTCTCTTGTAAAGTACATTCCCAAAATTCATGGTCATAAGAAGGTTTCTTAGAAAATTCTTGTAATTTTTCTTGAACAATTTTTGCTTCTTGTCCAGCTAAATAACAAAGTCCCACCATTTCATTTCCTTCATCTTCTTCATCCACCGTCACTAATTCTCTTTTACGATTCACACGAACGTAACTTTCAACAGATGTTTCGTCGCTTACCATATACCATGAATAGGGTTCAAAATCACTAAACGGATTTTCTGCTGCCCAAATATCACATGGAATAATATACGTATTGTCTAATGACGATTTCACCTTGCTTAATGAATGTAAATTATTTTTAACTTGGTATTCAGAATTTACGACTAATTTTACTTGGAATTCGTCAATTAAATATTCATATCTTTCCTTCATAAAGCCAACAACTACTTGAATATCTGTAATGCCCACTTCATGAAGATGACGAATCATTCTCTCAATTAATACTTCACCTCTAACTTCCAATAATCCTTTTGGAATTTCCGTATTAATTGGAACCATTCGCATACCAAATCCTGCTGCTAAAATAATTGCTTTCTTTGGTTGATTTTCTTTTATAAACGTTTTTGCTTTTTCACTTAATTCCCCACTTGGAGATAGCCACTTTTCTTCTTGTAATTCTTTTACTACACGATTGACTAATCCTAACGAATATCCTGATTGATTTGCGATTTCTCGTTGATTCATCATAGGATTCATCCGAATTGCGTTCAGAATATCTAATTCTTGAACGTTCATGTAATCACCTCTTTACGTTTTTATGAACTGAGATTAGTTTACACCTCCTATTTCTAAATAGCAATAGTATTTTTTTAAGAATTGTTAAATATTTACAAAAAAACTTTTCAAAATAGCTTAAATATCATAGCTATTTTGAAAAGTCATCTATAAACTAACTTTTAATATATACTCCTCTTAATACATGGAAAGAACTTTTATTCGTTTCCAGCATTTACAAATTGGTACACCGATTACCTCAGATTCAATTAATTCGATAATGGATTCAAAAATAAATTCTTTATTCTTTTTAATATTATTTAGCAGAAATGAATTTTCATTTCGATAACTTAAATATTTTTGTTCTCCAATTTCAAATTCAATTCGATACCCTTTTTCTAACATATCTATAAACAAATTCAATGATTTTAATTGACGATTCATTGCATACATTGCTATCACCTATACCATTAGATTTGTGAATCATAAAGTAACACTTCATCATTCAATATTCAGACTGTCTTTCATTCCGTTCAAATAATTCTTTTTAATTAATCCCCCCGATATATTTTCACATTTATTTCGTAAATTAAGAATAAATGCTTTAATCTATACACGTCTCTATTCTCACCAAACGTGTCTAACGATGCTAGAGGGATTTGAACCCCCGACCTAACGTTTAGGAAACGTTTGCTCTATCCACCTGAGCTATAGCACCCCTCGAATGTATTCTGTCATAAAACAGATTCAAAGTCTAGTAGTACAGTTATATTTTTATCAGATTTTAATCAGATTTTTTCCGTTTTATTCTTTTTTCTTGTCTTCTCTTTTTAGCTCGATGTTCTCCAATTAAAACTAATAATAATAACAATGATCCTCCAATAATTACTGCAAAAGCAAAAGCGTTTTGAATTATATACACTTGAAGCGTTTGCTGTCTTTTCTCAGGTTCCTTTGGCAAATCTGCAAAACCACTTTCTGCGATAACTTCTACACTTGGAAATGTTTGATTTTCTTTTAGGAAATCCCCTTTTAATGGAATCGTTACTTTTTTATTTTCAACTTTCCACTCCGGAGTTTTCCCCTTTTCAAAAATCATTGTCAATGCCTGATTTGTTGTAATTTTATGACCATCAAAATCATGCTCACCTGCTGGTAAAATGGTTTCATATGAAAAATGTTCTAATACATATTTTAAAATCGCATTTCCGAATGTATGTCGAATAAATTCTCCATCTTGGTTCGACCAATTTCCTACTCCAAGAACAACTTCCACTAGTTTCATCTTATCTTTTTCATAAGTAGCAATATAATTAAATGCTCCATAACCACTTGAACCTGTCTTTAGTCCATTAACTCCTTCCATTCCATATTTAGCACCTGGAAGTGAATAATTATACGTATCAAATTTTTCTTCATATGGAGTACCTTCCATAGTTTTAACAACAGCTGAATTGGTATATTGTAATACTTGTGGATATCGATTCATTAAATCCATCGCCAATATCGCTAAATCTCGAGCAGTTGTTTGATTTGGTTTTGAAGCATCATATCCTTCCGGTTGATAGTAACCTTGGAATAGTTCCGCTACAGCTCCTGAAGCATTATTAAACTGTGTATGATTCATCCCTAATTCTTTCGCTTTTGCATTCATTTTTTCAATAAATTTTGCAGCATCATTCGTAATTGTATTTGCTAACATAAGAGTTGCAGCATTTGAAGAAGGCACAAGTGTCATTTTGATTAATTCTTCAATCGGGTATTCCACCCCTTCTACAATTTTATTATTACTAATTGCATAAATATTTGAAATAGCTTGATCCTCTTTTGTAGCAGTTACTTTCTGAGTAAGAGATAAATCTCCTTTGGCAATAGCTTCCATCACTAAATATACAGTCATTACTTTACTAATACTAGCAGGATCACGTTGTTCATCAATATGATCTTGCCATAAAATTCTACCGGTATACGCATCTACTACAATAGATGCCTTTGGTTTATCTTCTGGGTTCACTTCATAACCAGCACTTTTTGTTAATTCAATGATATCTACTGTTTCTACAGCAATTGGTTTACCAATTCCCATGAAAAACAATAAAAAAATAATTCCCAAAGCCTTCGATAAATTCCTCAAGTATCTCTCACCTTTTCTCTAATATTCTAAGATAATTATAGCATATTTCGATAAACAGTTCACATTTTATTCAAACAAAAAACTGTAAGAGTTTATTCTCTTACAGTCCACAAAAGATTTCTTATACAGATTCAATTTTTGTAATTCTTACTTTCATATCTCCACCAGGAGTTTGGATGACAACTTCGTCATTTAATTTCTTACCAAGAATTCCTTTTGCAATTGGAGAATCATTTGAAATTTTTCCTTCAATTGGATTTGCTTCTGCACTACCAACAATTGTATAAGATTCTTCTTCACCATTTGGTAACTCAATAAAAGTAATTTTACGTCCTAATGAAACGACATCTTTTTCGACATTATTATCATCAATAATTTCAGCAAAACGAATCATTTTTTCAAGAGTTGTAATTCTTCCTTCAACAAATGCTTGTTCATCTTTAGCTGATTCGTACTCTGAATTTTCAGATAAGTCGCCATAACTACGCGCAATTTTAATACGCTCAACGATTTCTTTACGTTTAACTACTTTTAATTCTTCCAATTCTGCCTCAAGTTTTGCTTTTCCTTCAAGCGTCATTGGATATAATTTCTCAGTCATTTGGCTTCTCCCTCTTTTTCATTTTTCTGTATTGACAGTGGTAAAACCATACCATTTTATGAAGAAGATTGCAAGTATTATTTCTAAAATTCTATTTTTTATGCTAAATCACTTAAAATAGAGGCAATTTTTGTTGTCATTAAATCAATGGCAACTGCATTAGATCCACCTTCAGGTATAATAATATCCGCAAATTTCTTGGTCGGTTCAATAAATTGATGATACATTGGTTTTACGACTGTAATATATTGATGAATAATCGAATCCAATGTTCTACCACGTTCAACCATATCTCGTTTAATACGTCGAATAATGCGAATATCATCATCTGTATCAACATATACTTTAATATCCATTAAGTTGCGTAATCGTTCATCTTCTAAAATTAAGATTCCTTCAATTAGAATAACATCTTTTGGTTCTTGATGAATCATTCGATCACTTCTCGTATGATTTTCATAATCGTAAACGGGTTCATCAATCGATTCGAAATTAATTAATTTATTCATATGTTCAATTAATAAATCCGTATCAAATGCAAATGGATGGTCATAATTTGTTTTTAATCGTTCTTCAAAGGGCATATCACTTTGGTCTTTATAATAGAAATCTTGGTCAATTTTTACAATGCTTAATTCTGGAAAATGATCCAAAATCTTTCTACTAACAGTAGTTTTACCACTACCAGAACCACCAGTCACTCCAATAACAATCGGCTTCTTTTTCATAAATTACTCCTTATCAACGTATTTGGCTTTTAATACTAAGTGTTCTTCATATGTTTTTGCAAAATAAACTTCTTTTGTTTGAATATCCGCTACGAAATATTCATAATCTGTTTGAGCTGGATCAATAGCTGCTAAAATCGCTTCTTCACTTGGACTATTAAACGGTCCAGGACCCATTCCTCTATTTCTGTATAAATTATATGGAGAATTTACTTCCAAATCTTTTAATGTGACAACTTCTTTATGTTCCCCTAATGCATAAAGAACTGAAATATCTGTTTGTAACATCATATTTTTTTGTAAACGATTATAGAAAACACTGGCAATTTTTTGGCGATCTTCTAATTTATACCCTTCTTTTTCAAGTAAAGAAGCCATTGTTAAAATTTCATGGACGTTATAATTACCTTGAGAAATTTTCGCATAATATTTAGATAAAATACTATCTGTTTTAGCAACCATTTCTTCAATAATCATTTGTAAAGTTTTCGCTTCATCTGCATCATAAGTAGCAGGATATAAATAACCTTCTAAGAAATAACGAACATTTTTTGCTTTTTGAGCGTCTTTAAATAATCGAGGGAATTTTTGTATTAACTGATCAATAAAAGCTTGCTCTTGCACTTTATTCATAAAATCATCTTTAGAATATTTCGTTGATTTTTCAATTTCTTCAGCAATTCCAGTTAAAGTTTCACCTTCACGTACAACAACTTTTGCAACATTTGAAGATTTATCTTTCCCCCCATCTGCTAATTGCCCTAGAATTTGATCCAATGTCATTGATGGAGATAATTGGTAAAATCCTGCTTTAAAACCTGCTACATTTTTAAATTTAATATAAAAATTAAAAATTTTTGCATTACGAATGAGTTTATTTTCTTCTAATATTTTAGCAATTTGCTTCACAGAAGAGCCTGTTGGAATTTCCACTTCAATGGATTGAGTTTGTTTCGTATCGACAGGTTTTAATGAGCTAGACACATAATAATATCCATAAGCTCCACCACCAAGAACGATGATAGTTAATAAAATTGCAAAAAATCTAACAATATTTCGGGTAATTTTCGATTCTTTTTTCCGAATTGCTCTTAATTCATCATTTTCATGAAGAAATCCCCTACTAAAACGATCTCTTTTTGACATAATCCGCCTCCTTTTAACTTCGTTGTCATTATACATGAATTCCTATAATATTTGAAGACTAGGAGTTATACAATTATGTTACAAATTCTAACAATGAGACACATACAAGCGAAATTTAGGCATGAGACCGAAGGGCTGCTGCCTTCCTCCGCTACTTAAGTCAAGTCCCATCATTCAAACGTCCTCTCATATACACACGTCCACAAGAATAGACTTGACGCCGTAGCAGAAGTAAATGTAGCTAAAGCAGCTACATTTACAGGAAAAATCAAGACCTCGGCTCGATTTTTAGCCATGAGATTCGCTTGCGAAGCTGCTGACGTCCATTGCTACTTCAGTCAAGTCCAATCATTCAAACGCCCCCCATAAATACACGTCCAGAGAAATGGACTTGACGCTGTAGCGTTAGTACTAGAAGCCACACTGGCTTCTAGTACAGGAAATTTCGAGACCTAGGTTCAAAATTTAGGCATGAGACCGAAGGGCTGCTGCCTTCCTTCGCTACCCAAGGAAAGTCCAATTTCGCCCTATATAAGGAAAGAAGACACCAAATAGCATCCTATTCGGCGTCTTCCAACATCATTACTCTTCTTCTTCATCTAAGAAAGTATTTAAAACTTCCTCAATCATATCCCATTCTTCATCAGTTTCAATAGGAAGTAAGTCGCCTTCAGTACCATCTTCAGCTTCAACATATGAAAATGCTTGAAGTTCAACTTCCTCACCCTCAGGAATTCCTGCTGGGTATACTAAAACATATGATTTACCAAAATCTTCTGAATCAAAAGTAAATAAAACCTCGTGTAAGACTTCATTTCCCTCTTCATCAATAATTGTAATATGCTCATGTCCATCATGTTCATGTGTATGTTCTGTCATTACGTTTCCTCTTTTCTATTTAATATTTAAATCTAAATAATTTTGTAAAATGATGACGGCTGCTAACTTATCAATGACTTCTTTTCTCTTTTTACGAGAAACATTCGCCTCCTCAACAAGCATTCTTTCTGCTTGCATCGTTGTTAACCGCTCATCGTGAAAAACGATTGGAATTTCTAATCGCTTTTCTAAACTTCTACCATATTTTTGTGAAGCTTCTGCTCTTGGTCCAGCTGTATTGTTCATGTTTTTTGGCATACCAATAACAATCTTTTCAACTTCGTATTCTTTAACCAATTCCACCACACGGTTAAAACCAAATTCACTTGCAGCTTCATTAATCGCAATCGTTTCAACACCTTGAGCAGTCCAACCTAATGGGTCACTAATCGCAACTCCAACCGTTTTACTGCCGACATCTAATCCCATTACTCTCATTAACAATCTCTACCAGTCGAACGGATATAATGGCGGATTAATTCTTCGATAATTTCATCACGCTCGTGACGTCTTACTAGATTTCTAGCATCACGATGTCGAGGAATATAAGCTGGATCGCCAGATAATAAGTACCCAACAATTTGATTCACTGCACTATAACCTTTTTCGTTTAATGCATCATAAACAATTGTTAATGTCTCTTGTACTGTTTTTTCATTTTTATCATGAAAGTTAAATAGAACTGTTTCATCCATTGAACTCATATTAACACCTCATTTCTTTGTATCTTCATTCTACTAGATTTTTCATAAAACTACAATCAATTCGATAGAGATTAAACTTTCCTTAAAAAATGAAGTAGAATGGATTACATCCTACCCCATTTCGATTTAGTGATTAAGCTTGAGTTAAGAATTCTTCTACTGCTTTTAACGCAGCTGGAATTCCTGCTGGATTTTTACCACCGGCTTGAGCCATATCTGGACGGCCACCACCGCCACCTTGGATATGTGAAGCAATGGCTTTGATAATATCGCCTGCTTTAACTCCTTTTTCATTCGCATCTTTAGAAACTGCAGATAATAAATTCGCTTTTTCACCTTCATTTGTGGCAACTACAAATACATCACTTGCTGCTTTTTGTCTCCAAGTATCCGCTAATTGACGTAATTCATTCATATCTTTATTTGGTAAATGAACTGTAATAAATGAATAGTTTCCTGCTGTAGATACAGATTCAAATAAGTCTGCTACTTCAGATTTCATTAATTTCGCTTTTAGAGCTGAAATTTCATGTTGCGCTTCTTTTAATTCTTGTTGTAAATGAGAAACTCGTTCAGGAGTACTATCTAATTGAACAGCTTTAACATCACTTGCAATTTGTTTTAATAACAATTCATGTTTTGCTAATAACTCAAACGCTTCTTGACTAGTTACAGCTTCAATACGACGAACTCCTGCACCAATACCAGATTCAGAAATAATCTTGAATAGACCGATTTCTTGAGTATTTGAAACGTGAACCCCACCACATAATTCAATCGACCAGTTTGCAATGTTTACCATACGAACTTTATTACCATATTTTTCACCGAATAAAGCCATTGCACCTAATTTTTTAGCTTCTTCTAATGTAGTTTCAATAGTCACTACATCTAAAGCTGCCCAAATTTTTTCATTTACAATACGTTCCATTTCAGCCAATTCTTCAGCTGTTACTTGACCAAAGTGGCTAAAGTCAAAACGTAAGTATCCTGGAGCTACTAATGAACCTGCTTGGTTAGCATGTGTTCCTAATACTTCTTTTAATGCTTGGTGTAATAAGTGAGTTGCAGTGTGGTTTTTAATTAATTTAGCACGTTCTTGTTGATCCACTTCTAATACATAAGTTGAATTTAATTGCATTGGAGCAACAACATCAATTGTATGTAATGGTTGACCATTTGGAGCTTTCTTCACTTGAACAACAGTTGCAACTACTTGACCTGATTCATCTTTAATCACACCATGGTCAGATAATTGTCCACCCATTTCAGCATAGAATGGAGTTTGATTGAAGACTACTTGTACTCTTGTATCTTCTAAAGCAGATTCTACTAATTCATCTTCATATACAATCGCACTTAATAGACCTTTTTCAGTTGTACGGTCATATCCCACAAATGTACTTTCCACTGTAATATCACGTAAAACAGCTGATTGAACATTCATAGAAGTTTCTGTATTACGAGCTGCACGAGCACGTTCTTTTTGTGCTTTCATTTCAGCTTGGAATCCTTCTTCATCCACTTCATAACCATTATCACTAGCATATTCTAATGTTAATTCATAAGGGAATCCATAAGTATCATATAGTTTAAAGGCATTTTCACCTGATAAAACTGTTTGATTTTTCTCTTTCATTTCAGCAAATACTGTTTCTAAAATTGCAAGTCCATCATGAATAGTTTCTTGGAAACGATTTTCTTCATTTGCAATAACTTTTTGAATGAACTCCATATTTTCAGTTACTTCAGGATAGTAGCTGTGCATAATGCTCGCAACCGTTGGAACTAATTTCGTTAAGAATGAACCTTGAATTCCTAAACGTTGACCATGCATTACTGAACGACGAATTAAACGACGGATAATATATCCACGTCCTTCATTTGAAGGTAATGCACCATCACCAATTGCAAAACTTACTGCACGAATATGGTCAGCAATAACTTTAAATGAAACATCTAAATCTTTTGAAGCATTATATTTTTTACCAGCACTTAATTGTTCTAATTGTTGAATAATTGGCATGAATAAATCTGTTTCGAAGTTCGTTGGAGTATCCTGAATAACAGAAACTACACGCTCTAATCCCATCCCTGTATCGACGTTTTTATGTGGTAATGGAGGATATGTTCCGTCTGGCATATGGTTAAATTGAGAGAATACTAAGTTCCAAATTTCTAAGTAACGTTCGTTTTCTCCTCCTGGATAATTTTCAGGATCATCTTCAGCTAATGTTTGATATTTTTCACCACGATCATAGAAAATCTCAGTATCTGGTCCACATGGTCCAGCACCGATATCCCAGAAGTTATCTTCTACAGGAATAATATGGTCTTCTGGTAATCCTACTTTTTCCATCCATAATTGTTTTGTTTCAGGATCTTTTGGATAATAAGTTACATATAAACGATTTGGGTCTAATGACAACCATTTTTCACTAGTTAAAAATTCCCAAGCCCATGGAATTACTTCTTCTTTGAAGTAATCTCCAATTGAGAAGTTCCCCATCATTTCAAATAATGTATGGTGTCTTGCAGTGTGACCTACATTTTCAATATCATTTGTACGAATACTCTTTTGAGCATTTGTAATTCTTGGAACTTCTGGTGTTTCTGTTCCATCAAAATATTTTTTTAACGTAGCTACCCCTGAGTTAATCCATAATAATGTTGGATCATTAACAGGAATTAAACTTGCACTTGGATGTACCTTATGTCCTTTCTCTTGGAAGAAATCAAGATACATTTGACGAATTTCGCTACTAGATAATTTTTTCATCTTTACCATCCTTTTCGTTTATTATAGAAAATAAAAACTGCCCCATTGTTACAAGGGCGTCTACCACGCGGTACCACCTTGCTTACAATGAAACAGCATTTCATCCTCATTCATTCCGATAACGCGGGAAGCGTCTGTATTTCTACAAAAATCCAATCAGGAGCATAAATTTTGTGGTCGTTTTCACCGTCTAGACCTCTCTACTGTTAAAATTTTTTTATCTGACTGGGCAATACTCATTTAGTATAAGAAAATCTCTCACATTTGTCAAATTATTCGGTAGGATATCTGTTACTTTAACAGCTTCGCTAAACCTGCAAAGGAAGGTTGTTTTGCTTATCTTTATTCTTTTTAACAATATCAAGTAAAAACTTTTTTTGCTTAGAGGCTTGAATTTTTTTAAGTCTTCTTTGGTCAGTGTAATATCACGTGTAATACTCATTAAAAGCATAAATATTTCTTCCTCTCTCTAATTTATACGAAACTACCATTTTTATCCAATAACTTATTTTCCCTTTTCATTGACATAACTAGCTGAAAATACTAGGATATAGATAGAAAATAGAATTGCTCTTATGAGCGTTGGAAAATATCAATCTTATATTTTCCTCGAAAAAGATCCCTCGGTATTTCACCGAGGGGTCTTTTGGTTATTTATCAATTTTGTTATGTCTCACTATTTCTATCAAGCAAAACTAAAAGTTCATTTTTCTTTCGACAATTGCTTCTGTTAATGTTTGAGAAAAATTTAAACCTAATTCTCTGCCTAACTTATCAGCCCATCTCGGTATCGTTAAAGTCTTTTTTACTGGTTCTTGATTTCCTAAATAGTGATTTACATTTACTCCTACCATTGAAATAAACGATTTTTTTGAATCAAATTTTAATTCAATATCTTTATCATTCTTAAAAGGATTGTGTTCCACTAAAGATAAAGAATTTATATCTGATGGTTTAGGTAAATCTATATCATTTTCGATACAATCAGCAGCATTCATGCCTAGCCATTCACTTGCCATTTCCAATGCATCACTAATATCTTTCCCTTGAGTACCAGATATATTTGAAAAATCTGGAAAATGTACAAAGTAAGGTGCACTAGTACCATCTGAATCATCATAATAAAACAACGCTGGATAAATTACTAACATTTTCATACCTCCATTTAGAAAAGCAGAGGCTGAGTTTTACAACCCAGCTTGCTTTTTTATCCCTTTTTCAGTGAATTTATTTAACTCACCGTGGGGAATTATGATAGGTCTTT
The DNA here is from genome assembly GCF_963516875.1 of uncultured Granulicatella sp. Classification (GTDB taxonomy): domain Bacteria; phylum Bacillota; class Bacilli; order Lactobacillales; family Aerococcaceae; genus Granulicatella. The sequence continues at coordinate 108,784 of NZ_CAUQCL010000002.1, read as the reverse complement.
CTCCTTGTTTCTCCATTTTTACATGAGAACCTTTACCACCTTTTGTCTTTGACCAACCATGAGTGATAAGAAGTTTGACCATCTCATTTTGCGTCATCGGCATAGCGCTCTACCTCCTGACACAAAAATTATAGCACGTGTTACACGTGTTAATCAAGAATAATTACCTTCTCTCTCATATTTCGTAAAACGAAGAAAGACTTCCTCATAGTTGCATCCATAATAGTAGCCGAAACTCGGCTACTATTATTAGGAAATTTCGAGACCAAGGCTCGAAATTTAGGCATGAGACCGAAGGTCTACTGCCGTCCTTTGCTACTATAAAGGAAGTCTTTCGTAGTTTCCAATAAAAATTCTGTCCTACTTCAATTCCGGAATATACTCCTCATCCCCATAATTGAAAAACAGTTCAGTAGGTCCCTTTTGTTCAAAGATGTCTAACATTTGATCCAAATGCCATAATGGTTCTCTCTTCTTCAAATCTTCTAAAGAAATCCAAAACATATCTCCCTCAGAAGAAGAACGAAGTTCACCCGTGTAATGACTTGTCTTGTATAAAAAGACAATATACCGTGTTCCATCTGGTCGAATCCAATCCTTGATTCCACAAAACTCTAGATTACTAATCGTTAACCCCGTTTCTTCTTTTATTTCTCGAATGGTCGAATCTACAATCGATTCCATTGGTTCAATATGACCTCCAGGAAAGATTAGTCCTTGTGCATAACTCAAATTTTTCTCTTGCACTAAAACATTACCCTCTTGGTCATAAATCATACACATATTCGTCAATTCAGTATGAACAGTACGACTCATTTTCTAACTCCATTTCTCTTTAAAAATATTGAAGAAATTCTCCATAGCCTTCTTTTTCTAAATCAGCCTTTGGAATAAATCTTAATGCAGCAGAATTAATACAATAACGTAATCCACCTAACTCTTCAGGCCCATCTGGGAATACATGCCCTAGGTGAGAATCTGCTTTTTGACTTCGAACTTCCGTGCGAACACGATTTAGTTTATGGTCTTCTTTTTCTGTTAATGTTGTATTTTGAATCGGTCTTGAAAATGATGGCCATCCACAACCTGCATCAAATTTATCTTTTGAACTAAATAATGGTTCACCGCTCACGACATCTACATAAATTCCTTCTTCAAAAAATTCATCATATTCTCCTGAAAAAGGACGTTCTGTTGCTTCATTTTGAGTCACTTCATATTGAATTTCTGTTAATCGTTGTTTTAATGCTTCTTTTGAAAAATCTGACATTTTTCTTCCTCCTAATCTTCAAACTTCCACTTCGATTGATGTGGATCTTGAATTCGTTTAAATAATTTTTCTAAATCTTTATTGCTTAAATGAACTAATACTGGTCTACCATGAGGACAATTATACGGATTTTTACATTTTGCTAAGTCCACTAATAATTGTTCCGCTTCAAGCGTTGTAAGACGATGATTCGCTTTAATCGAACCTTTACAGCTCATCATAATAGCAGTCGCTTTACGTAACTGAGCCACGGTTACTTTTTGATTCGAGAGAACTAAATCAATAATTTCCTCAATAATTTCTTTTTCTTCTCCCTCCTTCATCCAACTAGGGTGAGACTGAATTTGAAACGTATGCGTACCAAATGGCTCGATTTCAATACCAAATTCTCGAATCATTTCTAAGGACTCCTGTAATTTTAACGCTTCTTTTTTAGAAAATTCCATGACAATCGGAATCATTAATGATTGACTCACCGGTGCTACTTCTCCAATGGACACTTTAAAAATTTCATATTTAATCCGTTCCTGAGCAGCATGTTGATCTATCATGTATAAACCTTTTTCATTTTGCGCAAATAAATATGTTCCATGCATTTGTCCAAAATAATGTAATTCTGGAAAATCAGTTTCAAAATTCTCTTCATCCAAATCTTGAGATAATTTCCAATAATTCGCTTTTTCTTGGTGAAAATCGATACGACAATCTTCGCATTCCTTTTTGTTATGAACCGTTATTTGTACTGGAATTTCTTCTGTTAGTTTTTCAGAATGTTCTCTCTCAAATGGACTCTCTTCGGTTTCTAAAGGTAAAGCTTCAGAACTCACCTCTTCACTTGCATACGAAGGAGTCTCCTCCTCTTGAATCCACTCGCTGGGAGTCTCAACTCGAATGGACCGCTGAACAGGTTTTAAGTCAAAGTTCAATGTTTCTTGTTCTACTACTGGTCGAACAGTTGTCGAATCCAATGTTTTTCGTTTAAATGGTAAATCTTCTAGTGATTCAGGAATACGCTGTACTCCTTGGATTGATTCATGTATCGCTTTTTGAATAAGGGCTGAAAGCTCCAATTCCTTACTGATACGAACTTCTTGCTTTGTTGGATGCACATTGACATCAACTAATTGGAAATCCATTTCAATATCAATCACCGTAATTGGAAAACGTCCCACCATTAAGGTAGAACCATAACCTGCCACAATTGCTTTAGAAATGGCAATATTGCGAATTGAACGACCATTGATAAAAATCGAAATATAATTTCTGTTAGATCTTGTTAATTCGGGTAAAGAAGTATACCCACTAACTGTGAAGTCGTCATCTTCCCCACTAAACGCTAACATTTTACGAGCATTAGTAGGACCTAAATTCCCGGCAATTGCTTGGCGTAAATCGCCATTTCCTGCTGTACGAATTAATTCATTTCCTTCATTTCTTAAAATAATCGAAATTTCTGGATGACTCAGAGAGATTTTACTCACGACATCAGTAATATGAGCAATTTCCGTTTGAAGGGTTCGAACAAATTTCAATCGAGCAGGAGTATTATAAAATAAATCTGAAACTTCAATGGTCGTCCCTTTTAACGGAGGCACTTGCGTTTCTTCTACAATATTTCCTGCCTCAACTTTTAACTGAGTTCCCACATCTTCTCCTGTTGAAGTCGTTAATGTCACTTTTGAAACAGCTGTAATACTCGCTAAAGCTTCTCCTCTGAATCCTAATGTTTTAATGCGGAATAATTGTTCAGGTGAGTAGATTTTACTCGTTGTATGACGACGAATCGATAACACTGCATCTTCACGACTCATCCCTGAACCGTTATCAGTGATTCTAATCAGTTTTAATCCTGCTTCTTCAATTTCAATGACAATTCTTGTACTGCCAGCATCTACTGCATTTTCCAATAATTCTTTGACAACAGATGACGGTCGTTCAATCACTTCCCCTGCTGCTATCTGATTGGTTAATAAAGCACTTAATTCCTTAATTTTCCCCATAGACTCACCCTTTCAGTCTTGTTTGCCATTGGTCGATAAATTGCAACGCTTGAAGTGGCGTTAAATTCATCACTCGAACAGATTTTATCTCCTCTAATACTTCTTGGTCGAGATTACTTGTAAATAAATCCAATTGTTCTGATTCGACACGTGGAACTTCAACTGTAGCACCACTTTCTACAATTTCCACTTCAGCCTTTTTCACTGGAGCTTCTTCTTGAAGATTCGCTTGCGAATTGTTTTCTAAAATCGTTAAAATATTTTCCGCATGACTTAATAATGATGAAGGTAATCCTGCTAATTTAGCAACATGAATTCCGTAACTCTTATCTGCTGGACCTTCCATAATTTTATGAAGGAAGACTACTTCACCATCTTTTTCAATTGCTCCTACATGAACATTTTTCAAATCTTCATACGTATCACTTAAAGCGGTTAATTCATGATAATGAGTTGAGAAAAGGACTTTCGCAGTTAAATGTTCATGAATATAGCCAATAATGGCATGAGCAAGAGCCATCCCATCATAGGTAGCTGTCCCTCTTCCGATTTCATCAAATAATAATAAACTAGTTGGATCAGCTTGACGTAGTGCTGTATTAGTTTCCATCATTTCTACCATGAAGGTACTTTGACCTGAAATTAAATCATCTGCGGCACCAATTCGTGTAAAGATTTTCGTAAAAATTGGAATTTTTGCACTTATCGCAGGAACAAAGCAACCAATTTGAGATAGAATCACACAAAGCGCTAACTGTCTCATATAAGTTGATTTTCCAGACATATTTGGTCCTGTAATTAATAAAATATGATCTTCCGGTGTCATTTGAATCGAATTAGGAACATAACTAGATCGTCCCATCACTTTTTCAACAACGGGATGACGACCATCGATAATTTCTAACGAACGATCCATTAACGAAATCGTAGGTCTTACTAATTGATACGCTTCACTCACGGTACTAAATGATTGCAGTACATCAATCGTAGCAACTGCTTTTGCTAATTCTTGTAATTGTTCCGTATAAGTTTTCACTTCTTCACGAACAGCCACAAATAATTCATATTCTAGTAAACTTGATTTCTCTTCTGCTTCTAAAATCAATGCTTCTTTTTCTTTTAATTCAGGTGTAATAAAACGTTCTGCATTACTTAAAGTTTGTTTTCGTTCATAGCGACTATCGTCTAATTGAGAAAGATTCGCTTTTGTCACTTCGATATAATAACCGAACACTTTATTATAACTGATTTTTAAGGATTTAATCCCTGTAGCTTCTCGCTCTGATTGTTGTAATTGAGCAATCCATTCTTTTCCATGCGCCATTGTTTCACGGTAAAGGTCTAATGTTTCATGATAGCCTTTTTTAATGATATTCCCATCTGATAAAGAGACTGGTGCATCTTCATCAATCGCTCTTTCAATGTGTTCATATAATTCTGGAATCGCATGTAATTGTTGTTTTAACTTTTGCCATTTCGGATGATTCAAACTATCGGCAATCGCTCTAAACACAGGAACTTTCGCCAAAGTTTGTTTTAATTGTAATAAATCTCTTGCATTGGCTGTTCCAAATGAAACTTTCCCAACAATGCGCTCTAAATCATACACACCTTTTAAAGCTTCAATAAAATCAATACGTTCAAAATAATGTTGCTTCAAACTTTCAACTAAATCATGTCGTTCTTCAATCTCAGTTTGAAGCACTAATGGTTTTTCAATCCATTGTTTTAATAAACGAGCTCCCATTGCTGTCTGAGTTTCATCAAGGAACCAATAAAGCGAACCTTGTTTTTGCTGAGTTCGAATCGTACTTGTTAACTCTAAATTTCTTTTCGCTTCATAGTTCATGAATAAGTAAAAGTCTCGTTCATAGTAACTCGCTTTTTGCAGATGAGTGAAGCTTTTCTTTTGAGTTTTCGCTAAGTAAGATAATAAACCTTCCAGAACTTCATAGACATCTTCTTGCTCGATATCTTCTAATAACGCATCGAAACTTCCTTTTTGAATCTCTTCAGTTTGTAAGGTAGATTGTAAAATATCAAAATACAAACACATTTCTTCTAATGCTTCAGAAGAAAAATCTCCTACTTTCACTAATTCTCTCGTTTTCAAACTCGAGCATTCACTACGAACTTCTTCCATTGATTGCACACGAGTCCCTTTTAATTCCCCTGTTGCAACATCAACATATCCTAACGCATAAGAATCTTTCGATAATGGCTTTAATGCTATTAAATAGTTATTCGCATGTTGTTGAGAATATTCCGTATACGTCCCAGGCGTTAAAACTTGAACAACATCTCTTTTGACCATTCCTTTAGTAAATTTAGGATCTTCTAATTGCTCACAAATGGCAACTTTCTTTCCATATTCAATTAATGTTCGAATATATTCTTTAGCAGAATGATGAGGAACTCCACACATCGGAATTGGATCTTCTGCATTTTTATTTCGACACGTCAGTGTAATTTCTAATATACGTGCGGCTTCTAGCGCATCATCATAAAATAATTCATAAAAATCTCCCAAACGATAAAACAATAAACAATCCGGATATTGTTCCTTAATCGAAAAATATTGTTCCATCATAGGTGTTCTCTTCGTTTTTTGAGGCATTCGTAAAATTTTCTCCTTTATTATTCCATAAATGGTTGATCTGGTGAAATTTTAATCGGTAAAATTTTCTTCACTTTTCCCGTTGCATCATCGCATTCAATAAAACAAGCGGATAATTGCACATCATCAGGATCAGATACTTCAAATCGTGTTGGCAATTGGTTTAAAAATTTACCAATAATCGCTTCTCTTTCCATTCCTAAAATTCCATTATAAGGGCCTGTCATCCCCACATCACACATCACAGCCGTTCCCTCTGGTAAAATACGAGCATCATTCGTTTGAACATGCGTATGAGTTCCAATGACTGCAGTCACTTTTCCATCTAAAAACCAACCCATCGCTTGTTTTTCACTTGTTACTTCCGCATGAAAATCCACAAAAATAATAGGCGTTCTCTTACGAGCTGTTTCAATCAGTGACTGAATGACTTGGAATGGATCATCTAATGTATTCATAAAGACACGACCTTGTAAGTTAATGACACAGACTTCCATTTGATTACACTTAACAAATACCATCCCTTGCCCTGGAACTCCTGCTGGATAATTCGCTGGACGAACCATTTTCTTAGCATCATCAATAAATTCAAAAATATCCCGATTATCAAAAGCATGGTTTCCTAATGTCACAACATCTGCACCCGCTTGTAATAATTGCTTATAAATTTTCTCCGTAATGCCCTTTCCATTCGCAGCATTTTCTCCATTAACAATTGTTACTTGAGGTTTATATTTTTTCTTTAATTTTGGTAAATAATCTTCAATTGCTTGACGACCTGGAGCACCAACAACGTCTCCAACAAATAATAACTTCATGTGACTCCTCTTTCTATTTCATCTTCTATTAGTGTAACAACAAATGTTTTGAAATGATAGTGTTTTGCTGAAAGAATTTTAGTTGGAGTGCAAAAAAACTCTTAAAGTCCTCACCCAGACCTTAAGAGTTTTCAATAACTATTTATACAAATACAACTTGAACTAAAATCATATAAATCATCGTTGGAACAAAAATACTTAATAATGTATTTTGCTTCCACCAATGTAATACTACTACACAAGCAATACTAATAAGTTCTGCAGCCCCAAATGGTGCTTGTGTCCATGCTACATCTTTAACACAATAAATGACTAATGTTGTCATAATAGCTTTAGGCAATACTTGCGCAATAAATTGTAAGCGAGGAGGTAATACATCATGATGACGGAACATGACATAAGGGAATAATCTCAATCCGAATGTCACAATCATTGCAACCATCATGCTTAAAAAAATCATCATTGGTGTCATTTTGATACTTCCTCCTTCAATTTGTGTTTCATATTTCTTTCAAAAATTATCATTAATAAAATAACTGTACAAGCTAAGCTTGGTAATAAGAAGTATTTTGGACCTACTGTAATTAACCAGAACAATGCACTACTTCCACCGATTAAGAATGGATAATAACGATCACTTTGCATGATTTGATTGACCACAATTAGAACGAATAATGCCGTCATTGAAAAATCAATTCCTTTTGCTGAAAATGGAATAAAGTTTCCTGCGATAACACCCACCATTGTTCCGAATACCCAGTACACATGATTCAAAAAGGCAAGATAGACATGGACAATATCAGAATAAGTTCCCTCTTCCTCTTGTTTCATACCAACCATAACAGAAAATGTTTCATCTGATAATGCGAAAATTAAATAGAATGCTTTCCATCCTAATCTCTTAAATAATTCAATAAAACTAATACCGTAAAACATCATACGAGCATTGATTAACAAGGTCATAATCGCAATCATCCCAAGACCCAAACCAGCATTCATAAAGCTAACAATGGCAAATTGCATTGAACCTGCATACATAAAAATACTAGAAAAAATTGCCCACCAACCAGAATAACCATCTTGTACCATTAATATGGCAAAAGCAATCCCTAAAAATAAATAACCAAAGAAAATTGGTAATGATAATTTAAATGCTTGTTTCCATTCCTTCATTTCTAAACTCCTTTTCTTTCATATACAAATGACAGTGTACCTAATCTTCTACTAGCTTGCAACTAATAACTATGGAAATAACGGAATAAAATACAAGAAGAAAAACTCCCTTTGTTGTGAGGTCGCCAGTAGCCACCTTTGGTGTCTCTTGGCTAAAATTCGAGCCTTGGTCTCGAATTTTACCTTGTAAAAAAATCTATTAAAAATTAGATTTTTTCACTTTCACTACAAAGAAATTTTTCTTCTTGTATTTTATATTCTTAAACGTATTTCTAGCTGATAGTTTGAACACCAAAAAAAACAGCACAAAATGCTGGTTTTTTATCGAAAGTAATGCCTCCATTACTTAATGCTCTTTAGAGCGTCTCTTTAAGTTGTTTATATTGTATTATTTTTAATAAATTATTTCAATATGTTTCACAAAATATATTTTTCCCCTGTCAAACACAAGTGATAATGTCTCAATAAAACACAAACAAAAAAGTACGCATTTTCCGACTCGAAAATAAAACTCCTAAAACATTATTAAATCATGATTTAAGAGACATTTGATTTCTGTAAATTGTCAAACACCAATTTTTTTATAAAAAAATTAATACGTAATAAAAGTAAGAAGAAAATACTTTTTATTTGCGAGGTTATCAGCAGTCTATACGGTCTCATGACTAAAAAAGATTATTCTGCTACCTTTTATACTATATTCACGTTTTTTCACTGATTAAATTTTTTAACCCATATAAATGCTACAAAAAAATGAACACTTTTAAAATTAAAATTCTTATATTTTTAACTTTCTTTCATTACGGATATTACGGAACATAGTATCTCTCCTCTTTGATTACTTTATACGCTTAATCCCTAATCCTTAAAGTTTAAGTAATCAATTCCTAAAACTTTTATTTTTCATAAGTTTAGAGTATAAATTCCCAAAACTTTTATTCGCTCTATTTTACTTTCTCAAATAAAAAGCTTGCTCACAATATATTGTAAACAAGCTTTTTACCAATACAAATACTTTTTTGTTTCACTTCATTACTCCTTAAATAACTTCTCTAAATTCCGAGTTGGTGATTCAATTTCATATCCCGTTTCGTCCATATTTCTTTTCACTTTTCTTGTATTCATTTCTCAACTATGTCGAACAGAAATAATCTTATCTGCCTAATTTTCTTATTCAAATTTCATACATCGTTTATTCCTCCTACGATAAGTACGCAGTTAATTCTGATTCTGATATGTTTAACTGTTGAGCTCCATTTTCAATAGACAAAAGTCCTTTATTTATCAATCCAACAATGGTTAAGATGGCACCTTTTTCTATTCCTTCTTCGATTCCTTCCATTCTTGCTAGTTGTTTTTCTTCTGCGACATATTCTAAATACGCATAGTAGCCATCCAGTTTTCTTGTTCGATTATCATACATCGTTCGTTCCTCCTACAATAAGTATGCAGTCAATTCCGACTCTGACATATTTAATCTCTTTGCCCCACTTTCGATTGTAAGAATACCATCTTTGATTAAACCGACAATAGTTGTGATTGCTCCTTTTTCTATTCCTTCTTCAATTCCTTCCATTCTTGCCAATTCTTTTTCTTCTGCGACATACTCTAAATGCGCATAGTAGCCATCTAGTTTTCTTGTTCGATCATCATACATCGTTTGTTCCTCCTCCGTCCAGCCAGTTCGATTCATAATCATGTCAGCTGTTTCTAAAATTGTCTCAGGATTTTGTGTATAAGGTTTGTTCCCAAAAAACTCAATCCATCGAACTTTCCTATAGTGTTTTATTTTAGTTGGATCATATTTATCTAATTCTAAAAATGCCATACGCATTAAGTTACGTTTTTCTTTGATTCCTTTAAAATATACTTTTAATTCTTCGTAGGATTCATCATCTCTTAAGCTAAATGAATGATACATACGATCATCTTCAAAATATCGTTCCTGTGTAATCGCAATGGCATATACTGGAATCATTTCTTTTGCGAGATGATAGGTTTGCGTACCATCTTTTTTATGCATATTCATATTTTTAGAAACTTGTTCACATAAATATAAGCATAAACGTTTGATAAAGTCAATCTGTAAGGCTACTTGTATTTCAATAATAATTTGTGTGTGATCATCTAGCTCTGCCAAAACATCAATATGGGTTGAATACGGAAATTCATCCAAATAAAATTCATGAATTTGTGTACTTTCTAAAATTTTTACGCTTTCAACTGGTAAATCAAATATGTCTCTTATAAACTGCGCAGTAACTAATGTATTACTAAAAATCTTCTTTGCCATTAAGTCCATCATTGGTCTTGCCCCTTCAATTCTCTCTTTCATATAATTTCGTCCTCTCTCTATTTATTTTAAGCATCTCCCAGTGACTTTCACCAGAAATTACACTTCACTCTATAAATACGCAAAAAAAGACGAAAAATATTTTTTTATTTGCAAAAACTTTAAAATAAATTACGAAAGATACACAAAAGCTAAAGGAATTACCAAAGAATAAAAAAGTTGTTACTCCTCATCAATTGATTAGGTTGTAACAACTTTTAATATTTATTGCAAGCTTTTTACCAATACAAATACTTTTCTGTTTCACTTCATTACTTCTTAAATAACTTCTCTAAATTCCGAGTTGCAGATTCAATCTCATAATCTGCTTCTACAATTTGATTTTTTACTTTTTCAGTATCCATTTCTCGACTATGGCGAACAGCTAAAATTTTATCTACCCATTTTTCAAGAGAATCCTTTAACGACAAGCTATTATCGTAATTCTCCAAAATCTTCGCATCTGGTAAATGACTTGCTGTGACAACGGGTAATCCATTGGCTTGAGCTTCAATTAATACAATGGGTAATCCTTCAAAATTAGATGGAAAGAAGAAGACATCTAGTAAATTTAACATTTCACCAATATTGCTTTTCAATCCTGTAAAAATGACTTTATCGGCTACTCCATATTGTTCTGCCAAATTTTGTAAAAAAGAAGTATCTCCTTTTCCTATAAAAATTAAACGAGAATTCGGTTCTTTTTTTACTAATTCAGAAAAAACCTTCACACAAAAACTTTGATTTTTTTGTTTTTCATATAAACGAGAAACTTGTCCTACTACTAAATAATCTTCTGGAATATGATATTCCTGTCGAAGTTGAACTTTTTTTTCTTCATCATATAAAAACTTTTCTACTTCAATTGCATTATGAATCACTAAGGCTTTTTCCCGTTCTCGACCGTGATAAAAATGATTCAACGCTTCTGTACCACATGCCCAAAAATCAGTTGCATATTTTCCAACAAAAAGTCGATTAATAGGATGGATAAAACGATAAAATTTATCAGCTGTGGCACAATGTCCATGTACAATTCTTTTTTCAATGCCATATTTTTTAGCTAATTTTAAAAATTCTAAGTGAGTCAAGCCATTTTGATTCGACCATAAAATATCATAACGATGCGCATTTTCTTTAAAGAAAATATCCCATTCTTTTAATGCCTGTTTTATATGAGGTCTTAACTTAGAAATTCTATGAAAAACTATCTTATTTCGGCAAAGTTTCTTAAAATGCTCACTAAAATCAACATCTTCAGGACCTTGTAATAAAAATTCCAGTTCAAATTCTGATGTATCAATATGATTATAAAAATCTACAACAATTTTTTCTAATCCTCCAATATCTGGAATTAAACCACAAACTAATATTCTTTTCATAAATTTTCTCCTTATTTTTTCAACTTTAATACTTTTTGAATCATCAGAATAATTTTTCTTCCACCTTCATGATTTCTGAATATAAGAATGTAGATAGCCAATACTATTAGATAAAGAATAATTTTTATGACCAAACTATAAATGAAATCTAATTGGGTTAACAAATAATAATCCAACAAACTAAAAAATAAAATACTTAATCCCGCTAAAATGAAATGTTGGATCATCGTTCTAAAATATTCTTTTGAGGAAGTTTTTAACCCATACTTAAATACGCTATACGGTTCATACCAAGTACAAGTCAGTAATGTTGATCCGATTGTTCCTAACAATATTCCGGCTACTCCTAACTCTAGAACTATTAAAAAGTATAGAGAAAGAAAAATATTTAGTAAAATTTCTGCAATAACTTTTTTATTTTGCTCATAACTTAATCCATGTACTGAAATCAATACTAAATTCGGTTGTCTATAAGCAGTAAGAAAAAAATTAATCACGATTACTATCTCAGTCCACTGATTAAAAGATAAGTTTTCTCCTAGCCAAATAATAATAAATGGATGTACAAATAATAAGTAGCCAATACTTGCAAAATAAATTAGGCTAAATGCAATAAATTGATATTTTTTTAGAAAACTGATTTTAGCTTCTAATGTTGTATCTTCTGAATGAATGAGATTCCCAATAGAAGATGTAATGGAACCCATCACTGTGTTCACTAGCATGGCTACAAATCCTAAAACATAAGTATAATTCCCATAAATACCAATCGCTGCCAAATTAATAAATTTTGCCATCAAAATACTATCTGTTTGAAAAACAATCTTTGCTCCAATACTCCCCAGAGTATTTCCCTTAATATTTCGAATAAATTTTTCTTTTTCTTCTTGATTAATAGGGGTAATTTCTTCGTTATACAAATAATTGTATAATCGATCCACAATATACGACATGATCACATTCCCAATTATATTTAGAATAGTTTCTATCAATAAATAGAAAATAAAATTTTGGGTAAAGATAAGAATAGCTATTTGCAAAAATACTCGAAGCGTATTTAATCCGAAATTAATTAAATTCATAACATAATTTCTCTGGTCAACATAAAGTAATGTTCGCTTATAGGCAAAAAAATAACTGGAACCCGAATTAAAGATAAATAAAAAAAAGATCCAGTACAATTCACTATTAATTGTATAGTCCTTAATTAAATTAGGAAGAAATAGCGATAAAATACCACCAAAAACGAAAATTGAAACACCAATTATTCTATATAATTTTTTGAATAATATCATAAAGGCATTAATTTTTCCGTGTTCTTCTCTAACTAATGGTGAATAAAGAGCGTAACTCATTGCTTCCCCAATTCCTAGTTCTGCTAAAGACAAAATAGATACGATACTAGTTAAATAACTACTTAATCCTAAATAAGTTACCCCAAGAATACTTACAAAAATTGTTCGGTTAATAAATCCAATAATAACTGAAAATGGTTGAATGGCAAGAGCAATACTTGTATTTAAAGTGGCAAATTCTGTTCTACTTCTTTTCATGCATTCCCTCTATTCATTTAATTCTCCATAAAAAAGTTTATATAAATAAGATTGAGGAATTAATTCCTCTGGATTAATTTTATATGTAGTTTTCATAATCGGTGTTGTTTTTAACACTTCTGTCCATACATTTTCATCAAAAATATCATTAGCATGATCTCTTAAAAACCATACTCTCTCAGAAGGAGCTAAGACTGGTAATTCGTCCACTAGGTTTTTAAATTCATCATTTAATTCATATTCAGATAAAATAAAATAGTCCATCATCAAATAATGAATGAAAACCGGATATTTACGGATGAAGTAAATATATAAATCCCGAATATGTTTAAAATATAATTTTTCTTTTTTCCCTGCTAGTAAGAAACCAGACCATTTATAATCTCCAATAGCACGTTCCAATTTCTCTGCCATTATCGGTGGATGATTCAAACTAAAAAATTCTCCTTTAAACATTTCTAATGTTGCATAAGGAGATACAAATAATGTTGCATCCATCCATATTCCACCATATTGATAAAGTAGACTAAATCGTATAATATCTGAGTAATGCGCAGCAGTTAATTCTTTTCTCTTATACTTTTCTATGATATCGGTTGGAATATCTATAAAATCAACAAGATTTTCATCCGTTAACAAAATAAATTCACAACCATTTCTTTTTGCAAAGTCCTTTATTGTCTTCGTTGAAGCTTTTACTACCTCAGGCATGTTAGCTTCTCCTTGTTGCCACATTGTCCAAATCATTTTTGGAAATTCTGAAGTCACTTCTAACAACTCATCATTTGAATAGTCTATTTTAGATTCTTTTCGTAGTTTAAGTACAAAATCTAAAAGAATCCTTTTACTAAAATCATAGTATTGAGTATTTGATTGTTGTGTAAGATAATACGTGAACGTTAATTTAGGACCATAGTATCTAAAAATCTGATGATATCGAGTGATTTTTTCTTGTAACGATTGTAGTTTCAACATTTCTACAATTTCCTTTCACATTTTTCTAATGCTACTTTTAGATAATGTCCATTACGAATATTATCTCCTATTTTTTTACTATTTCTTATCAATTCTTCATACTCATCATTACTAATAGAGTCTAAACGTTCTGCAATCTCAAATAAAGAATCCACTAATATTCCGCAATTATTTTTTGTCACAAAGTCACTAAGAGCGGACTGTCTCCACGCAATAATTGGAAATCCAGAAGCTAAATAGAGAGAAGCTTTATGTGGATTATTCATTTTTAAATATTCTCCAAACATTCCACTACAAGTATAAGGACTATCCCCATCCCATACTAAACCAAAACCACCTTCTAAATAATATGGAAGTTCTTCAGGAGAAAAAGCTCCCTTATAATGGACGTTTTGAGGAAGTTTCTCTTCTTCAAAGTTAATCCCAAAAATCGAAAATTCTGGATTATCAGGTAATTGTCTTGCATATTTTGCTTTTTTTATATCAAAATTTCCTGCTACTACCACCGTACGCTTCTCATAAGTTTTTTTCTCTTCAAAATGAGGAATTAGATAATCAAATATTTCTAATGAAATAATCTTTTTCTCTGGTATTCCCAATTGAACAAGTACATCTTTCATCTTATCATTATGTGCAATGATTCCATCCACTCTTTCTAGTACCGTCTTATTTTGCAAAAAATGAAGAAATGCATATTTAACATCTTGGAAAGATTTAATAGCTCTGTTTCTCAGTGATTCAATATCATGAATAAGAAGATAAGCTTTGAATTGACGTTTTCTCAATAATTTCGTTAAAATTAACGCTTTTAATGAATGCCATAATAATGGAAACTGTAAAACTAGTACATCATTTTCAGTCAATGTAATAGAATTTGAATCATTATTTTGAAAAAAAGGATGATATCCTGCTTCTATCATTATTTTTTCAGCATCTAATCTAGCTTTAGATCCTGCATGATTCTCCTTCGCATAAAATTCTTTTAAGTAATATTTCATGCTACTTCATTCCTTTCCATAAACCTCTTATAAAATATTTTTCTACTCTCCATTGAATCGCTCCAGCAACTCTAGAAATAAAAACAATATTTTGAGGGAATAACTGATACGCTCGCATGACCAATGAACGACTTGATCCCTTTACATATCGATTTAAATACTCTACATATTTTTCTTTATAAGGATTCCCCTCAAATATATGATAATCAACAACATGCATCAAAACTAAATGGAATAAGCGACGATGAATATACGCAAGTGAATCTGTATCACCTTGATATAATTGCTCCAACTTATCACAAATCGTAAATAAATCTAAATTTTTTATATTAAATTCTCGATTCATAATACTGCCTTGTCTCACACGATAATAATAACCAATATAATTAATTTTTACCATTTTACGAATATGTTTTAAAATTCCAATGCCTCCATAAACATCTTCGTAAAATAAACCTTCTAAAAATGGAAAATTGATTATTACTTGTCTTCGAAAAAGTTTTGCGACTGCATTCAAACGGACAATATTATCCTTACAAAGAGAAACTAAAGCTTCTTTAGAGTCACCTTGAAAAATAGTTTTCACATTTTTAGGTGTTGATAACTCTAATTCTTGTTTTTCGTTCGTATACCAACACTCAACAATATCAATATCTTCAGAAGTCATTTGTTTCATCAATTGCTCCAACATATCCTCTTTAAGAACATCATCACTATCAACAAATGAAATAAATTCACCCTTAGATTCAAGCATTCCACGATTACGTGCTCCGCTTAGTCCTTTATTTTCTTGATTAACCAACTTAAAGCGACTATCCTTCTCGCAATACCTCTCACAAATTTCTTTAGATCTATCTATTGAACCATCATTGACTAATATCACTTCAATATCGGTATAGGTTTGACGTTTAATACTTTCAAGACATTCTTCTAAATATTCTTCAACATTATAAACTGGTACAATAACGCTAATCAAATTTATAACCCCTTATATATTCGCTTTTTTCTTATTCACAATAGATATGTATTTAAAATACAAAATGAAAAGGTATCGTGAAAAAAATTTTGGACATTTTAAATACCATCTTAAAATTCTACAACTTCTGAGAACCTCGGATGATTTCTTTGCAATATTTGCATATTTTTTTATATGGTCGCAATAAGACTTATAATAAATATGATTCTTTCGAATGTTGTAGAAAAGGAGATGTTCAATTATTACCAAAAATGTGAACCTACCGATATATGGAAATAATTCATGATTTTGGAATTCTTCCAATAATGAATCACATATTTTAAAAACATCCAGATTTTTTTCACTATATTTTTTTCTCATAATACTATCTTGACGTACTCTATAAAAATAGCCAATTGTATCAATAACGACCATATTTCGAATATATTTTAAATTGGTAAATCCTGTGTAAGTATCTTCATAAATAAGACCTTTTAAGAATGGAACAGCCTCTGCAATGTTTCTTCTATAAAGTTTAGACCACGCAAAAAAGCGAACTGCTCCATAATTCAGACAGTTTGAAAGAGCCTCAGAAGAATTTCCTTGAAATACGATGTTTGGATTTGTTTGGAGTGTTAAATATTCTTTATTGGAAGAAAAATTACATCCTACAATGTCGACATTATCTATCATAAATGTTAGCAACGTTTCTAAAATATCGACTTTAATTACATCATCGCTATCAACAAAGAATATATATTCACCTACTGATTCTTGTAGTCCTACATTACGCGCTTCACTCAATCCCTGATTTACTTGATTAATCAACTTAAAACGGCTATCGTTTTTACAATACAATTCACATATTTCTTTTGAACCGTCAGTTGAACCATCATTCACTAATATGACTTCAATGTTTTTATGAGTTTGATATTTAATACTATCTAAACATTCCTCTAAATATTCTTCCACATTATAAACAGGTACAATTACACTGATCAATTTATGAACATCCAATTTTATTCTCCTTTAATCACTAATTCTTTTAGATGTTTCAGCCTTCCCCATGTTTTATATACAAATGGAAAAGTGTATCGAAGATATAAACTAGGTGCTAATTTATACATTCTTATCATTTTACTACTCCTTGCTACTTCAGGAGATTCTTCCACAATTGCGACATACTGTCTCAATTTTTCTTCATACATCGATTGGTATGGATTAATCTTTTCAGTGAAATAATTATGATGAGTCGTTACAATTTGAACTAAAAATTTCCCTATATAGGGGGATAATTTTTTATCCGAAGAGAACAATTCAACTAATTTATCACTACTAATAAAAACATCTAAATTTTTCTTAGAAAATTTTCTATGCATCGTGCTGTTTGAACGTTCTCTATAATGGTATCCTACATAATCTATTTTCACCATTTTACGGATAAATTTTAGAATTCCTACTCCATGATATATATCTTCAAAAATAACACCATTTAAAAATGGAAAATTCTCTAATAGATTTCTTCGATATAATTTAACAACTGGACTATATGATAAGCCGTAATTACAAGATTCTATAATTGCCTCTTCCGAATTCCCTTCAAATACTATTTGAATATTCTCTTTTTGGCTAAGTTTATTAAAAACACTTCTAACAGCTCTATATTCACATTCAACTAAATCGATTCCTTCAGTCATATAGCGATTTAAAATTTCTACATATTTTGTAGAAATAACATCATCACTATCCACAAAAGTAATGTATTCACCTGTAGAAACAATTACTCCATTATTTCTAGCAGCACTTTGTCCTTGATTCTCTTGATTAATCAACTTAAACCTACTATCCTTCTGGCAATATCTCTCACAAATTTCTTTTGAACCGTCAGTAGATCCATCATTAACTAATACCACTTCGATATCTGTATAAGTTTGCTTGTAAATACTTTCTAGACATTCTTCTAAATATTCCTCTACGTTATAAACGGGTACGATTATACTAATCATAAAATAATTTCCTTCTCATTCACTATTATTCTTCTACCTCTACTTCTTTAACACCATTTTTTAACTTCCAAAGAAAATGATAGATTGGAAAAATTACCGAATTATAATATTTTGGACATATATCATAAAGCTTAATAAACCGTGTATTTCTGGCTAATTCAGGATTTTTCTTTGTTAAGTTTACATACTCCGCTAATTTTTGATTATAGAATGTTGCGTATGGGTTTCCTTTTTTAATATCTCCCTGATAATGCATTGTTGCTTTATGTACTAAGAAACTCCCAATATAAGGAAGAAGTTCCTCCCTATCAGAATACAGCTCAACTAATTTGTCACAAACAGTAAATACATCTAATTTTTTTGTACTAAAATCTTGATGCATCGTACTAGCTTGATGTTGTCTATAATAATAACCTATATAATCAATTTTTATAATTTTTCGAATATATTTTAACATTCCAATACCACAATAAATATCTTCAAAAATTAAGCCTTCTGGATAAGGTAGCGATTCAACAATTTCTCTTCTATAAAGTTTAGTAACTGGATTAACACTTAAAACATGATTCGGAAAAATTTTTACCGCTTCATTTGAATTCCCTTCAAATAGAATCGTTGTTTCTTTAGAATTTTCAACAAGAAAATCTTTTTTAGATACAGTAAAGTTACTTTCAACAATATCTACTTCTTCAGTCATATATTGCATTAACTTTTCTAAATAATTTTTCTGAATGATATCATCGCTATCTACAAATGCAATAAACTCCCCTTTTGAAGCTGCTACACCAACGTTTCTTGCAACACTTTGACCTTGATTAGTTTGATTCAGAAAATAGAATCGACTATCCTCTTCACAATATCTCTCACAAATCGTTTTAGAATGATCTGTAGATCCATCATTCACTAATATAACTTCGATATCTGTGTAACTTTGCTGTTGAATACTGTTGAGACATTCTTCTAAATATCTTTCTGCATTATAAACGGGTACAATTACACTAATCATAAGTCATTTCCTTTCAAATAATTATTTAGCATCATTCAATCCCTTTTTATACAATTCTTTTAATTGTTGAAAATTTTCAACGATATTAAATCGTTGTAATTCTTCTCCAAGAGGTCTTTCATTCGCTAAAACAGGTGTATGTTCAATATAAGTTTTCCATTTATTTTTTTCTAAAGGCATAGAAGTACATAGTTTATCCACTATTTGAGTAGTTACATCGATGGTTTCATTCATAATAACATTTAGCCCAGCACACTGTGCTTCAACTAAAACCAACGGAAAACCTTCAAATAAAGAAGGAAAAGCAAAGATATCAAAAGCTGAATAAAACTTATATACATCATTTCTGTTTCCTGTAAATATAACATTCTTCAAGCCCGTACATTTTTCTTCCAGTTTCGAACGATTTGGACCTTCTCCAACTAATAGGAAAATAACATCGGGTAACTCTTTAGCAATCTCAATTAAGAAGTTCTGATTTTTTCTTGTATCTAACATTCCTACCATCCCAACTACTTTTTGATGTTCAGGAATTAGAAACTCTTTTCGAATTTCTTCTCGATACATAGTAGAAAACTTAAATGTATCAATCTGAATCGCATTCGGAATAATCTGAAAGGATTTATTTCCAAAAATTTTCTCTCCAGCTAATTGTCCACAAGAAATTCGATGCGTTGCATTTCTTAATGCTAAAAAAACTAATAATCGATTTCGA
This sequence comes from uncultured Granulicatella sp., assembly GCF_963516875.1. Taxonomy (GTDB): domain Bacteria; phylum Bacillota; class Bacilli; order Lactobacillales; family Aerococcaceae; genus Granulicatella. The sequence continues at coordinate 88,984 of NZ_CAUQCL010000002.1, read as the reverse complement.
ATACTTTTTACCCAAGTATCTGAAAACTGACTATTATGATTATGATAAATTCGAACCGGAACGCCATTTTTTTTAGCATAGTAATTATGGATAAAAGCCGTAATTGGATTATCCACATGTAAAATATCAATAGTGTTTGTTTTATAAAACTCTCGACATTCTCTAAAATATTCTAAAACTTTAGATATCTTTAATTCAGGAAATACGATTCTCTTAATCCCAATTTTATCTAAATATTGATTGAATGGAAAATGAGCATCTCCATTAGATTCAGCAACCATGTATTCGAATTCTTCATCATCTACTTGAATATGATTTTTGATGAAACTCTGAACTCCTGTTGCACTTCCATCAACTGCACCTAAAACATGCATGACACGATACTTCATCACTCACCTCTATACTTCTTCACGTAATTTTCTTTTATAAATCCATTTTCTAAACTGATTCGGTAACAATCTAATTACATTTCGAATAAAAACATTTCTCAAAAATTCGAATAAATGAATATCTCCTCTACGAAAAAAATCTAATTGTAGAATAAAATCTGTCTTCACATACAATAGTCCGCCTCTTCTTAGATAGCTAGAATCATTTGTTTGCATCACAACTAAAGGTTCTTGAATATTATAAAAATCTTTGGTTGGATTATCATGTAATAATCTCATCGTTAGATCATAATCTTCCAAATATCGAAATTCACGATAATTACCCGATTTTAAAATATACTCTTTTTTCATCATACTAGAAGGATTATTAAAGGGATTTCTCATTTTCGAATACCGACGAATTTCCTCCGTAGTTTCAGGTACTTTCTTTAATGCAGTAAACTCTGTATTCTTCTCTAAAATATTAGAACCAACCATAATAAGATTTGGATTTTCTTCGAATACTTTTAATTGTTTTTCAAATCTTGTAGCTATACAGTAATCGTCGCTATCCATTCTAGCAATCAATTCTGTTTGACATTTTTTTACTCCAAAGCGTGACGTTGGCCCTGATCCTAAATTTTCAGGTAATTGATAAACTAGTAAAACAGGAATTTCTTTTTTTAGTAGATTAATTTCTGCATTTAAAGCTGCTGTCAATTCTCCATCACAAATTAAAATAATTTCCTTAGGTTTTATAGTTTGTTGATAACAACTCAGGATACTTTTTCTCAGATTTTCCGGAATTTCTTTTTTATAAACGGTTATTAAAACTGAAAATTCCATTTATACACCTCTTCTTAATTTCCAATCAACCAATCGGTTATAACCGAACGATACGGAACAATTTGATACCATTCCGGTTTAAAATAAATAAATACTAATAAAATTACGAAATAAATAATAACAGTAACATAGAACAATATCCATCTTAACTTTTTCTCTGTAATCTTATACAAAACCATTGGAATATATAATGTTACGATTGGAGAAATATAAAAAACAAATCTTTCTAATAATGCCGTTTGTAATGTCGTCATTGTCAGTATTAAATTTATAAAAAATAATGTTTTAATCGCTTCTTCTCGTTTCGTTAAAAGTTGGTTTTTCATAACTAACTCACCAAATACAAATATCAACCCATACAGAATGGTTAATAACACTGGAGCCCATTTATTACTTTCTATAAACCAAGAGGATTCTAAATATGAGATATATTGAGGAAAAACACTAATAATAGTTGCAAAAAGTATTTTAGTAAATGGTAATAACGCTAAAGTGATTAAAAGCAGAACACTGTAGTGTTTATAATTCAGTTTTACATTCTTTAAAAGTAAAAATAAAATACAAATCACTCCAGAACTATGAAACATTGGAGCTAATAAAATACAAATAATTCCTCTTATATTTTTCTTTTCAAATAAAAAGTAAAATCCCAAGAAACCAATAGCAACAGCTAAACCTTGACGAATATTTGAGAAAGAATATAGAAACATCCCTAAAGAACTAAAATAAATCATTAAACTAATATATATATTTTTAGAATACTTTGACAGAACATAGAACCAAATCAATAAGGTAATAATGGCAAAAATAAATAAGAATACGGTATATTGATTTGTCAAACTACGGATAATTTGATTACTTAAAATATATCCAGATTCAAAGCGAGACTTAAAAAAATTTGAGAATCCAGGGAGTTTCAAAGCATTTTTCTCAAAAATAGATACATAAACATGCAAGTCACTTCCTACACTAGATTTTCTAAATCCATCAATTACTAAAAACAAAATAAAAGTTGGAAATATAAAAAATTTAAGTTCTGATTTTTTATCCTCAAAAAACAAAGAGAGGAACGCCAAAAAAGTCAGATAAATAAATATAAAAATATAAACTAGCATATGGTTTCCTTTCTTTGTTTGTATTATCAATTAATATTCATAATAGTAATAATAATTATCCCCATCAGTTAATTTTAATTTATTCATAACTGTTCCTAGGAATCTAGCTCCAACATTATCTAATCGTTTTCTTGCTTCAATAATTTGTCTTCTTTTAGTTCTTTTATTATCTACAACTAAAATTGTAGCATCTGCAATTCTAGCTAATATTTGAGCATCAGTAGCTGCAAGTAGAGGTGGAGTATCAATAATCACATAATCATAATAATCCACAAAGGCTTTAAGACATTGTTCCATAGTGGTACTTGCCAACATTTCCGATGGATTAGGTGGAATTGGACCTGAAGTTAGAACATCTAAATTTACATCTAAAATATTTAAACGTTGAATCGCTTCAGCACCAACTTCTCTCAATAAGAATTTACTCAATCCAACAGTATTTTTTGTTCCAATAATTTTATGTTGAGTGGGTTTTCTCATATCTGCATCAATAATCAAAACTTTTTTCTTTTGTTGAGCTAATGAAGCTGCAAGATTAATACTTACTTCACTTTTTCCTTCATTTGGATTAGAACTGGTCACAACAATCGTTTTAATACTCTGTCCATAATTTGAAAATTGAATATTACTTCGTAATGTTTTAAAAGATTCTGATGCTATTGATTTATTATTATGAATAACTTCAATATACATATTTCTTACCTTCTCTCTTTTTTCTCAATTACTGGAATCATTCCAAGTGTCGGTACACCCGTTAATTCTTCTAACTCATCTGAAGAATCAATCGAATCACTCATTACATAGCGAATAAAAATAATATTAAAAGCAATAAATGAAAATACAACAAATGCAATCAACATATTTTTCCATAAAACCGGATAAATTGGTCTTAAGCTACCTTGTGCTTCTGATACAATTGCTAAATCATCACGACCAAACTTTTCCGTCGTAAACTGCTTATATTGCTTCACATATTGTTTAATATATTGATCTGCTAAGTCTCTATCACTCGCCTTAATCGTTAATGTCATTAATTGCGATCCGGAATCGTTGGTTAATTTAATACTTTTAATTTTAGAAGCATCTTCCGACGATAATTCTAAAGCTTTATCTGTTGCTTCTTTCACAGGGGATAATGCTGCAATTTCTAAGTATGTTTTTGCTTGTCTCTGAAATAAATTTAATGCTTCCATCACTTGAGAATCATTTTTCTCACTATTCATAATTTTTAAAATAAGAGTAGAAGACACACTATAAATAGGTGTAATTGCAAACATTGTATACAATGTCACTCCTCCTACTCCCAATAAAATAAATATGATTAAAAATAATAATTTTGACTTAATTACACTATATATTTTTGTCATATTATTAGAAATATCCATTTTTTATACTCCTCTTCCTTTCATTCTATTATCTAGAACCTTCACCCGTAAATACAACCTTTATTGTTTTAAATAAAATTAATATATCTAATTTGAAATTCTCATGTTCAATATAATATTGATCGTATTTTAATTTTTCTTTCGGTGATAATTCATAACCACCATTTACTTGAGCCCATCCAGTAATACCTGGTTTAACAGCTAATCGATCATTGAAATCTGGAATTTCTTTTAAAAATTCCTCAATAAATTCAGGTCTTTCTGGACGAGGACCAATAATGGCCATTTCTCCTTTAATAATATTAATTAATTGTGGTAATTCATCAATTCGAGTTTTACGAATAATAGAACCTACCTTCGTAATTCGAGAATCTTCTTTTTCAGCCCATTTGTGTCCATCTTTTTCAGCATCAGAATACATGGAACGCAATTTATAGATTTTAAACTTATCTCCATTTAATCCTACTCTTTCTTGGACATACAATGGATTTCCATTTGTCTCTAAAATAATGAAAATTGCACTTATTAAACAAATCGGTATAGCAGGTATTAATAAAACTATACTCAAAAAGAAATCTGTTAATCTTTTAAATCCTCTGTATATATTCATACTATCCTCTTCTATATTAATGTAATTTACCCAACTATTTTAACACTAAATCAACTGATTTTGAATAATTCTAAACGGATTATCCACGAATAATTCTTTTGCTTTTTTTTCTCCATATTTTTTTGAGATAATCTCATATGCTTCTTTCATATACGGAGGTCTCTTTGAGAGATTATGCATATCACTAGCTATAAAATGTACCAAATCCCTTTCTAGGAAATACTTTGCTCGTTTTTTTAAAAATCCATTTTTATCATTGAAAAATTTTGGCTTTAATATATTCGAACTATTCACTTGGGTATAACATCCCATAGAAATGATCTCTTTCAAATATTTTTCATTATTTTCAAGTGCTTGATAACGTTCTATATGTGCGATAATTGGTATTAATCCTAACATTAATAGATTTTTCAAAGCATTTCTAATCTCCCAAAAGGATGTACTCCTACTAAACTCAATTAGTACATAAGATGTTTCATTGATACATGGAACTTCTCCATTTTTTAATTTATCAAGCATTTCATTTGAATAATAGAGTTCTGCTCCATATAGAATTGTTAAGTCTGGTGAAATATCTTTTGCAAGTTCTTTTACTTGTCGAAAGTTTATTTGAATTTTTTCTTCAGGAGTTTCAAACATCCCTATTCTACGATGTGATGTAGCAACAATAGTTCGTACACCTTGATGATACGCCTCTATTAAAAGCTGTTCACTTTCTTCTAATGTTTTTGGTCCATCGTCCACACCAAAAATAATATGCGAATGAAGATCAATCATATTATCTTCCCTCCATGATAGCCTTCATGGCATCTTTAATCGATTGTAACTTATTTTCATCAATTTCCATCATATACAACTGACTATTCGGCATCGCATATGAAGGTAAATCCATTCGACCAACGCCCGTTAAATCAATGGATTCCACACTATATAAGCCACCTGTTTCTAATTGACTATTCACAAGATTCATCATCGTTACAAAAGGCATATTCGTTTGAATAGAATCTTGTATTCCTTGCATAATTCCGCTAAAATTCGATAACGCTTCAGTAGATGTTAATTTACGTATAATAGCAGTAATTACTTTTTGCTGATTTCGTCCTCTATCACGGTCTCCATCCGTTAGTGCATAACGTTCACGAACAAATCCTAATGCTTGATCAGCATTTAAATGAATTCTCCCAGCAGCATAATATTGACCATTATGTTCTGCCGTAAAAGCTTTATCATTATCGACATCAATTCCACCCAAATAATCAATTAATTTTAGAAACGAAGTAAAATTCAATCGTACATAATAATTAAGATCAATATTATAAAGATTTTCTAATGTTTTAATAGAAGCATCTACCCCATAAATTCCAGCATGAGTCAATTTATCCTTTTGATTATTACCTCCAATCGCTATTGGAACATAAGAATCCCTTGGAGTAGTAGTAATTAGTACTTTTTTCGTTTTAGTATTAACTGTTAAAATAATATTCACATCTGATCGAGAAACTTCATTAATTGAACCATAGGTATCAATCCCACTAACATAAATATTAAAGCTATCTCCTTTATTCATTTTAGGACCTTTAACTTTTTTCGTTAATTTTTTAACATATAATTTTTTAATCTTTGATAAGTAATCAGGATGCTCTGTTTCAATAATTTTTTCAAAAGCTTCATTGAGTACAATTGCTTCTGTTTTCCCAGCAATCAAACTATTATATGCATCTAAGTAGGAGCTGATTTTTTCAAGTTCTATGATTTTATTTTGCTTTATTTTAATCTCATCTACAAATTTTAAAATATTCTCTTCGTCAATATCAATTGGAGCAGTGACCTTCTTTAGTTGATTAATTTCATTAATAGGACTATCTGCTAATACTGCAACACTCATCGAGTAACTTGAAGTCGTTGCTGATTCATTTATCTGGTTTGCAAATTCAACAAATTGATAAATTGAAAAAATTGCAATAAGATTTAACACATTAAAAATTATTAGTAAAATACGTGTATTTTTCTTTGATTTTTTTGAAAAATAGAAATTTCTAATACTAAAACTTGCAACAAATACTAATAATAGTGTTACTAAAATATTTAAATAACGGAATGCCAATATTTTATAACTAAATATGAATACTAATAAGATAATCGATAAAATTATATAAGTAACTAACAATCCTATCTGAAATCTTTGTTTTGTTTTACTAAGATATTTCTTTTTAGAATGTTTTTTCACATGACACCTCCATTATTATTAAATTCTATTATAAAACAACAGAATGGAATATTCCAATATTTGATAACTATTTTTTTCTATTTGTACTAAAAAAGCCCTCCGAATGATTCGGAGAGCTCCCTTAGTGTCTTGATTGATTAATCTGTCTTTGAAATAAAACAATACAAATACTTAGTTTTAGAAAAAATATTACTCTTCTTCTTTTTTCTTACCAGGCATTACAATTCCTAGTCCTGCAAGAATTGAAGCTGCTGCAGCTCCAAAGATTGTTATTTCTTCTCCAGTACCAGTATTTGGTAATTCATTCTTACGTTGTTCTACTGTTGCTGGCGATTGAGATACTTGACGATATACGTGACGTACATTGCCATTTGCATCTGTTTCTGTACGAACAAATTCGTATCCTGCAATCTTATCTTGAGGATGTTGACCTTGTTTTGTTGTTTGAACAGCCTTACCATTTTCATCTACATATGAAGTTTGTTTTTCATTCACTTCAGAAGTAGTTGAATTTACTTTGCGATAAATATGAGTAGTATTTCCATCTTTATCTTCTTCAGAATGATCATACACATATCCATTAATTACAGAGTGTTCTTTCTTACCATTTTCTTGTGTTTTGATAATATTTCCGTCTACATCTTTCCAAATAGTTGTTTGACCATTTTCAGTATTAGGTATTAAAACTGTTGAAGAAGATTTCTTAGTATATACATGGATTGTATTTCCTTTTTCATCTTTCTTCGTTTCTTTGAACACATATCCTGAAATTTCTTCTTTAGATTTTGTTCCTTTTTCTGATGATTTGATCTCTTTACCATTTTCATCGACATAACTTGTTACGACTTGACGATATACATGGATTGTATTCCCTTTTTCATCTTTCTTCGTTTCTTTGAACACGTATTCTGAGATTTCTTCTTTAGATTTTGTTCCTTTTTCTGATGATTTAATCTCTTTACCATTTTCATCAACGAATTTCGTTTCAACTTTACGGTATACATAGTCGACAATTGTAGCACCTTCGACAACTTCACCTTTTTCAACTGAAGTATCTGAAGTTTTTACAAGTTCATATACATCTCCATTTTCAGCAATAATAACTGTAGATTTATTGTCAGTTGTGTCATATTTTTCACCAACTAATGTTGCATCAGTATCTACTACTACATTTGGAACATCTTTTCCTTCTGGAGTTTTTCCTGAGATTAAGTTACCATCTTCATCTTGATAATTCACTAATACTATTCCAACGTGTGCTTCTGGTAATTCTTCTGTATTATTCAACATTTCATAAACATAAGTTACAACAGAAGTTCTACCTTTAACACCTGATTGTTCAGCATCAGAGTTTTTCGTAACTTTCTTCAGTGTATAAACCTTACCATCTTTTGTAGTAATTGTTTGTGGTTTATTGTCAGTTGTATCGTATTTAGTATTTAACGGGGCATTTGATGTATCCAATACTGTATTTCCTACTTCTTTACCTGTATCAGTAATACCTGAAATTGGACGTCCAAATTGATCAGTATAAAGGACTACTACACTTCCGTAATTACGTTTTGGTTCTGATTCTTTGACTTCTTCATATACATAAGTAATTGTTTGTTCTTTATCACTTACTTTACCTTTTTCAGAAGCTGAACCAGCTTTTGTTTCTTTCAATAGATATACTTTACCATCTTTTTCAATACGTTCAGACTTAATAGTTTCTGTTGAAGCATCATAAGTAGTTCCAACTAATGTATCTTTTGGTTGTACTGTTTGTGAATCTTTCAATACTTCTCCTGTAGTTGATACGTAACTTACTTTAACACTTTCACCTTTTGCAGGTTCATAAATATGTTTCGTATTTCCTTTATTATCAAGTTCAACACGAATAAATTTATATCCATAAATATCTTTTTTAGGTTTTATTCCGTCTTCTTCATGGATAACTGGACTATTACTCTTATCAGCTGTGATAGGAGTTCCAGATTCATCTACAAATGTTGTAACTGGTCGAACTGTTGGTGTGTAAGTCTTCGTTACTACTGTTCCATTTGCATCTTTCACTTGTACAGATACGCCTGTAGCTTTTCCTGCGAAGTCTGGTTCTGGTGTAAATGTAATCACATTATTCGCTAATGTATACGTACCTTCACCTGGAACTTTTACTTCTGTTGTAGGGTTTCCATCTTTTCCAACTAATGTTGTCGTTGTTGGATCTAATGCTACTGATTCATGACCTTTGTTGAAGTTTACTGTTGTTGTATCTTCGTCTTTCTTATCAAACACGATTGTTGATGTTTGTGGTTGTGCTTTTGGTCCTTCAGTTTCAGCATTTTCACCTTCTGGTGTTACTGGTATAACTGTAGGTACATATTTCTTAGTAACAACTTTACCATTCTCATCTTCAACTTGAACAGTTACTCCTTCAGCTGTTCCTTTGAATGTCTTAACTGGTGTAAATGTAATCGCACCATCTTTCAATTCATATGTTCCAACTTCTGGTACAGTAATTGTTGTAACTTTTTCACCATTTTCATTCACTAATGTTAATGTATCTTGTTTTAATTCAACTCTTTCATGACCTGTTTCAAAGTTTACTGTTGTATTATCAGCTTCATCTTTTTGATTGAATACGATTGGTGATGTTTGAGCAATTCCTTGTGGTCCTGAAGTTGCTGAATCTTTACCTGTTGGTGTTACTTCAATAACTGTTGGAGTGTAAGTTGTCTCAACTTTTGTTCCATTTACATCTTTAATTTGAACTTTAACTGGTGTAGCTTCTCCTGCGAAGTCTTTATTTGGAGTAAATGTAATAGTTTTATTGGCTTTATCCAATTCATACTTACCTTGAGGAGTTGTTACGCTAGTTACCTCTTCTCCAGCTTCATTTAATAATGTTAATGTATCTAGATTTAATTCTGTTCTTTCCCCTTTAGGTCCTTGTTCAATTCCCTTATTGAAGTTAACAGTTTTACCTTTATCGTCTGCAGTTTCTTCTGTATCTAGTACGATTAATGAAGTTTGTGGTTTACCTTGTACATCACTTGTTGTTGATGCTTCTGCAGTTGGTTTTACTGGAACGATTTCTGGTTTGTATGTTGCTTTTGAAGTAATTGTAGCTGGTTCATTCTTCTCGTTTGTCACAGTTACTGTTGCTTCTACTTCAATCGCTGGTACTTCACCTGTGTAGCTTGGTACTGGTGTGAAGGTTACTTTTCCAGTTTCATCAATAACGAATGTTCCTTTTCCTTCTACTGTTACTGAGTCTTTTGGTGTGTTATCTGTTGGATCAACTAGTTTACGACTTGTAATTGATGCATTTGTTACACCTTCTGGAATTGTAAATGTTGGTGTTCCTTCTTGTGGTACACCTTGGATATTTTTAGATGTTTTATTTTCTGGAGTTACTGTTAATGGTGTTACTTTTGGTGTGTACTTCGCATCTTTTGTTTCTCCGTTTTCATCTGTTGCTTGAACTTTAATTCCATCAGCTGTTCCTGTATATCCTGCTTTTGGAACGAATGTTACTTGACCAGTTGTTTTATCAATTCTATAGGTTCCTTGTTCTGGTACATCAATTTCTTCATCATCTACTGGTGTATTCGTTGTTGGATTGATTAATTTATATCCTGTAATACGTACATCTGGACTTGAAATTGTGAATTCTGGTTTTCCAGTTTGTGTCTTACCTTGAGGCGCTTCTGTCTCCTTAGGAGTACCTTCCATTGTTACATCTATAACTGTTGGAGTGTATGTTGTTTCAACTTTTGTTCCATTCATGTCTTTGATTTGAACTTTAACTGGTGTTGCTGTTCCTACAAAGTCTTTATTTGGAGTGAATGAAATTGTTTTGTTCGCTTTGTCTAACGCATACGTACCTTGAGGAGTTGTTACGCTATCTACTTCTGCCCCTGCTTCATTTAACAATGTTAATGTTTCTGGGTTTAACTCAACACGTTCTCCTTTTGGTCCTGTTTGAGTTCCTTTATCAAAGTTAACTGTCTTACCTTTATCGTCTCCAGTTTCTTCTGTATCTAACTTGATTGGTGATGTTTGTACTTTTCCTTGTACATCACTTGTTTTAGATTTTTCAGCTGTTGGTGTCACCGGAGTGATTGTTGGTGTGTACGTTGTTTGTACTTTTACGTTATTAGATCCTGTTGCTTGTACAACTGCTGGTTCTACTTCACCTGTATAAGTTTTATCTGTTGGTGTAAGTGTTACTTCTCCAGTTGCTGGATCAATTGTGTACGTACCAATTTCTTCAGTTGTTCCTTTTTTGTATGCAGGAGTTGTTGTTACTTCAGCTCCATCTTTTACAAGTATATAACTATTTTCTTTAATCGTTACTTCTTTTTGTTCACCATTTACTTCTACTGTGCTTCCAGTGAATGTTGGTGTTCCTTTTTGTTCTAAACCTTGTAAGTTTGTTGAAGTTGCTGGTGTTTTACCTAACTCTACTGGAACGATTTCTGGTTTGTATGTTGCTTTTGAAGTAATTGTAGCTGGTTCATTCTTCTCGTTTGTCACAGTTACTGTTGCTTCTACTTCAATGGCTGGAACTTCACCTGTGTAGCTTGGTACTGGTGTGAAAGTTACTTTTCCAGTTTCATCAATAACGAATGTTCCTTTTCCTTCTACTGTTACAGAATCTTTTGGTGTGTTATCTGATGGATCAACTAGTTTACGACTTGTAATTGATGCATTTGTTACACCTTCTGGAATTGTAAATATTGGAGTTCCTTCTTGTGGTACACCTTGGATATTTTTAGACTCTTGACTTACAGCAATGATAACAAACGGATTTACCGTTGGTGTGTACTTCGCTTCATGTGTCTTTCCAACATCTGTCACTGCTTGTACATTAATTCCATCCGCTGGTCCTGTGAATCCTGCTTTTGGAATAAACTTAACTGTCCCAGTTGTTTTATCAATTCTATATGTTCCTTGATTTGGAACATCAATTTCTTCATCATCTACTGGTGTATTCGTTGTCGGATTGATTAATTTATATCCTGTAATACGAACATCTGTACTAGATACTGTAAATTCTGGTGTTCCTGTTTGTGTTTGTCCTTGTGGTGCTTCTGTCTCCTTAGGAGTACCTTCCATTGTTACATCTGTAACTGTTGGAGTGTAAGTAGTATCTACTTTCGTACCATTCGCATCTTTAATTCGAACGCTAACAGGTTTAGCTTCACCTGTGAAAGTTGCATTCGGAGTAAATGTAATGGTCTTGTTAGCTTTGTCTAACTCATACTTACCATCAGCTGTTGTAACACTTGTTACTTCATTTTCTCCATCTAATAATGTTAGTGTATCTGGATTTAGTTCAACATGTTCTCCATTTGGTCCTATTTGAGTACCCTTATTAAAGTTCACTGTCTTACCTTTGTCATCTCCAGTTTCTTCTGTATCTAACTTGATAGGAGAAGTTTGTGGTTTACCTACTACTCCACTTGTTCTTGAAGCTTCAGCTGTTGGTGTCACCGGAATAATTGTTGGTGTATAAGTAGCTGTTAACGTTTTAGTCGTTACATTACCATCCTTGTCATGAGTTAATTCTACATCAGCAGAAATCGTTGCTGGTGCCGGAATTCCTTTGAAATCTTTATTTGGTGTAAATGTAACTTCTCCTGTTTCAGGTACAATTGTATACGTACCAATTTTATTAGTTGTCCCTTGTTCAAATGCATCTACTGTTGTTAATTCTGTAACTATATTTGTTCTTGGATCCACTAATTTAGCTGGATGTTTAGCAGAAGCTGTCACTGCTTCTTTGGCAGATTCTACATTAAACGTTGGTTTACCTTTTTGTGGTAGACCCTGTAAATTTTGACTATCAGCATTAACTGGAGTTGCGTTTACTGAAGTTGGAACTGTAACTTTAGGAATATATAGTCCATCCATCGATTGTCTTACATCATTAACAACTGGTGTTGCAGCTGTATCTTTAGAAATCCAGTCTGTTGTAGCTCCATTAGTATCTTGTCTACGAAGTGTAATACCATGAGCTTCACCTACAAATCCATCAGCTGGAGTAAATTCTACATTTACATCTATTTTATTGTCAGCGACAATAAATTTATAAGTTCCTTGACCAGCTACAGTGTATGTTCCATCAGCTGATAATGTAATCTCTTGACCTGTCTTATTATCAATATATACCGGTGGTGTATTCGTATCGATTGATGTATCAGTATTGAAGTCATATGAAGTTTTACCACGTGCTGTAAAATGAATCGATTCTCTTTGCGTTTCTTTTACAAGACCTTCAGTTGTTTTCTTTTCCCCAACAGGTGGGTGTGTGATTTGAGTTTTAAAGTCTTCAACTTCCCCTGTTCCAGCAATACCAGTTGGTTGCTCAATTGCTTTTGAACTAGTAGAAATACGTACCCTTGTTCCTAATTCCACTAATGATGGATCATCTACTGCATTATTATTATTAAATTGTAATGTTACAGGACCATCTTTAGTAATTGTTGCTAAATCAGAACGTTCATTTTCTTCGAATGTACCATTGTGGTTAAAGTCAATCCAACCGTAAATATGAGCTTCAGGAGCTCCTCCAGTATGAGCTTGAACTTGCAATGTATAAGAACCTTGACGTTCTCTGTTCATCTTAATGACTTGATTTGTTTGACCTTTTAAATTATCCGGTAAAATTTGATCGATACCTTCATCAGCTTCTTCTTTTGTATCATCCCCAAGCCAATTTTTTTCATTTCCCATATCCATATCTGGGCGCACGCTTCCTAAATATGGTTGCTTCACTTCGCTTCCATCAAAACTACTAATCGTAGTTATAGTATGAGTTGCCTCTCCATATGTTGCTGGTGCATCTCCTGAATCAACTGGTACAAACCCAATCATAGCAGCCTGATGTCCATCAGATACGATATACATACCAACTTCTGTTGCATCTTTTGTCATTATAACAGGTGTTGAGTTCGGTCCAGCATTGGTGACTGGTCCAAATACTCCTGAACCTAAACCACCTGTTTCTTGGTCTGGACTTGATAAATATTTGTATGCAATTCTTTTATTGTCTGGTCCGTACCCTTTCTTTTCATCCACTCCATGTTGCATCAAATCAAGATGGTTAGTTAAACTAGCATTTCCATATCGCTCGGCATAAGTACGATAATCTCTATTTCCCACATCTACTGGAGAATAATGTCTTGCATCCCCACGGTTTTGTCTTATTTCAGAAATTAATTGCCAACCCGTTCCGTTTGTTGTAAAGATTACTGACTCCCCTGGATTAGCTGATTCACCATCTGTCATTACAACTGCTGGTCGTACTGGTTTTCCTCTATAAATCCCCGATATTTCAAACTGTGCCCCTATGCTATAAGCAACTTTTTCTGCTTTAATCGTCGTTTTTCTAGTACCAGTATCAACACCTGCTTTTTTAATCTCTGTCCATCGATCCATTGCTTTTGCGATAATGTTTACTTCTTCATTAAAGTCCCCAGCACCTACACCTCGATTTTTCATGTACCAATTTCGGGCAGTTGGATCATAAGTTGCTTTTTCTTCTTCTGTTGCACCAGCTGCTTCCATACGATTTTTATAAATTTCTGTTGCTTGGAATGGTTTTAATGATTTTACAGTAATTTTAATAAAGTAATCTTTCATGATTTCTTTTGTATAAACTGAACCTTCTTTTAATGCCATACTACCATCTGGTAATGTTTTAACATTTTGCCAATCTGCTAAATTACTAAAATCTAACCAACTTACTTGATTTAACATTCCTGCTGAAGTTTCCGCATTTGTATAATCTGATCTAACAACATTAGGATTATAAGGTTTAGCTGTTGCATCTACAACATCCGCACCAATTCCAGTACTTGTAGAAGTTGTAGAAGTTGTAGCTCCATTAGTTTCTGTACCTGTTCTGAAGCCTACTCCTTCTTCCATTTTCTTACCATTACGGCTATCTTGATTTTTATTTTCTTTTACTGTTTCTTCAGCTTTGATTGACTTTAAAATAGAAGTTAATGAGCTAATTTGTTTTGCTTTAGCATCTACTTCTTGTTGATTAGCTGTAATTGAAGCTTGTAATTTTTTTGCTTCCTCGATTAATTTTTCAGCTTGTTCAATTTGTGATTTTTGTTTTTCATTTAAACGGATACGATCTACTTGTTCTTGTAAAGCTATCATTTTATCTAATAACTGACTTGTTTCAACTGTAGTTTTCTTTTCATTAGTTGGTTGTTCTTCTAATGAAGTTGCTTTTTCCATTGTAACATTAGTATTTTTTTCTTCTACTAATTCATTGTCAACAGATAGAGTTGCTTGATTCATTTTCTCTTCATTTGCTACAACTTCCTTTGGAGCTTCACTTACCTTTTCTTTTTGACCCTTTAGTGACGTACTAACAACTTCATTTGTTATCGGTTCATTAATTTCACTAGCTTCAACATGGAAGCCTAAAAAGAAGCCAGCTCCGACTAGTACACTAGCAGCTCCGACTTTTAATTTTTTGATAGAATATTTTTCAAATTTTCTACCAGATTTTTTTTGATTCATAAATTGATTATTTTTACCTAACATTGTTCACCTCAAAATAAAATTAGTAAACCTAATTCTACCCCCCCCCCGCATTTTTTGTCAAATATTACGACTTTAATATATAAAAAATTAATTTTCGTGAATTATCCTTCAATTTTAAGTTCAAAAGCAACCATGCAGGATAATCCTCTATGATAGAATAACAAATCTATATAGTAGTCGTTCATAATATCCGCTATCCATCTACCTTACCAGTTCACGATAAGTTAAATTCGGGAGTTGGTATTATCGTATTTTTTTGTCAATTTTTCGAACTTTTATATTGCGTACCTTCTCGTACTGTTGTATGAAATTCTTGAGGTGACCAAAATGAGAGTGAAAAAATCAGTGTCTAAAAACTCTATTAATTACGCTATTATCAAGGATATTTTAGTCGAAGGAAAACGTTCAACAACTATTGTTGAAAATCTTGGTAATCACGAAAAATTATTAAAAGAACATCCTGATATGGATCCAATGACTTGGGCTAAACAACGTGCTCTTGAACTGACAGAACTTGAAAAAAATGAACATCAAGATATTTTATTAGCCCTTAATCCTAAAAAACGTCTTAAATTGTATCAACAAAGAGAATTCTTCGGTGGATACTTATTTCTACAAAAAACTTACTATGAATTAGGTCTTCATAAAATTGCTAAAGAAATTCAATCAAAATATAAAATTACTTTCCCTTTGAATGATATTTTGTCTCGTTTAGTTTATGGGCGTATTCTCTCTCCTTCTTCTAAGAAATCAACTGTTGACTTTTCTAAATATTTACTAGTAGAAAAAGAGTTTGATCTTCAACATTTTTATCGTTCTCTTGAAGTGATTGCCAAAGAATCTGATTTTATCCAATCGAATTTATACCAAAATTCTCTTAAAGCTCTCGACCGTCAAAAAGGTATTCTTTATTATGACTGTACAAATTTTTATTTTGAAATCGAAGAGGAAGATTCGGATGGGATTCGTAAATATGGTTGTTCAAAAGAAAATCGTCCCAATCCGATTGTTGAAATGGGCTTATTTATGGACGCTTCTGGTATTCCTCTTGCCTTTTGTATTCATCCTGGTAATACAAATGAACAAACAACGATAAAACCTTTAGAGAAAAAGATTATTAATGATTTTCAGCATTCTAAATTCATTGTTTGTACAGATGCTGGATTATCTTCTAAAGCTAATAAACGATATAACACCATTGCTCAAAGAGGATATGTAACGACTCAATCAATTAAAAAATTATCAAAAGAGTACAAGGAATGGGCTTTATCGGACACTCAATGGTCTATGGTTGGTAGTAATGATCATACTCAATATTCTATTTCTGAAATTAAAAAATCTGATGATATGACTTTAAAACAACAAACGTTCTATAAAGTTTGCGAATTTCCAGAAAAAGATATTCCACATCAACGATTGATTGTCACTTTCTCATTAAAATATCGTGATTATCAAAGAAGTATTAGAGAGCGCCATATTCAAAGAGCACTACACAAATTAGAATCGCCTTCAGAATTCGATAAAAAACGTTCCACTGATTTTAAACGATTAGTGAAGGAACAAAATGTTACGGATGATGGTGAATTGGCAGAAAGAAAACAATACTCACTTGATGAAGAAAAAATTGCAGCTGAAATGTTATATGATGGTATTTATGCAGTTTCTACTAACTTAGATGATGATATTGAAAATATTATTCGTGTTGGTCAAAGAAGATGGGAAATTGAAGAAAGTTTCCGGATTATGAAAAGTGAATTTAAGTCTAGACCGGTTTATCTTAGCCGCAAAGATCGCATTGAAGCTCACTTTATGACATGTTTCTTGGCATTAACGCTTTACCGAGTATTAGAGCATAAATTAGAACATCAATTTACTTGTCCTCAAATTCTTAAAACACTCAGAGAGTTTAATTTCAATCATCATTATGGAATAGGCTATGTTCCTACGTTTTCTAGAAATAAAATTACCGATAAACTTCGTGACGTTTTTCAAATTGAGACTGATTTTGAAATCATTAGCGAAAAAAATATGAAAAATATTTTTAAATTTACTAAGCAATAGAAAAAGTACGCATTTTTCAAAACAAAAATAAGGCTCCTAAAACATTGTCAAATCAACGTTTAGGAGCCTTTTGACTTCTGTAAAGTGTCAAACTCCGGAATATACACTTAAGCATTATCCTATTCAAGTTTAGGGAATTGATTCCTTAAACTTTTGTTTTTATAAACTTTTAGGAATTAATTCTCTAAATTTACGTTTAACATTATTATGTATTCAGCCCAAAATAATATAGTTATTTTTTAACACAAAAATACCGACTCAAGTAACTGAGAGTATCTCTCATTCTTGAAGTCGGTATCCATTATTTTTTCAAATTAAATTAATGATAAATAAGTTGCTACTACATTTTCAACTGTAAATCCATATTCTTTCATTACAGTATTTCCATTACCAGATGCACCGAATTTATCAATCGTTACTAATTCTCCATCGAATCCTACATAACGATGCCATCCTAAGCTTGCTCCCATTTCAATGGCAACACGCTTGCGAACTGAACTTGGTAATACTGCTTCTTGATATTCTTTTGATTGTTCTTCGAAACGGTTCATCGCTGGCATTGAAACTACTGAAACGTCATGTC
Source organism: uncultured Granulicatella sp. (assembly GCF_963516875.1). Lineage (GTDB taxonomy): Bacteria > Bacillota > Bacilli > Lactobacillales > Aerococcaceae > Granulicatella. The sequence continues at coordinate 71,236 of NZ_CAUQCL010000002.1, read as the reverse complement.
CTGTTTCTCGTAATACTTTTTGAGCTTCTACTGCTAAATTCACTTCAGAACCAGTTGCGATAAGAATTCCTTGTGGAACTTCACCTTCTTGCGGGCTCACAACATATGCACCTTTATCTACTCCATCAAAAGCCAATTCCAATGAATGTTCTAATACTGGAAGATTTTGTCTTGATAAAACTAATAATGATGGTCTAGTAGTATCTTCTAAAGCTGTTTTCCATGCTGCGGCTACTTCATTTCCATCTGCTGGTCTGAAGACATTTGTATTTGGAGTTGCACGGAATCCTGCTAATTGCTCAATCGGTTCATGAGTTGGACCATCTTCTCCAACAGCAATAGAATCATGTGTGTAAACATAAATGGTTGGTAATTTAGATAATGCAGCTACCCTCATTGCTGGTTTAACATAGTCTGCAAATACAAAGAATGTACCAATATATCCTCTTGTACCACCATGTAATAAAATACCATTTAATGCAGCACCCATTGAAAATTCACGTACACCAAACCAAATATTACGTCCAGCATAATTACTAGATTCAAAATCAGTATCTGCTTTATTCATTGTATTATTTGAAGAAGATAAATCTGCAGAACCACCCCAGAATGATGGAATATGTTTTCCTAATTCTTGAATCACTTCTTGACTTGTAACACGAGAAGCTTTTGCAGGACCATTAAATTCATATTTTGGTAAGATTTCTTTCCAATCTGCTGCAATTTCTCCAGAAAAAGCATCTTCAAATTGTTTTGCTAATTCTGGGTATTCTTTACGATATGCTTCAAATAATTCTTGCCATTCTTGATAATCGTGTTCACCTGTTTGCACTAATAATTTATCAAAACGATGAGCAACTTCTTCTGGAACTTCAAATGGAGCATATTCCCAGCCATAATTTTGCTTCATGATTTTAATGCCTTCTTCTCCTAATGGAGCACCATGAACTTTATTTGTTCCTTGGTTTGGAGCACCATATCCAATAATCGTTTTCACTTCAATTAAAGTTGGTTTTTCAGTTTCACCCTGTGCTTCTTCTATCGCTTCTGCGATTTCATCTAAGTCATTTCCATCTTCAACACGAATATAATTCCATCCTTGAGCGATGAATCGATCCTTCACGCTTTCATTAAATGATTTTGTTAATTCGCCATCTAAAGTAATGTCATTTGAATCATATAAGACAATTAATTTGTTTAATTTTAAAGTACCAGCTAGAGAACTTGCTTCATAAGAAATACCTTCCATTAAGTCCCCATCTCCACACATTACATAAGTATGGTGATCCACAATTGGGAATCCTTCACGGTTATAAGTAGCTGCTAAATGCGCTTCAGCCATTGCCATTCCAACACCATTTGCAAAGCCTTGCCCTAAAGGTCCAGTTGTTGCTTCCACCCCATCAGTATGTCTAAATTCAGGGTGCCCTGGAGTTTTACTATTAAATTGACGGAAGTTCTTAACATCTTCAATCGTTACTTGATAACCCGAAAGATGTAATAATGAATATAAAAGTGCTGAACCATGTCCACCTGATAATACAAAGCGATCACGATCGACCCATTTTGATTGTTTTGGATTTACTTTTAAATATTTTGACCATAATACATAAGCCATTGGTGCAGCACCAATTGGTAAACCTGGATGTCCAGAATTTGCGGCTTGAATGGCATCCACACTCATTGTACGAATCGTATCTACTGCTAACTGATCTACTTTATCAAACATAAAAACACTCCTATTCAAATAATGATTTATAAATTTATTACCTAAAATATTAAAGACTTATTCTTCGTTACGATGATGTAATCCTTTTTCTCTTTGAATTTGTTTTAATTTTTCTGGAGTTACATCGTTTCCTTGCTCATCCATAATCTTTAATCCTTCGATATGATTTCTCATACCACCACGAAATGCTTCTAAATATTCTTGCCGTAATGCCTGTTGTTCCTCTTGTTCTAATGAAGTTAAACCAACAGTTTTCTTCTTACGTGCTAATTCGTTAATTCTCTCAATTTTCTTAGGATCTAACATTTCAGCCTTCCTTTCTCAAATTCTACAATACCCTTTTATCATACCATTATTTAACCAAAAAGAAAATAATAGAAGATGCGAACATTTGTTTGATTTGAGCAAAATTATATGCTATTATAAGTGCAAACGAGAAAGAAGGTGATTCAATGTCAACTGGAAAAGATTCAAAACAATTAGATGTTTTACGATTTATTTATGAGGAAGTAAAAGAACACGGTTATCCACCAACTGTTCGAGAAATTTGTAATGCTGTTGGACTTTCTTCCACTTCAACGGTACATGGACACCTTGCACGTTTAGAAAAAAATGGTTTTATTCAACGAGACCCAAGTAAGCCTCGTGCGATCGAGTTAACTCAATCGGGTCTTAGAGCTATTGGAGCAAATGCCACTGCTATTCCAATGTTAGGAACTGTTACAGCAGGTTCTCCGATTTTAGCTATTGAAGAAGCGAACGGATTCTTTCCAATTCCACCTGATTTGCAACAAGATGCGGAAGATTTATTCATGCTAACTATTAAGGGAGATAGTATGATTAATGCAGGAATCTTCGATGGTGACTCTGTCATCGTACGAAAACAATCCACTGCTTCAAATGGTGAAATTGTCATTGCGATGACCGAGGAAGACACTGCTACTTGTAAGAGATTTTACAGAGAATCGGACCATATTCGTCTAGAACCTGAGAACGATCTACTCGATCCGATTATCTTACCGAATGTAACTATCTTAGGAAAAGTAGTCAGCCTCTATCGTAATCGTATTTTTTAATAGTAATATCATAAACTCTTTGTTATTAAAACGAAGAGTTTTTTATTTGCTTTAAAAAAAGACTTTCTATAGCAGTATGAGACAGCAACGCTGGCTGCTAGCGTCCTAATACTACTATACAAGGAAAGTCTAATTACATAAAAATGTCTCTCATATTTATCCATCAAAACAGAAAATACCTTTCATAGTAGTTAACACAAGAGACAACTTTAGGTGGCTACTGGCGTCCTTTACTACTATATAGAAAGGTCTGTTCCAAAACGCTCTCTCGTAATTATCCGTCCAAATAGAAAAGACTCTTATAGTAGTAAGCGTAAAAGTTGCCTAATCGGCAACTTTTACTAGGAACTTTCGAGACCTTAGGCTCGAAAGTTAGGCATGAGACTCGCTTTTGCGAGTCTGCTGCCGTCCTTTACTACTATAAAAGAGTCTATTTCGAATTCTTAAAATGTTTTTTGGACCTTCAACATATTTGTTGAACCTGTTTCTCCAACTTTAAGACCAGCTGTAAGAATTAATAATTCTCCTTTTTCAGCAAAACCTTTTTCTAATACAATATCATTTGCAAGTTTAAACATTTCATCAGTTGATGCAGGTCGATCAATTACAAATGGTTGAACACCCCAAACTAATGCTAAAGCACGTTGTTGACGTTCAGTATATGTGATAGCCATAATATTTGCACTTGGACGATATTTAGAAATCATTTTTGGAGTATGACCAGATTGAGTTGCAGCTACAATTGTTTTAACATCTAAGTTTTTAGCTGTATGCGCTACAGAACGAGCAATTGCTTCTGCTACATCTGATGCATCATAAGTTTTTAATTTAAATTTATCTTGTCCACGTAATTCACGTTCAGTACGTACACAAATACTTGCCATTGTTTTAACAGCTTCTACTGGGTAATCCCCTGCTGCTGATTCACCAGATAACATTACAGCATCTGTACCATCGAAGATAGCGTTCGCTACGTCCCCTGCTTCCGCACGAGTTGGACGTGGGTTACGTTGCATTGAATCTAACATTTGTGTAGCTGTGATTACTGGTTTACCACAAGCATTACATTTCTTAATTAAAGCTTTTTGAACGATTGGAACTTCCTCTGCAGGAATTTCAACACCCATGTCTCCACGAGCAACCATTAAACCATCAGATAATGCTAAGATTTCATCGATATTGTCGATACCTTCTTGGTTTTCAATTTTTGGAATAATTTGAATATGAGTTGCATTATGTTCTTCTAATAAATCTCTGATTTCTTGAACATCAGATGCACGACGAACGAAACTTGCTGCGATATAGTCAATATCATTTTCAATACCGAAGATGATATCTGCTCTATCTTTTTCAGTAATTCCTGGTAATTTAGTGCTTACGCCTGGAACGTTAACACCTTTTTTGTTTTTAACAACACCGCTGTTATTTACAACTGTTACGATTTCTCCATTTGCATGGTCAATTTCAGTAACTGTTAATCCTACTAAACCATCATCGATTAAGATAGTAGATCCAACTTGAACATCATCAATTAATTCTGGATAAGTAATAGAAATTTTTTCTTTTGTTCCTAAAACTTGTGTCATTGAAATACGTAATACATCACCAGTGAAGAATTCTAAAGCTCCACCTTCCATGTCATGTGTACGAATTTCTGGTCCTTTTGTATCTAATAAGATAGCAATCATTCTACCAGTTTCTTGACGTACTTTTTTAATGTTGTTAATACGTGCTAAATGTTCTTCATGGTCCCCATGAGAGAAGTTTAAACGTGAAACGTTCATTCCTGCTTCTGCTAATGCTGTTAATTTTTCAATTGATTCACTTGCTGGTCCAATTGTACATACAATTTTCGTTTTTTTCATAACAACTACTCCTTAATTAAAATGAAATTTCTTTATTTAATTGATATAATTCTAAGTTTGGTACATGTTTTCCATTTGCTAATGTTTCAACGATATCGTTATAAACCACTTGTTCGCCACGAACACCAACGCAAACTCCACCAACACCTTCTTTTAATAGGTCGATTGCTTTTGCACCTAAACGACTTGCTAATACACGGTCACGAGCACTTGGAGATCCACCACGTTGAACGTGTCCTAATACTGTTACACGAGTATGGAAATCATCATCGTATTCTTTTAATTTCTTAGCAAAATCTTCACCACTCATTACTCCTTCAGCTAAAAGAATAATCGTGTGTTTTTTTCCATTTAAACGACCACGTTTTAATTCAGTTGCAACTTCAGCAATGTCAAAGTCTTGCTCAGGAATTAAGATTTGTTCTGCTCCACTTCCGATACCAGTCCATAAAGCAATATCCCCTGCATTACGTCCCATTACTTCAACAATAAATGTACGAACGTGACTTGTTGCAGTGTCTCTTAAACGGTCTACTGAGTCTAATACTGTATTAATAGCAGTATCAAATCCAATTGTATAGTCTGTACCTGGAATATCATTATCGATTGTTCCTGGAACTCCAATTGTTGGGAATCCTAATTTTGTTAAAGCTACAGCACCTTGGTAACTTCCATCTCCACCGATAACAACTAAACCTTCGATACCGAATTTTTTCAATTGTTCGATTCCTTTTTCTTGACCTTCACGGTGTGCAAATTCAGGATAACGAGCAGAATATAAGAAAGTACCTCCACGGCCAATCATATCTCCTACATCAGAAGCTTCCATTTTACGGATATCTCCTGCAACTAATCCTGCAAATCCATAGTTAATTCCATAGACTTCAAATCCTTCATAAATTCCTTTACGAACGATGGCACGAACTGCGGCATTCATACCTGGTGCGTCTCCACCACTTGTTAAAACTGCAATACGTTTCAAGCTTTTCACCTCTTAAATTTTATTTGGAACTCTTATCCAATTCTTTACCTATTCTAACACTTTTCTCTTAAAATGTCTTTTCTTTTCATTAATGAAAAGGGTTTTATTTTATAATTTTTACATTTTCTTCACCAACAATGTCAGAAAGGGCTTTTAAAGTCTGAGCATCGACCATTAATCCTGAGTTAAAATTCATTTTAAACACTTGATCTTTACTTTCAATATATACTAAAACGGTTGTATCCCCTGGATTATTAATAATGATACTTCGTATTTTTTCAAATACTTCTTTATTCTGTTGTTCTTTTGTAATTTTAACATAACATTTAATAGAAGCTGCCTGTGCTAATCCTTCTACTTCAAATAAACTTAATACTTGTTGAACTTGTACTTGCCATTTTGATTGTAAATTTTTTCTCGTTTTTCCTTTTATTAACACTAACTGATTTTCTTCTAGTAATGAAAACACTAATGGATAAACTTCTGAAAATACTACAAATTCCATTTCACCTGTTTCGTCTTGAATGGTTCCAAACGCCATTGGTTCGCCTTTTTTTGTACGAGTCTTCCGAATATTTTTTAGGATTCCTAATACGGATACAAATTTTGATTCATAAATACTAGAAATACGATTCGCTTTTTGTTCTTTATATAATATTTCATAGGGATCCGTTGGAAATGCCGATACTGGAAATCCTAACACTGCAATTTCTCGTTCAATTCTCTCAATAATGTTTCCGTCTTCTTCTTCGAAATATTTTGGATACATTTCTTCATTTAACTCTAGAGCAAGATTACTTCCATGAAATTTTACACTTTCAATAACAGCATCAATCGTAGCTCGTAAAGTAGCACGATTTTTCCCTAATTCATCAAAAGCTCCTGCATCAATTAAGGCTTCCAACACTTCTTTTTTACAAAATCGTTTTCCAATTCTAAAGGCAAAATCCATAAAATCAATAAATGGTCCATTTTGTTTTCTCTGTTTAAGAATTTCTTGAATAAAGTCTCTTCTTAATCCTTTAATGGCATTTAATCCAATAAAAATTCCGTCAACTGTTGCATGATAATCTTCTAAACTTGTATTAATCGATGGATTTTTAATAACAATTCCTCTTTGTTTTGCTTCAATAAAGTACGTTTGTAATTTTGGAGAACGATCACCAACATATCTTAAAATTGCTGTATAAAAAGCTCGTGGATAATGAGTTTTGAAATAGGCTAATTGGTATGCCAATAAGGAATAAGCAAATGCATGTGAACGGTTGAAACCATAATTCGCAAATCGTTCAATATATTGATACACTTCTGTCGCACTTGCTACATCAATTCCTTTTTCAATGGCTCCTTCTATAAAATGAGCTTTTTCCGTTTCAATGACTTTACCGTCCTTCTTTCCGATAGCACGACGTAAGATATCTGCTTGTCCCAATGTAAATCCAGCCATTTGAGACGTTACTTGCATGACTTGTTCTTGGTAAACCATGACTCCATAAGTAGATTGAAGAATCGACTCTAAAATTGGATGCGGATATTTCACCACTTCTTGCCCATGCTTGCGTTTAATAAAAGTATCAATTTGCTCCATTGGACCTGGTCGATATAATGCATTCACTGCAGCAATATCTTCTAAATTCGTTGGTTTCAATTTCTTCAATACCCTACGAATGCCATCTGATTCAAATTGAAATATCCCATTCGTATCAGCTTCTTGGAATAATTCAATAGTTTTCTTATCATCTAACGGAATTTCATTTAAACTCATTTCACGTTGATATATCTTTTTAGTTAATTCAATCGAATCATGTAAAATTGATAAATTTGTTAACCCTAAGAAATCCATTTTTAATAATCCAATTTGTTCAACATATTTCATCGTATATTGTGTGATTGGCAATTGTTGTTCTTTATCCATTAAAGGAATGACTTCCGTTAGTGGCTTATCATATAGCACTACACCAGCAGCATGAGTAGATAAATGTCGAGGTAATCCTTCAATTCGACATGCAGTTTCAAAAATCAATTGATTTTTCGGACTTTTAGACACTAAAGCTTGTAAACTTTTCGACTGCTCATAGGCACTCTTTAGATTAATTCCCAATTGATTCGGAACTGCTTTAGACCATTCACCCGCTTGTACAGTTGTAACACCTAACACTCTACATACATCTCTTAACGCTTGCTTACTTCCAAAAGTTCCAAAAGTCGCAATTTGTGCCACATGATTTTCACCATATTTTCTACGTACATACTCTAAGATATCTTCTCTTCGATTATCTGGAAAATCTAAGTCAATATCAGGCATCGTATATCGTTCTGGATTTAAGAAACGTTCAAATAATAAATCGTACTCAATTGGGTCTACCTTCGTAATATTCAATAAATAGGATACTAATGAACCCGCCGCTGAACCACGACCTGGGCCTGTTTGAATTCCTGCTTCATGAGCATATTTCATAATATCCCATACAATTAAAAAATAATCGTCAAATCCCATTTGGTGAATGATGGATAACTCATACTTCAGACGAGTCTGATAATCATTATTCATTAAGTTTTTTTCTTCTAAAGATTGCTGACAAATTTCTACTAAATATTCTTGACTCGTTTTCCCTTCAGGAGTTTGGAATTTTGGAAGTAATAGTTCATGCTTTGGAAGTTCCCATTTTAATGAATCGACAAACGTTTGTAATTGGTGAACTAACCTTCCTTCTAGTACAGTCGACCAATGTTGCGTTAAAGTCTTCTCATCTTGTAAATAATATTGTCCGCTCACCTCAGCTTGAGTGGTACTTACTGTTTCTCCATCTCCAATAGCTTTTAACACACGATAACTAAAATCATCCTCAGCTTTTAAATAAAAAGTTTTCACAAAAGGAAGTAGTTTCATGGAAAAATCTTGCCCCCATTCTTCCAATTGTTCTAATGAAATGGGTAAAGGTTGGTTTGATTCAATTCCTAAATAAATATTTGCAAAATAACGCTCTTCAGCTTTAAATAACCAACGTTGAAAAGCCACTTCACCGTTCGAACATTCCAATGCCCATTCACTATTTTCTTGTGGGAATACTAATTGTAAATGTTTGGAACCTTCTTTCATTTTTTGTTCCATGTCTTTTGATACTACTTTGGATTTTTGATATTGAGTCGATAATTCGATTAATGTTTGATATCCTCTTTCATCTTTTGCATAAACAATCATGGATGATAAGAATTCTGCATTTCTCCATTGCTTATATTGGAAAACACAACCAATCATCGGTTCAATCTGCTGTTGACGACATAAATTATAAAATTCAATTGCGCCATGCAAAACACCTTCATCTGTTAAGGCTAATTTTTTATACCCTAATGTTTTAGCAGTCATTACATATTTATATAAATCAATGGTGCTTTTTAATAAGCTATAGCCACTTGTAACTTGTAAAATTGTAAATGTCATAACGATTCCTTTCTGCCAGTTCTTCTCACTTATTATAACGGTTGAATAGAATTTTGTACAAATATTGTGGTATTGTTTTTTTACAATTTGATTCAAGTAAGCTTTAAGAAATTTTACTTGTATGAATTTCATTCATTGTCTATAATGGATTTGAAAGAAGGTGTCGAAATGAAATACCTCGTAACTTTTGTTTGGGGATTTATTTTAAGTCAAGTAACTTATTATTTAGGTTCTGCATTAGCACAATCCCCATATAACTTTACAAATGCTGTAATCGTTGGAGTGTTAATTTCATGCGGAATTGTATTCATCCAACATGTCTTCATGAAACCAACAAAAACAGCACCACAATCACATCAATAAAAAAAGCATCTCAACGAGATGCTTTTTTTATTATAAGAGATTACGCAAACTACCTAATGAATTCCAAAACCAAAAAGACTACCCATAGTAGCTCAAGTACAAGAAGCCACTTGGCTTCTTGTACAGGAAATTTCGAGACCTTAGGCTCGAAATTTAGCAATGAGACTCGCTTCGCGAGGCTGCTTGCGTCCTAAGCTACAATAGGATAGTCTTATTTGAAATATCTATTAATATTATTGTTCGATCTCACGTTCTTGCGCCCATTCGAAGTGGAATACTCCTGGTTTGTCCACACGATTATAAGTATGAGCACCAAAGTAATCACGTTGCGCTTGAATTAAGTTAGCTGGTAACACTTCTGAACGATAAGAATCAAAATAAGCCAATGCACTTGAGAATGTTGGAACAGGAATTCCCGCTTTAACAGCCGTTACAACAACTTCACGAACCGCTTCTTGATAAGATTCAGTTACATATAAGAAGTATTTATCTAATAATAAGTTTTTCAATTCTGGATCACGTTCAAATGCATCCGTAATTTTTTGTAAGAATTGAGCACGAATAATACATCCAGCACGGAAAATTTTAGCAATTTCACCATAATTTAAGTTCCAATCAAACTCTTCACTTGCAACACGCATTTGAGCGAATCCTTGTGCATAACTCATAATTTTAGAGAAATACAAACCTTTACGAACAGATTCAACTAATGCTTGTTTTTCAGTATTTGATAATTCAGGAACTTTAATTGGAGATAATTCTTTACTTGCAACTTCACGTTCTTCTTTTAATGTAGAAATATAACGTGCAAATACAGATTCTGTAATTAATGGTAGAGGAACACCTAAGTCTAATGCACTTTGAGAAGTCCATTTACCAGTACCTTTATTTCCAGCTGTATCCATAATTACTTCAACCATTGGTTTACCAGTTTCAGGATCTTTTTTCGTTAAAATATCCGCAGTAATTTCAATTAGGTAACTATCTAATTCACCAGTATTCCAAGATTTGAATACTTCTGCAGTTTCTTCAACTGTTAATCCACCTACACGACGTAAAATATCATAACTTTCAGCGATTAATTGCATATCACCATATTCGATACCATTATGAACCATTTTTACATAATGACCTGCTCCATTTGGACCTACATAAGTCACACATGGTGCTCCATCATCAGCTTTAGCAGCAATTTCTTCTAAGATTGGCGCTACTAAATCATACGCATCTTTTTGTCCACCAGGCATAATCGCAGGACCTTTTAACGCTCCTTCTTCACCACCTGAAACACCTGTTCCAATAAAGTTAATACCTGAGTTCGCTAACATTTCATTACGACGAATAGTATCTTGGAAGAATGTATTTCCTCCATCAATTAAGATATCTCCTTTATCTAAATGTGGTAATAAACTTTGAATTGTTTTGTCAGTTGCTTCACCAGCTTTAACCATTAATAAAATTCTTCTTGGTTTTTCTAATGAATCCACGAACTCTTCCACTGTATAAGTTGGAACTAATTTTTTGTCTGGATTTAATGCAATCACTTCATCTGTTTTTGAAGATGAACGGTTAAAAATTGAAACTGAATAACCACGACTTTCAATATTTAAAGCTAAATTACGACCCATTACTGCCATACCAACGACACCAATTTGTTGTTTTGACATTTTAAAATTCCTCCAATATTTATAAATTTACCTTGTCATCATACCAAAATTTACAATTTTAGGAAAGCTATTTGCACTCAAAGAAAATTTTCATCATTATTCTACTTGTGTAATTAAACTAATTCATGTAAACTAACTATGATTTGAATTAAAGGAGAGATATTAGTGTCAAGAAAACCAAGAAAAAAACAAAAACGTAATCTTTCAACAATGGAAAAAATCACCCGTGTTGTTGTATGGTTTATGTTATTAGCAACATTAGGCGTAATTGTATTCCAATTTGCAATGACTGTTATGAATTATAAATAGTAAAAAAAACGATTATAACCTCTACGTTATAATCGTTTTTTTATTTCATTAAAATTCCGCTTTTAAAGCTTCTACTTTATCTAATTGTTCCCATGGTAAATCTACATCTTTACGTCCAAAATGTCCGTAAGCAGCAGTTTGTTGGTAAATTGGTCTACGTAATTGTAATGTTTCAATAATTCCTTTTGGAGTTAACTTGAATACTTTACGAATCGCAGAAATTAGTTTTTCTTCTGAAACATGATTTGTTCCAAAAGTATCCACAGAAATCGATACTGGTTGAGCTACCCCAATCGCATACGCTAATTGGATTTCACATTTATCTGCTAAACCTGCAGCTACTACGTTTTTAGCAATATAACGAGCAGCATAACTTGCAGAACGGTCTACTTTAGTAGCATCTTTTCCTGAGAATGCTCCTCCACCATGGCGAGCATATCCACCGTAAGTATCTACGATGATTTTACGACCTGTTAATCCAGAATCTCCAACTGGTCCACCGATTACAAATTTTCCTGTTGGATTAATGAAGTAACGTGTTTCATCATCTAACAATTCACTTGGTACAACTGGTTTAACCACATATTCTAGAACATCACGATGAATTTGTTCTTGAGAAATTTCTTCATCATGTTGTGTACTTACCACAATTGTGTCAATACGTTTTACTTTATGGTCAGTAGTGTACTCAACCGTTACTTGAACTTTACCATCTGGTCCTAAATAATCTAATTGTTTTTCTTTACGAACTTTTGCTAATTGATAAGCCAATTGATGACTTAAGTAAATTGGCATTGGTAAGTAAGTATCTGTTTCATTAGTTGCAAAACCAAACATTAACCCCTGGTCACCAGCTCCAAACTCTTCTTGTTGTCCACGAGTCTCTAAAGCATCATTAACCCCCATAGCAATGTCAGGTGATTGTTTATCTAATGAAACCATAACAGCAACGCTATCCGCATCATAGCCATACTTACGATCAGCATAACCAATTTTACGAATCGTATCTCTTGCAATTTGTTGATAATCGACTGTAGCTGTTGTTGTAATTTCACCAACTAAAACGACTAAACCTGTATTAACGACTGTTTCGCAGGCTACACGAGCAGTTGGGTCTTGATCTAAAATAGCATCTAATACTCCATCACTAATTTGGTCTGCGATTTTATCGGGATGTCCTTCTGTAACAGACTCCGATGTAAATAAAATTTTTTCCATTGTTTTTCCCCCATTCAATTCCGGTTACAAGGCATCTACACATTGTGCATCCTCTCGGGAATATCATATTTTTTTAAGACTCAACCATTATAGCATTATTTTTCAAAATTCATAGCATAATTTGCCTATTTTATTCATTTATTTTGTGAAAATATTATGTAATCGTTTAAATTCTGCTTGACAAGCTGAATTAATTTACCTATCATGAAAATAAAAAAGTAAATTCGAGGTAATTTATATGTCCGTAAATTCATTGGCACATCCAGAAATACCTTATATGAAGCAATTGACAAATCCATTATGGAGTTTCATTTTAGCTCCTATCAGTTTTTCATTTTTAGGATTTTTTCTAGCCATTAAAACAAATGCGATTCCAATTTCTGACGTACTCGTATTATATTTTTTCTTGTTTATCATTCATTTACAAGAAATGATGTATTCCAAATTTTATAAAGTTCCAAAACGTGGACAATCCGTTGTACTACTACTAACAAACTTCTTGTTACTGTTACCAATCGTTTATTTTGTTCAAACTTTTGGAATCAGAATTGGAATTATTGCAATACTACTCGTTGGTGTAAATCATAGTTGGATTTTCCATTTACAATCGAATCATCCAGCCTATGTATATCATGTACTGTTAAATAGTTTAGCAAAATTCACTGTTGGAAATTTTTTAATGTATTATATGATTACACATCAAATTCCTAACAGCATTTTCCAAGTATTTTTATGCTTTGCCATTTTTGGAATTAGTATCATTCAATTTAAGCAAAAAGCTACTGAGCGCTCTAATTCTGAGAAAATAGAATATCCTGTCTGGAGTCTATTTTTATCATTTGTATTTAACTTATGTTGGTTCATTGCTTATCCTATTAGTTTTTATTTTGTAGGATCGCACTTTTCAGTATTTGCTTTAATTTTAATTGGCATTAGTGGAATTGTTCCAATTTTGTATCATCTTCTTTTAAAGAAATCGGCTAAACCTAGTCGTATCGGCACCTATTTCTATTGGTACGCTACATTATTAACGATTTTAATTGGAATTTTTTATCAACTATAAGATAATCCCCTTCGTCGTATAAGATGAAGGGATTTTTCATACAAAAAAACCTTCTTGATTTCTCAAGAAGGTTAATCTTTCTATTAACGACGACGTTCTTGGATACGTGCTGCTTTACCACGTAAGTTACGTAAGTAATATAATTTAGCACGACGAACTTTACCGTAACGAACTACTTCGATTTGTGCTACACGTGGAGTGTGTAATGGGAATGTACGTTCCACACCAACACCGTTAGAAACTTTACGTACTGTGTAAGTTTCGCTGATACCAGCACCACGACGTTTAATAACAACACCTTCGAAGATTTGGATACGCTCACGAGTTCCTTCAACTACCTTAGCGTGAACACGTACAGTGTCCCCAGGACGGAAAGCAGGAATATCAGAACGTAATTGTTCTTGTGTTAAGCTATCGATTAATTTGCTCATGTTTTTTCTCCTTCCAACAAACATTCATGATTTGGCAAAATATCCAATCAGCGGAATATCGTTCTATATGGACAGTCTCCTATCCACTTTTGTGAGTTTATCATATAAATGAATACTTGTAAAGTATTTTTACTTTACTTTTTAAAATTCTTGTCAAACACAATTGATAATGTCCCAATTAAAAACAAGTAAAAATGTCCCAAGTAATGTTGCAATAGATTTATTCACAATCCTCCTAAAACAAGATATTTATCATCCGATATGAACTTTCTCTGGATTAAGATTTCTACAAATTTAAAAATTAATTTTAAAATGAATTTTGCCCTAAAGGACTTAAAAAGCCTAATATTCCCACGAAAAATCGAATACTACCTGCAATTAATATAATAATAAAGATCGAAGATCCATAATTAACTAATATACCACCTAAATATGCACCTAACGGAATAGAGGCATATGAAATCATTCTTGTAATACTAATCACTCTCCCTAACATCTCTTGTTTAATCATCTTTTGTCTTAATGTAAAATAAGTAATTGCATTAATATTGCCAAAGAATGTACTAACACCTAATAAACTCCCAATGTATATATAATTTGAATATAAAGAAATACAAATAGTTGCCACTCCTGCAAAAATTGTACAGACTGAAATGATTTTTCCATAATTAAATTTAGAAATAATTTTAGGAGAGATTATCGAACCTAAAACAGAGCCTACACCACCCATTGATAGAATTACTCCATAATGGAAAGCAGAATATCCTAAAATATCTGTAATATAATATACAAGATTAGCTTGAAATAGATGTATTCCAAAATTGGTTCCAAAAAATAAAAGAGAACCACAGAGAATTACTTTATTTTTTTTCACTTCAGCAAACCCTAATTTTATTGTTTGAGAAAGAGAATCCTTTTTATCTTTCATTTGATTCACTCTAGAATCAATACGAAGAATTACTAACCCTGCAACAAGAAAAGTAAGTGCATTAATCCATAAAGAATTTAAAGGTGGAAAAAGAATCAAAACAATTCCACTAATCATAGGACCAATTAAATTCAACGTGTTATCAATTAGTTGCAAACCTGAATTTGCTCTCGTCAAAGATTTTATTTCCACAATCTGGGGTAACAAACTTTGAAAAGCCGGATGTATCAGAGGTTCTATAGAAGATAGTAAAAATGTTAATAAATATAGTAAAGGAAGAAATAATTGTTCACCATTAAATGCAGCAATTAACAAACCTAGGAATAACAAAGATATCAAATGTCCGAACGAAATAATAGAAGTTTTTTTATATTTATCTGCCAATACCCCTCCAACAAGTGAAAAAGTAATCCATGGTAAAAAAGAGATTCCATATAAAGACGCCATGTGAAAGGATGAACCTGTTTTTTCAAAAACAAGTAACGGTAATGCTAATTTCCTCAACCAGTCTCCAAAATTAGAAATTAAAAATGTTGTCCATAAAATTTTATAATTGCGATTCAAATTTGTACTTCCTTTCGAGAGATAATTATTGTTTTTTTCTATTATATCTGTAAAATAAATATAACAATTATTTTTGTCATATTATATAAAAGGAATGAGTAAATGTTCGGTCATACATTAAGATATTTTAGAAAATCAAAATCATTAACTCTTGAATATGTAGCAAGAGATATTGTAACGGTAGCCTTTCTATCAAAAGTAGAAAGAAATTTATCTGATATTTCATTAACTAATTTTTTATTATTGCTCAATCGGATGGAAGTTGAATTCATAGAATTTATGGAAGTTCATGAAAATCTATCTAAAAAAGAAAAGAATTATTCAATTTTTGAGATACATCAGTTATATGCAAATCGAAATTACCAACAATTGAAAGAAATACAAAATAAAAAAAGTCAACTTGAATTTTTCTCAGATAAATATATTTCAGAAATATTTATTAATCTATTAATCACAAAGTTAGAAGGGAAAAACACAATAGACGAAGAACAAAGTAAGAATAAAATAATTCAATATTTAAACGATATGGAAAATTGGACATATTCAGAATATTATCTGTACTGTCATTGTCTAAATATTTTTCCTCATGACCAAATGATTCAATTATCATCAATTACTATCAAAAGATTTCAAAAATTATATAGAAAAATCAGTTATGAGTTTTCACTTGCCTACATGATGCTTAATAATACAATTATCACTTGTTTAGAAAGACATGATTATCCAAATGCAATCTTTTTTATGAACCTACTATTGAATTACCCAATGCATAAACGTGATTACTACCACCGTTTAAAAACAATAAGCTTAAATTCAATTTTACAATTTAAACTAACTAATGATACTCACGAATTATTAAAATTAAAACAAATACTACAAACTCTTCACGTATTAGAAACTGATTCTTGTCTTTATGATCAAACTAAAAATCAATTAAAATTACTATTACCAAAAAATGAATTTAGAATGCTTTTTGAACATAAAAATCACTAAAAAGAGAGGTCTTCAACTCTCTTTTTAGTGATTTTAATTTGATCTTTAATACCCTTTTTTGACCTTCCCTTTCCAAGTATCATATCCATTTTTCAAAATAAAAATATTAGAATAACCCTTATGTTTTAAAAGATACACTGCTCTTCCTGAAATCGTCATCTCTTACTTATAACTTTTTTGATGTGACGATGGGATTGTATGTTAATTTTTGGATTTGATGTGAAATTGCCAATTGTTTCATTTATAGCCATCATTCTGATTCTTGAAATATTGCTTCCATTTGCATTAGATTATTCTGAGATTATTTCTGACTCATGATTCATACTCTCTTCTTGAATAATTTCTTGTAATAATTTTTCTTCTTCTTTATCTAATGAATAATTCTCTAATAAATCAGGTCTTCTTTGATACGTTCTTCTTAAGGATTCTTTTTTCTGCCATGTTGCAATTTTTGCATGATTCCCACTAAATAATACTTCTGGAACTTCCATCCCTTCATATTCTCTTGGACGAGTATATTGAGGATGCTCTAACAAGCCCATTGAATGAGAATCTCCAATTGCTGATTCGTAATTCCCTAATACATCTGGAATTAATCGAACAGTGGCATCAATCATCACCATTGCGCCTAATTCTCCACCTGTTAAAACAAAATCTCCAATAGAATATTCATCGGTTACTAACGTTCGAATACGCTCATCATATCCTTCATAATGCCCACAAATAAAAACTAAATGTTCTTCTTTGGCTAATGCTTCAGCATCAGACTGTCCAAATTTCTTACCTGCTGGATCTAGTAAAATTACTCTCTTTTTAGTTTCTGGCGTTCTCTGTTCTAAATCTTTTAAAGCACGGTCAATCGGTTCTACTTTTAATAATAAACCAGCTCCACCACCAAAGACATAATCATCTACTCGATTATGTTTATGAAAGGCAAAATCTCTAAAATCAATCGTATCAAATGAAATTTTATCTTTTTCGATAGCTCTTTTCATCATCGATTGTTCCATAGGAGCAAACATTTCAGGGAATAATGTTAAAACATCAATTCTCATCTTAGTCAAACAACCCTTCTAATACATGAATAAATGCTTGTTTATTTTCTTTATCGATTTTATAAACTACTGGTTCGATAAATGGAATTAATAAATCTTTCTTCCCTCTTTGTTTTACGACCCAAACATCATTGGAACCTGGAGATAATATTTCAGATACTTTCCCTAAATATTCTCCTTCATCAGTAATGATTTCTAATCCAACGACTTCATGATAATATAATTCGTCATCTTCCAATTCTTCTAGAGCATCGCTTGACACTTTTAATAAACAATCTCTATAGCCTTCCACATCTTCAATTCGGGGATGATCTTCAAATGTTAATAAATCAAAATTTTTATGACGTCTATGACTTTTTATCGTTAATAATTTTTCAAATTCCCCATCTCTAAATAAAGCTAATTCTACTCCTTTTTGATAACGATCTTCTGCAAAGTCCGTTGTAGAAATTACACGAACTTCCCCTTTTAATCCTTGTGTATTTACAATTTTTCCTACTTTAAAATATTGTGACATCTTTTCTATTTTCCTCCTCACAATTCATTACTGTTATCATACGTGAGAATTAAACAAAATTGCAAACAAAATCCTTTTTTGAAGTGATAAACAAAAAGTTCAACAACTTCTATAAAGAAATTGTTGAACTTTTTTCTAGTCATTGTTTTCAATGCTTAAACGAACACGTTTTTGGTTTCTAGTGCGAACACTATAAACAATTGTACGAATTGCACGAGCAACACGTCCTTGTTTTCCAATCACACGTCCAATATCTTCAGAATTCACACGTAATGTGTATTCTAAAAATTCATCTGATTCTGCAACTTCAATAGTAACATCATCAGGAAAATCAACCAATGGTTGAACGATTGCTAAAATTAATTCACGAATATCAGGCATTCTTTTCACCTCTTTACCGAATTATCTCGATGCGAATAATTACTTAGAAAACTTTGATTCGTGGAATTTCTTCATGATACCTTGTTGTGATAATAAGTTACGAACAGTATCTGAAGGTTGAGCTCCGTTAGCTAACCATTTTAATGCTAATTCTTCGTTGATTGAAACTTGTGCTGGGTTTGCAACTGGGTTGTAAGTACCAACTGTTTCAATGAAACGTCCATCACGTGGAGAACGTGAATCTGCAACTACTACACGGTAGAAAGGATTTTTCTTAGATCCCATACGTTTTAAACGAATTTTAACTGCCATTTTTTTACACCTCCATGTTTTCATCTCACAGTTAGTAATATTATCAGAAAAGAAATCAGTTGTAAAGTATTTTTTCTTTACACCCTTATTTTTTTATTCATTTTTTTACTTTTCCCTCTCAAAACCCTTATTTTATGAAGAAATTAGCGTTTTCTTAAATTATTTGATATAATATGGCTGATATTATACTTAAAAAGAAAAGAGTTGAGAGTATGCCAAATTCAAATAACTTTCGAGAATTTTCAAAAGAATTCTTGAATTTTTGGAATCAACCCTTGCAAAAAAACTTACGTTTTATCTTTAATGTAAGCTTCTCCGTTATCAAAAATCTATTATTTATCCTTTTATGTGGATGCATTTTATTAGGAATTTTTGGAACGGGTATTGGTTTAGGATATTTTGCAAGTTTAACTGCCCATGAAAAACCTTTAACACAGGAAGAAATGGCAGATGCGATTACGAATCTGAATTTAGTTTCAAGTTTCTATTATCAAGATGGCGAAAAAATTTCTGATGTAACAAGCGATGAAGTTCGATTAGTGACTACATTAGATAAAATTTCTCCATATGTAAAAGATGGAATCGTTGCAACAGAAGATAGTTATTTCTATCAACATAACGGAATTGTTCCAAAAGCTCTAGTCCGTGCACTGCTTCAAGAAGCTGTCTCTTCTAATTCAGGAGTTTCTGGTGGTTCAACTTTAACGCAACAATTAATTAAACAACAAATTTTGACAAGTGAAGTAACCTTTAAACGAAAAGCCAATGAAATTTTATATGCTCTTCGTTTAGAAAAACATTTTTCTAAAGATCAAATTTTAGAGGCTTACTTAAATGTTTCTCCATTTGGACGAAATCATAATGGATTAAATATTTCAGGTATTGAAGAAGCTGCGCAAGGTGTCTTTGGAGTATCAGCAAAAGATTTAACTTTACCTCAGGCAGCTTATTTAGTCGGAATGCCTCAAAATCCAATTACGTATACACCGTATACGAACTACGCTACTCTAAAAGAAGATGTTTCTGCAGGGCTTTCTCGTATGAAGACTGTATTGTTTAGTATGTATCGTGAAAAGAAAATTACGAAGCAACAATATGAAGAAGCATTAGCTTATGATATTACTCAAGACTTTTTAGAACCAGAAGAAATTTCAACTCAACGTCAATCGTATTTATACCAAGCAGTTAATCGTGAAGCTACAAAAATTTTGATGAAAAAAATGGCTGAAAAAGATCGTTTAACTTATGAGCAGTTAAAAAAAGATACTGAATTATTCAATCGCTATTATGACCGTGCAAATGCAGAATTAGCAACAGGTGGGTACAAAATTACTTCGACTATTGACCAAGGTATCTATGAAGCTATGCAAGAATCCACAGCTATAAACGGCAGTAAAATTGGACCAACTTACCAAACACCTTATATTGACCAAAATACTGGTGAAGCAAAAAAACAAACAGATATGGCTCAAAATGGTGCTGTTTTAATTGAAAATAATAGTGGTCGTATATTAGGCTTTGTAGCTGGACGAGATTTCCAAGTAAACCAAGTGGATCATGCTTTTACAACGCATCGTTCTCCTGGTTCTACGATTAAACCAATTCTCGTTTATGCTCCTGCAATGGAAAATAATATTATTTATCCAGCAAGTATTATTCCGGATACAAAAATTAGTATTTTACAACAAAATGGAACTTATTGGGAACCTACAAACTATGGGAACCGGATTTCCAACAATTTCTTAACAGCTCGTCATTCATTGAAAAATTCATTAAATAATCCAACGATTAAAATTTTCCAAACAATGCTTTCTAAAGGCATTAATGCTGGAGAATATTTAAAGAAAATGGGGATTCAAGGAATTGGTGAAGAAGAATATCAAAATATCGCATTATCAATTGGTGGAACAAAAACTGGACCTACGGTAATGGAACAAACGAGCGCTTTTTCTACTCTAGCAAATGGCGGTGTACACCACGAAGCTTATTTAATTGAAAAAATTGAAGATATCCGTGGAAAAGTTGTGTATCAACATGAAGATGTTTCAACTCAAGTATTTTCACCCGCAACAGCGTATTTAACAACTGACATTTTACGTCAAGTTGCTGCAACAACTGATTTTTATAATATTAAAGGGAATTTAAAATTCACTTCAGATATCGCTGGAAAAACTGGTACATCTGAATTTGAAATTGATAACTGGTTCGTTGGATATACTCCAGAAGTAACACTAGGCTCATGGATTGGATACGATAACTTCTATAGTGCTCGTTATTCGATTACTGAAGCAGATGGTTATGGACATCCAACAATGAGAAGTTTAAGAAACTGGACTAGTCTCATGAATGCAATTTATAGTGCAAAACCTAGCTTGTTTAATCAAAGTGCAAAATTTGTACAACCTTCAACCGTTTATCAAGATTCTGTTGTTTCTGCAACTGGAACTAAATCTGGTTCTGCTTCTTATAATGGACAAACTTATTCAATTAGTGGTGATACTACTACCGATTTATTTAAAAAAGACTTCGGTCCAATCGCTCCAACTTATCATTTTGCTGTAGGTGCTACAAATGCAGAATTAGAAAAATATTGGAATGGATTAAGTGATAAAGAAAAAGAAGAAGAAAAGAAAAAAGCTGAAAAAGAAAAAGAATCCAGTGAAGATAAAGAGAAAGATAAGAAGAAATCTTCCTCTGAAAAACCTACTTCTTCAACAGCGCAAAGTACAAAATCTAGAAACTAAAGAAGAAGACTTCGAGCTTTCACTCGAAGTCTTCTTTGTATTATGATTTAGTGGATTGTCTGTACTCAATTTTATAAGGTAATGTAATTTCAGTTTCAACTACTTCTTCCTTATTCATAATTTTCGTTAACAATCTCATTGCAACTGCCCCGATATCATAAAGAGGTGGTGCAATGGTTGATAATGTAGGACGAGTCATTTTTGTTAATTTTGAATTATTACTTGAAATCACTTCAAAATCTTTTGGTACTTTTACGCTTAAATCATATAATCCATTAATTAAGCCAACTGCTGCTTCATCATCTGTCACAACTGCTGCTGTAATGCCCGCTTGTACTAATTTTTCAGCCAACACTTCTCCACATTGATAAGTCATTGGAATTTCGTATACAAATTTATCATTAAATTCAATATTTGCTACTGATAAAGCAGACTTATAACCTTCTAATCTTAAATCAGAAGCTACTGTATTTTTTAGTGAAGCTGTAACAAATGCAATGTTTTTATGTCCATTTTCAATCAATTGTTGAATCGCTTCTTGTGTCGCTACTTTGTAATCAATATTTACAGAAGCCACTACATGCTCTGGATCAATTGTTCCTGCTAATACAATCGGTGTTTTCGAACGTACAATTTCTGCACGTAACTCAGATGTTAAATTATTCCCCATGTAAATAATTCCATCTACTTGTTTAGATAATAATGTATTTAATACTTGAATTTCTTTATGATTATTTTGATCTGAATTCGCTAAAATAATATTATATTTATACATTGTAGCGATATCATCAATTCCTCTTGCTAAACTTGAAAAATATAAGTTTGTTACATCAGGAATAATTACCCCTACTGTCGTTGTTTTTTTACTTGCTAGTCCACGTGCAACTGCATTTGGACGATAATCTAATTCATCGATAACATCTAGAACTTTTTTTCTTGTTGCTGGTTTTACATTTGGATTTCCATTAACAACTCTGGAAACTGTTGCCATAGATACATTTGCTTCACGTGCAACATCATAAATTGTAATTGTCTGCTTTTCCATATCTATTCTCCTTTAATTATTTAAAAAATTATGTATTTGTACACTAATCTAAGTAAAGGTTATCATTTTTCAAGAACTTTTGCAAGCGTTTCATATAACTATTTTCATATTTTTTGAAACTCTTTACATTTATACAAGTATTTGTGATAAAATATGCTTACAAATACAAATATGGAGGCTTCATTATGAGTAATAAACAAACTTATACTAACTTTATTTCAACTTTAAAAACACTGAATTGCGACATTGCATTCATTCAAGATCCTACAACGATTAGCCTATTAACTCACTATACAACAGACCCACACGAACGTATTTTAGCAATGATTCTCTCTGCTAATCATCGTCCACTCCTCTTTGTCCCTGCTCTTGAAAAAAATATGGCTCAAGCTGCAGAACCAACTTATACAGTTGTTAGCTATCAAGATCATGAAAATCCATGGGCAATTTTAACTACTGCCATTCAAGAACAGTTTGATTTCCCTACTAAATGGGCTGTAGAGAAGAATTTTATTACATTACACACAGTTGAAAACTTAAAGAAAGAAATTCCTAGCATTCTATGGACAGATAATTTAACTCCAGTTATTAATGATTTACGATTAAGAAAAGATGCTTATGCCATTCAAAAATTAAAAGATTCTGGTACATATGCTGATAAAGCGGTAGAAATAGGGATTCAAAGCTTAAGAGAAGGCATTACAGAATTAGAAGTGGTTGCGACCATCGAATATGAAATGAAAAAATTAGGCATCACTTCAATGAGTTTTGACACAATGGTATTATTTGGAGACCATGCAGCTGACCCACATGGAGTTCCAGGAGATAGAAAATTAGAAAAAAATGAATGGGTACTCTTTGATTTAGGAACCATGCACAATGGATATGCCAGCGATATGACTCGTACAATTTTCTTTGGAGACGAATCTGGTAAAGATCCACGTCATCAAGAAATTTTTACAATTGTAAAAACGGCTCATGATTTAGCCATTCAAGCAGTTAAACCTGGAATGAAAGCTAGTGAAATTGATGCCATTGCTAGAAATTATATTGCTGAAAAAGGTTACGGCGAGTACTTCATCCATCGTTTAGGACACGGTATTGGACAAAGTTGTCATGAATTCCCATCTATCATGGAAGGCAATGATATGATTCTAGAAGAAGGCATGTGCTTCTCAGTTGAACCGGGAGTATATATTGCAAAAGACTTCGGCGTTCGTACAGAAGATTGTTTAGTAGTCACAAAAGACGGATGTGAATTATTTACCCACTTCCCTCACGAAGTTACAAAAAACTAAGACATAAGAAAAACCGAGGAATTTTTAGTTCCTCGGTTTATTATTTAATTACTTAGAAATTCGTAGCTCTAGCGAGGCTGCTTGCGTCCTTAGCTACTTCAGGTAAGTCTAGTTTTTTCGGCCTCTCATTATATCCATTCCAAGTAAAAAGACTTACCGCCGTAGCTTGAGTACTAGAAGCCACTAGGCTTCTAGTACAGGAAACTTTGAGACCTAGGCTCAAAGTTTAGCAATGAGACTCGCTTTTTAGCGAGGCTGCTTGCGTCCTTTAGCTACTTCAGGTAAGTCTAATTTACTATTTTACCTCTTCTTTAAGTTCTGCAACAACTTCTTCTGCTTTTTCTTTCTTGCTCGCAAAAGTATCTTGAACCTTACTTACAGTTTGAGAAACTTCTTCTTTCAAATTAATTGCAGATTTTGTAACAGTATCTTTTAATTGAGAAGCTGAATCTTTTAAATTCACACGAATATCTTCTGTAGCATTTAAAGCTACTTCTGATAATTCAACACCCTTTTCAATTGAAATATCTACATAATCAGATAATTGTTCCTTCAATTCATCTGCTTTTACTGCTAAATCTTCACGTAATTCCTTACCTGATTTTGGTGCAAATAATAATGCTGTTGTAGCTGCTGCCACACTACCAATAAATGCTCCTAAAATAAATCCGCCTGTTTTTTTACCCATTTTTCTTCACTCCGTTCATTATTTTTTTCTTGATAAAATCGCTTTTCCAACAGATAAAATCCCTAAAGTTCGAGCTGGTTTGATGCTTGAAACTCTAGTCGCAAGGGAACGAGTTGAATGATTTACATCAGAAACTGTTAATCCTAAATCACCAATAGCTGTAAATAATGGATCCGTTCTTTTTACTTTTCCATTAATATCATCTACTAAAGCATTTGTTTTATTCAATAATCCCTCTACTTCTATAGATAAATTATCGACATCCCTTGTAATAATCTCAATAGAGTTGTTCACATGGTTTAATGTTTGATCAAATTTGCTTAAAATCGGATTTAATCTTAACACTAAAAAGACCACTAAACCTAAAAATGAACAGGCTGCAATTAAAGCTGCAACTTCTATTCCAGACATTTTGAACATCCCTCCTCAATTTCCGATATTATCAATCATAATACCACTAACTTAAATAAAACGCCACTAAAAAAGATAAAGTATTGGTAAATTTCTTCTACTGTGTTACACTATTTCTTGTAATCAAAAGGAGGTTGCATCATGAATATTAGTTCAACCATTCATAGCTTTTTTGAACGATATTGGCTTTCCATTCCGTGGGAAATGATTTTATCCGAAATTTTATCAAAACTAATTTCTTTAGTTTTTCTTTGGATTTTATTTTTTATCGGTAAAAAAATTTTACATAAAATTTTTCAGAAAACTGTTCTTTCATCCATTCAATTATCCTCGCAAAGTATTGCTAGAAAACAAACATTAATGCGCTTATTAGAAAATTGTTTAGACTACTTACTCTACTTTGTATTCATTTATTGGATTTTAGTGATTTTAGGAATTCCTATCACAAGTTTATTAGCAGGAGCTGGAATTGCTGGTGTTGCGATTGGATTAGGAGCTCAAGGATTCTTGAGTGATGTTATTAATGGACTATTTATTTTATTAGAACGTCAATATGATGTTGGAGATACAGTAATTATTGGAGCAGTAACAGGAACTGTTGCCAATGTTGGAGTAAGAACGACCCAAGTGCGTGGATTTGATGGTACACTTCATTTTATTCCAAACCGTAGTATTTCTGTCGTTAGTAATCAATCAAGAGGAGATATGAGAGCTTTAATTGAAATTCCGCTTTATAATGATGTAGATTTAACCATTGTTTATGACACAGTCGATCAAGTCAACACTAAAAATGCTGGACAATATCCTGAAATTGTAAAAGGTCCAACCATTATCGGTCCACAAACACTTCCAAACGGACAATTTGTTTTTAAAATTAGTATTTTTACGAAAAATGGAAAACAACATATGATTTATAATCAATTCTTAAAATTGTATCAAGAAGCATTAATTGAAGCCGGTATTTCTCTTCCAACAAGTAACACGACACTAAATATTACTAGTAAATAAAAATGTTACTCCCGTAAAAAGGAGTAACATTTTATTATTTTTCCACTAATTCATAGTTACGATTTAATTCATGAACCATATAATTCACACGTTTTAATACTTCTTTTCTTGTCACAATTCCCACAAATTCTTTTTCATCATTTATAATACATAAGAAACTATGATCGACTAATGCATTCAAAACATCTTCAATTTCCGTTTCAAATGTAATCGTTGGAAAGTTTGTTTCCATCGCTTCTTTTACTTGAAAATCATGTAATTGACTTAAATCAATTTCTTCTAATGTGGCAACTTGATTTAAAATCATCGCTAATGAAATTAATCCTGTTAATTTATTTTGACGATTGACAACTGGAATAAGAGAATAACGGACATGCGTTAAGACTAACATGGCATGATCTAATGTATGATCCTCTTCCAAAATCGCTACTTTATCTGCTGCGATAAATAATTTATCCTTTTCTTCTAGTAATAAATCTTGTACTACTCGATTAATCATGAATAAATCCTCTTTCTGCATCTAAATGATACTTATAATGAAGTCCCTCTATTGGTTGATGTTTCATATCAAAATATTGTAATTCAATTTCTAATTCTGAATGAATTGTTAAAACAGCATAAGTTGGAGTCATCGCAAAATGTCCTCTTGGATAAGAAACACTTCCTGAATTAATACATAATACTCCATCATAGGTTTCCTCATATAGTTTATGCGTATGACCATAAAAAGCTACTTGAGCTCCTTGTTCTTTTGCGAATTTCGCTAAGCGATACACCCCACTATTTACTGCTTGCATATGACCATGCGTTACTAAAAATCGAATTCCTTTTACTTCTAATACAGCTACTTCCGGATAATTTGTATCGTAATCACAATTTCCCGTTACTCGAAGACACTCTTGGAAAACAGCATCTTCATACGGAAATTCTGAATCTCCACAATGAATAAATTGGACTTCAGGATCTGATTGATAGTGTTCAAATACTTTTTGTAGTGCCATTTTTTGACCGTGATTATCACTCATAATTATAATTTTCATACGTTCACCTCTGACTAATGATTTACTGATTCTAACCATTCTTCCCATTGTTCTACTAATAAGTTCACAGCTTTTGCACGGTGACTAATTTGATTTTTTTCTTCTCGTGTTAATTGTCCAAATGTTTTTTGAATTTCTGGAACGAAAAATAATGGATCATATCCAAATCCACCTTCACCTGAAGGGAATTTTGCAATTTCTCCATCACAAATTCCTTCAACAACTAAAGATTCATGATTTGGAGCAGCCATGACTAAACAACAATGAAAATGCGCACTTCTTTTTTCCGAAGGTAATTCCCCTAATTCTGCTAATAATTTTGCATTATTGGCAGCATCACTTTTTTGATTTCCGGCAAATCGTGCAGAATAAACTCCAGGTTGTCCCTCTAATGCATCCACACATAATCCTGAATCATCCGCTAATACAATTTTTTGTAGTCTTTCAGCAATTGTTTCTGCTTTTAAACGAGCATTTTCTTCAAATGTATGACCTGTTTCTGCTACATCATCCAATTCTGGAAAATCTAATAATGTTTTAACGCTATATCCTTTTGGTTCAAAAATACTAGCAAATTCTTTTGCTTTTCCAGCATTTTTCGTAGCAATGACTAATTCTTTTTGAGACATATCTTCCTCCTTATAAGGTTCTAAACTCACTTTCTCAACAGTTAATGGACTTCTATTTAACCAATTTTCCGCAATTTCTTTAAATAAAATGGGCGAACCAGTTGTATAGATTTCTAAAGTTGGAGAAGGATTCGTTTCGTAATTTTCTGCTAAATGATTAAAATCTAATAACGCACTAACGGTAGAAACCGTTTCTGCTCCCGAATCGATTAATGTAACTTGAGGTCCCACAACTGCTTGGATTCTTTGTTTTAATAAAGGATAATGAGTACAGCCTAATATTAAAGTATCGAATTCTTTTCCCATTAAAGGTTGTAATGTTTGTGCTACAACTTTTTTAGCAATTGGAGAATCCGTCTGATTACTTTCCACTAAAGGAACAAATTTTGGACATTCTAAACTGGTCACCATTAATTGATGATTTTTCTTTTGGATTGTTTTACGATAAACATCACTTTGAATCGTTGCATGAGTCCCTAATACTGCAATTTTCTGTGTTTTTGTTTGTTTAATCGCCGCTAAACTTCCTGGCTGAATCACGCCCACTACCGGAATGTCTAATGTTTCCTGTAATTCTTCTAAGATTACAGCTGTTGCAGTATTACAGGCAATCACAATCATCTTTACATCTTTTTTTAGGAGAAATTGAACCATTTCTTTTGTAAATTTTCTAATTTCTTCAACTGTTCGATTTCCATACGGGCATCTTGCAGAATCTCCTAAAAATATCATTGATTCATGAGGCAATTGTTTTAATGCTTCTTTTAAGACTGTTAGTCCGCCTACACCGGAATCAATGAATCCTATTGCTTTCGACATGTTGTTCACTCTTTCTTCTTTTCTCTTGATTCATTATACCATGGATTATTCAATTTTGTAGGAAAACCAAATTTTTCTTAATTTCTTCATAATAAATAAAACATGTTAGCAATAACTACTAACATGTTTTATGGTTAAACATCTGAAACTGTACTCTTACTTTCGTGCTTATAAATTGCAAGTAAGAATAAAATTGTCATCACTCCACAAAGAATGACATTTCCAATCAATAGATTTTGAATATAGAAATTGTAACTTGCTATTAAGAAGCTTAACAAATGCGGAATCATTGTCACAATCATGACGAGAACTCCACCAATCGGATACATTAAAAATATCATAAACACAAATGCTTTTTTCGATGTAAACTTGTTCATCACTATAAAGAAAGTTGTCACTCCCATAAAACTTGCAAACAAGCTAAGAAAAATTGCGATTATTCCAGTCATAGAATTTAAACCAAACTGTATCATTTCTACACTAAAATAAATATGAACAGACCCGATTGTCCAATCCACGTGTAAAGCTGAAGCCATCAAAAAGATGATTACAGCGATTAGTACATTGATACTATTCAACAACAATTCATTCATAATAATTTTCGTTCTAGTTAACCCTGCCATCGTACTCAATTGAAATTGAGGGATACATTTTAAAAATATACTGAATATCATCGCAAACGTTATCAATGTACTTCCTTCAAACTCAAACTCAAACACAAAAGTTTCCATACGAGGAATCAGTGAAAAAATAACAACTATACTGCTAAAGAATAAAAATGTTATCCCTATTACTTTTAAACGTTCCATTAAAAATAACTTTAGTAATCTTTTTTGTAAATTTGACATGACGATCACCTCTACATTCCTACGCCGACTTCTTTACTTTCATGATGACGAGTCACTACATATAATAATAAAGCAGAAACAGCAATCATCACATAACTAAGCGGAAGATTATATTGTTTCATTTTGTCTAGGAAGTTATTTACTGCTTCTGTATGAGCAAGTATACCAAGAATAACAAATGTCCCCCCTAAACTTAGACTAGTTACTACCAGCACAATTTTTTGATTAGTAAATTTATTTAAAATAAGCCCTAAAGCTGAGGTAAATAAATACATCACCAATAACCATCCCCATAAAGAAAGAGTTCCTAGAGCAACATTAGTTTCTAAACTAGGCCATTGAATTAATTGAATCCCAACTGAAGCTGCTTGATCAGATAATACATAAAAGAAGATACTTTTAAGCGTTAATATAGTTGTCATAACAGCTCCCATATAAATTGAAAATTTATATTGCTCGATTCTTGTAAAACTCAATTGATTCATCACTCTAAAATTAGAAACAGAAAAAGCTATTCCCAATAAAGTAATTGCTAAAAAAGTTATGGCTGGTAAATTTATTGTAAATGAAAATCCCTCAGATCTATCGATAAAGTTTAAAACATTAATGACACCCAAATAAGAACCTAAACCAATTAATAAAATACGTAAATAATCTAAAATTTGAAATTTCAACAATTGATAAAATCTAGGCATCTTATTCACCTTCCTTGCGTGTTAGTTGAATAAAGTACTCTTGTAATGTTAAGCGACGTACGGAATAATCAGCTGTTTCTTGAGGAACTTGTTGTGAAATGATAACAGCTTGTAATTGATTTCCAACTTCCTCTTGATGAATAATCGTTTGATTTGCGATCAACTCACTCACAACTGATTTTGATCCAGTTACTAAATAAGCATGTTGTAAAATTTCTTCTACACTTGATTGTTGGAAAGTCACCCCATCACGAATTACAATTACTTCTTCTAATAAGTAAGAGATTTCTTCGATTAAATGAGTTGCAATGACAAAAGTTCTTGGTCGACGAGCATACGCTTCTAATAATTTTTTATTAAATAATTGACGGTGGTTTGCATCTAATCCTAAAACTGGTTCATCTAAAAACACATAGGATACAGGTACACTTAGTGCTAATGTTAATTTTACAATACTCTTATACCCTGTAGATAATTCAACTAATTTCTTTTTCTCATCAACTCCAAATACTTTCATGCATTCTTCGGCAAACTCTGTATCAAATTCTGGATAAATTTCTTGGAAAACTTTGACAATCTTTTTCACTTTCCAATCAATTGGGAACCAGTTTTCAGGACTGGATAAGTAAATATCACTCATTGCTTCTGGAGTTGTCCATAAAGGCTTATTCTCTAATAAGATTTCTCCTGAATTTTTTTCAATTCGATGAGCGATCATATTTAAAACAGTACTTTTTCCAGCACCATTTCTTCCTAGTAATCCATAGATGCTTTCAGGTTGTAATGTAAAACTCACATCTTTTACTGCAAGATTTTTTTTATATTTTTTTGATAAATTTCTAACTTCTAAAGTCATATTTTTCACTCCCTTATCTAGTCATTTCTTTTTCAATCATTGATAATAGTTCCTGACTACTAATTCCTAATGTTTGTGCTTCTTGAACGATGGTTGGAATCGTTAATTCCAAAAATTCTTTTTGTCGTTTTGTTTGGATAATATGCATTGCACCTACGCTTACATAAGTTCCTAATCCTCTACGTTTTTCTAAAATATCTTGTGCAACCAATAAATTCATCCCCTTTAATACTGTTGCTGGATTAATTTGATAACTCGTGGATATCTCTGTTGTTGAAGGAACTTGATCCCCTTCTTGATAAGTTCCTCTAAAAATTTCTAATTCTAGTTGGTAAGCCACTTGTTGAAATAATGGCAAGTCACTTTGAAAATCAAATTTCATTCCTCTCTTCCTTTCTATAAAATCAAACGCTTTACCGGTTAACTACTTGTGTAACTAACTATAAACCTTTTATCTCCTTTTGTCAACTAGTTAGAAAAAATTTTTTTAGCAGCATTAATAAAATTTAAGAAGAAAAAATTCCCTTTTTCTGCAAGGTCGCCAGCAGCCTCGCAAAGCGAGTCTCATGGCTAAAATTCGAGCCTAGGTCTCGAATTCCCCCTATAAAAATCCATAAACTGGATTTTTATTTATGCTACAAAGAAAATTTTTTCTTCTTAAATTTTTTATACGCAAAAAACTATTAGATGAGATTCATTCCCTATCATGGAAAATAGCATTGGAAATATTGAATGAAGAATACAACAAACACAAAATAATTGTTTATTGCACAATTTATGTTATACTAAAGATACAAAAAGAGCCGAGCGCGAACTCGACTCTCTTGTAGATCGTTAAAAAGACGGTGGCTTATTTTTAGTGTGTTAACACCGCAAACTCGTCAAAGTCATGAGCGGTGTTATTTTTTTGTCATTATTTCTATGATTTTGGACAATCAATGATAACAATGCCAATAGTACCATGACAAATGTACCTATCAATGTCATCACTTCATAGTTTGACAAATCGCAACCTCCTTCCTAGTAGATTTAATTCAATGCTCATAAGCATCACCTACCTTTTTAAGAGATTGCTACCGCTTTCAAACTTTCTACGCATATACTGTACCATAAACGTTTTTAAAATGGAATAGCTCTATTTTTATTTCATTCAATTTATAATTTAGTTTTAGAACAGAATCATATACTTTTACGTCCAAATATCAAAACTATTGTGAAATTACGCTCATATCGTATAAAATTCCAAAAGAAAAAATTTCTTTGCTGCATAAATAAAAATACATTTTTATGGATTTTTATAGGGAAAATTCGAGACCGAGGCTCGAATTTTAGCCATGAGACTCGCTTTGCGAGGCTGCTGGCGACCTTGTAGCCAAAAGGAATTTTTTCTTTTGGAATTTTATATACGAAAAAAATCCTGCTAATGATTTCTCATCGACAGGATTTTTTAGAAAAGTCATTTTCTTATAAATAT
Source organism: uncultured Granulicatella sp. (assembly GCF_963516875.1). GTDB lineage: Bacteria > Bacillota > Bacilli > Lactobacillales > Aerococcaceae > Granulicatella. The sequence continues at coordinate 38,786 of NZ_CAUQCL010000002.1, read as the reverse complement.
TGTTCTAACAATTCTTCTAATTGTTCTTTAGAATGGTAGCCAATAACTTTATTTACTACTTCTCCATCTTTCTTAACAATTAAAGTTGGAATACTCATTACTCCAAATTGACGAGCAGTATTAGGATTTTCATCAACATCTACTTTTGCAAAAGTTACTTTATCTCCCAATTCTTCGTCTAATGCATCGATAACTGGAGCTTGCATACGACATGGTCCACACCAAGGTGCCCAAAAGTCTACTAACACAACTCCTTCATTTGTTTTTTCTACAAAATTGCTATCATTTAATGATTGTACCATTAAAATCACCCTTTCTTCTCACTTGTAACCATAGTATAACAAGCCTCATTCCATTTACAAAATATTCTGCTCACGAAAGAAAAGTCTATCGATATTATTTAAATAAAACTACGGTAGCTCCATTTCCACCCATATTCATTGGAGCAAATTCATAAGAAGCCACACTACGATGTTTCTTCAGAGTCTTATGAACCCCTTGTTGAATCGCACCCGTACCACGACCATGAATAATCGTTACACGAGGATATCCCGCTAATAAAGCTGCATCTAAGAACAATTCTAAATCCTTAATCGCTTCTTCATAACGTTTTCCACGTAGATCCAATTCCGTTAAAACATGACTCGAACGATGACTCTTCACGATTACCTGAGTTGGTTTACTTGGTTCTTCATCGATACTAATCAAGTCTTCAACCGGCAATTTCATCTTAATAATACCCATTTGAACAACCCATTCTTGCTCGGAAATTTTTTCAACTAATGTTCCTCTTTGTCCGAAACTTGTCACTTCTACACTTTGTCCTGGGCGCAATGATTTCTTAGCTTTTTCACGTTTTAGTACTTTATTTTTCTTCAACGCTTGTTCATGTTTTAAATCCGTTAAAGCTGTTTTCTTCTCAATTAATTCGTGTTCTTTCACAACTGTTTCCTTACTCTTCAATTGCATTGCACGAATATCTGACAAGATTTTTTCTGCATCTTCTTGACTTTGAGATACTAATTCATTTGCTTTTTCTTTTGCTTGTTCAATGAGTCGAGCTTTATTTTCCTTGAAGTTTTCTGTTTCAAGTTTCAATGCTTCTAATAATTGCGAACTTTCTTTCAATTGTTGTTGAATGACTGATTTTTCTTGGTCTACAATGCGACGTTTTCTTTCCAAATCAGAAATCATTTCATTCAATTCTTGGCTTTCAACTGAAATAAATTGGCGTGCTTGTTCAATTACAACTTTTGGAAGTCCAAGTCTAGCTGAAATATCAAAGGCATTACTTCGGCCTGGAACGCCTAATAAGAATCGATATGTTGGCTTCAGTGTATCACTATCAAACTCCATACTTGCATTAATTGTTCCTACACGATTATATCCATAGACTTTCAATTCAGGATAGTGAGTCGTTGCAATGACATAACTTTGTTTTGTTCCAATATAATCTAAAATCGCAATCGCTAATGAAGCTCCTTCTTGCGGATCGGTTCCTGAACCAATTTCGTCCATTAATACTAAACTTTTCTCATCAATTTTATGTAAAATTGAAACGATATTCGACATATGAGATGAGAATGTACTTAAGTTTTGTTCAATAGATTGCTCGTCTCCAATATCTGCAAAAATTTGCGTAAAGACTCCAACACGGCTATCCGGTAACGCTGGAATATATAATCCCATTTGAGCCATTAATTGGATAATTCCAATTGTTTTTAAAAGAATCGTTTTTCCACCCGTATTCGGTCCAGTAATGACAATTGACTGATATTCTTGTCCTAAAATAATATCATTGGCAACTACTGATTTTGGCGAAATAAGCGGATGTCTTGCTTGCCAAATGGCAACATGGTTTTCTTCATCAATAATCGGCTCATTCGCTTTTATTTGTTTGGCATAGAGTGCTTTTGCATTTGCGATATCTAAACGAGATAATACATAATGATTTTGTGTAAGTGAAGGTGTGTAAGGCATTAATTTTTCTGATAATTCCAGTAAAATACGCTCGACTTCTTTCTTTTCTTGTAATTGATAATCACGTAATTTATTATTCAAGTTTACTATCGCTTGTGGTTCCATAAATAATGTTTGTCCTGTTGCACTCTGGTCATGCACAATTCCACCAAAGGTTGATTTGTATTCTGCTTTAACAGGAACAACATAGCGATCATTACGAATGGTAATTAAAGAGTCTGTTAAATATTTTGCATATTTTCCTGTGACATATGTATCCAATTGCCCTTTAATTTCTTGTTCGGTTCTAGAAATTCCTTGACGAATTCCCTTTAACGCAACCGATGCATCATCTAATACATACCCATCTTCACGAATCGATAGTTGTAATTGTTTCGAAATTTCTGGTAAATATTCTAATTTCTCCACTAATTGTGGTAGTCGATCTAATACAATGTCTTCTTCCTTCACTTTTTCAAAAAAAGTTGCCACTTGATTAGTAGTTTGTAATACTTTTAAAATTTCACTTAATTCTCTTCCATTTAAACCTGCTTCTACTTCTAATCGTTTAATCGATACACTAATATCTTCTAATTTAGGAATCGGAATTCCTTGTTTTAATCGTAAAATTGTGACAGCATCTCTTGTTTCTTCAATTTTGTGTCGAATTTTTTTAGCATTAGTTTCAATGGGTAATTGAAGAATCATTGTTTTTGCTTTTTGAGTATTCGCAAATTCTCTGACAGCATGTCGAATTTTATGAAATTCTAAAATATCTTCAATTTTCTGATTCATGCTTTCTCCTCCTTTAGACAGAAAAAAAGTGAAAAATAAATATTATTTTCCACTCTTATAGATTTTACTATTTTATATTGAATGGATTTCTAATCATAGATTATGAAAACAACCACATTTTAACAATTCCTGAGAAAAATGGAGTATTTGTCACAATCCAATTCGCTAGAGTATGTCCTTCAAAAATCTTTTGTACTGAATCTGTAGGAATCATCGCTACTAAATATAATACAAAGAAAATCGCTACATAGTGGAAAACAAATCCTAAAATCGCTCCTCCTAATGTATTAAATTGCTTAATAATTGGTAATTTTATCATTTCTTTAATTACAGTAGTAATCAAACGAACAATTGCCCAGTTCACAACCATAATAACAATAAACGAGAATAAGTAATAAAACGATTGATCCATTCCTAATGCTTGACCTTCAGAAAAAATCGCTAAATGCGTTCCAGGAATGTATGATGGAAAAGGGACATACATTTCAATCATTTTAGAAAATGCTCGATAAACAAATATAGCAATAAAAGTAGAAATAATATAGCCAATAAAATGAAGGATTTGTAAAGCTAATCCTCTTCTAGCACCTGTATAAATTCCTAATAATAAAAATAATAAAATGCCAATTGTTACCATCAAGCACCTACTTTCTCCATAAATCTTCTTGTTCCGCAAATTGTTTTTCAAATTGTTCCTTACGTTCTAGAGCAATACTTTGACGTTTACTTCCTCTAGGATGAGAAACACTTTTCTTCAATTGTTGATTTTCTTCTTCTAACATCATTAATTGTTCTTGTTTTTCTAATTGTACACTTACTGCATTAATCGCTAGTAAAATAGCTTTTTCTTCATTCGAACACTCTTTCGCAACTTCACCAAGTTCATTCCACTGTTCATTTAATAATTTAATGACACTATGCATATGCTGATGAGATTTAGTACCTAAAATGGTATACGTCTTGCCAGCAATATTTGCACGATAACGCTGTTTCTTTTGAGACACAACTTTCATCCTTTCATTCGTTACCATATTATGTTAAGTGTACCATTTTTCAAACAAAAAAAGAAGCCGTGCGGCTTCTTTTTTTACGTTAGAAGAATAAACTGTTATTTTTTTCTGATTGATAACTATCACGTACACGTTGCGCAGAACCAGGGTCCACTTGGTTTAATGCTTTTTCAATAATCGCCAATGATTCAGCATAACGATAGAAATGATTAAATTGTTCTAAAGCTTGTTGAATCGCTGTATCCATTTCAGGATGTTCTAAACGATAACGATTAGCTTGTTGAATCATGTACTCTGTTAATTGCGCATTGTCTACAATTTCTTCTGTCATAATATCTAATTTTTCAACATCATCTTCAATGGTTTGATTTAATCCTGTAATTTCAGTCATATCTAATTTCACACGATTCATTAATTGAGATAATTGTTCGATACGAGAACTTGTTGCAAAGAATAATTCTAAATATTCTTTTGGTAAGCCTGGTAAATGATATTTTTCAATCGTACGTTTCATATTACGTAAATCTAATTCAAATACATCTAAACCATCACGAATACTCTTCTCTTGTTGACTTAAGTCCGTCAATGTATTTACTAATGCTAATTGATTTTCATCAATTTCTTTTAAAGTATTTAATACAATTTCATAATGTTCTTTCACAATTGAATAAGGAACTTGTTGATTTTGTAAAGCTTTACTGTAGTAAGCAACAGCCTCTTGTTCTTTTTCTAATTGTTTTGCAAAATCTTGAACACGATTAAATTCATTATTTGCTAATACAAAGTTTTGAGATACACGATCGACTTCAATATTTACATAACGGTTACTTTGTAAAACTTGATTTAATTTTCTTTCTACTTGATTACGATTTCTCTTCACAAATGCTTTTGCTTCATATTCAGTTTCCATCACTAAATATAATTGATCAATTTCACGTGCTACTTTATCTAATTGTTGACGAGCTTCTTCTAATTCAGTTGCCTTAATATGTTCTCTTGCAACAGCAATAATCTCTTCAATTTTTTGAATTTCAGTTGGAATAGAAATTTTAGGGAATTGATAGTGCTCTTCCACCATTTTTTGATAGCCTTCTTTTAAGTCAGCTACTTGGTCTTCATAATCTTCTTCAATTTCTTTTAAGTATTTAGGAACTTCCTCAACGATTTGTTCGAAATCTTGCATTTCAGCTTCGATTCGACCTAGAACTTCTTTAGCTTCTAAGTGGTCACCTTCATTTGTTAAAGTATTGAATTTTGTAAAATCTAATTCTAAATAAGATAGACGTTTTTCTAATGACTCTAACGCTTCACCAAATGAAAAACTATGCGCTAATAAATCTTTACGCATACTTGCATAACGTTCTTGTAACACTTCTAATTCTTCACGGTTTTTCTTTTCGCTGTCTAATAATTTTTGTAATGCAGTGTAAATTTTATCTACTTCTGCTTTTGTTTCTTCAATTAATTGACTAGCTTGATTAGAAATTTGAGCGCCTTTTACAAAATTCAAACGTTGTGTATATTGTTCTGCGCTCACTAAAGCTGCTTCAATTTCTGGGAAGCGGAAACGAGTAATGGTTTGCCATGTTGCTTGCCATGTTTCATATGTACGCTTTGTTTGACCTGTTAAATTCAGATTTTTTAACGTAAATAGAATATCTGCAATTGGAACAGTCATTAATTTTTGTTTTTTAACTCCTAATTCTTCGATAATTTTACTTTGTTTTTGACTTAAGTAATGTGCTACTCCATAACCAATGGCCCCTAATACCACGATTACAAGTAAGAAATATAAAAATCCCATATCTCTTCCTCCAAAATTTATTTATCTACATATTAATTTACATACAGGACTAGTATATCACGTTTGTATACTCTATAGCAAAAAATTTTTTCGAAAAAAAAGGACCAAAATCCGCATTTTATAACGGAAATTTAGTCCTTTAGAAAGTTTCTTTAATTTCTTATTTGATTAATTCATAAATTGCTTCAGCATAAATCGCTGCTGAACGGAATAAATCATCTAATGCAAAGAATTCATTGGCTTGGTGCATTGTATCAATTGAATCTGGGAATAAAGCTCCGTACGCTACTCCACGTTCAAAAATACGACCATAAGTTCCTCCACCAATAGATTGCTCATGAGCAGGAAGTCCTGTTTGTTTTGCATACACCTCTAATAATGTAGCTACCAATGGATCTTCTGGTGAAACATAGTGAGGTACTTGAGATTTGCCAGCAAAAACAGTTAATCCATACTTAGAAGACACCGAATTTGCTTTTGTTTCAACTGTTTTAGCATCAATTCCACGTGGGTAACGGAAGTTAACCACTAATTTTCCTCCTACTTCAGGAGCAAATGTTAAGATACCCGCATTTGCTGTTAATGGTCCCATTACTGAATCTTCAAATGCTACATTTAATTTTGCACCATCAGTATCTAAGTGAAGCACATCTGCAGCAAATGATAAGAAGTTTTTCGATTGTCCTGCAAAATCATATTGATTTAAGAATGCTGCTAAATAAGTAGCGGCATTAATACCAGCTTGCGGAGTTGAACCATGAGCCGATTTACCAACTACATCTAATACAACAACACCTTCATTCACTGAAGCTCTTCCTTCTACTGGATTTGCAGCAATATAAGCTTCAAATGCTGCTACAAATTCTGAAGAATTTGGTACAACTACTTCTGCTTTTGCATCTTGAGGTACCATATTTTCTCTTAATCCAGAATGGAAGTTTTTCAATTGGTATTCGCCTGTGCTTTCTCCTGCAGCTAACTCAAAATGTAGAGATAAAATTCCTTTTTCCCCGTTAATAATTGGGAATTCAGCATCTGGTGAGAAACCAAAATCTGGCATTTCTTCTGTTTTGAAGTAACGATCCATACATTTCCAACCAGATTCTTCATCTGTACCAATAATGAAACGAACACGTTTTGAAACTGGTAAGCCTAATTCTTTAATCATTTTTAACGCATAATAAGCTGCCATACTTGGTCCTTTATCATCACTTGAACCACGAGCATAAATACGGTCATTAATAATTTGTGGTTCAAATGGGTCTGTTTCCCAACCTGTTCCAACTGGAACAACGTCCACATGTCCTAATACTCCTAATGTTTCTTTATAATCAGGATTTGGAGCAAATTCAATATGACCTGCTAAATTTCCAACCATTTTTGTTGTAAATCCATCACGTTCTCCAATTGCTAAAAAGGCTTCTAAAGCTTTTTTAGGACCAGGACCTACTGGTGCATCCTCACTTGCTTTTGAATCATCACGAACACTATCAATACGTAATAAATCAAATAAATCTTTTAATAAGTCTTCTTTACGACTTTCAACTTCTTTTTTCCAATCAATTGTCATATTATCGCTCCTTTACGAAATTCATTAGGTTTATCTTATCATTTTTCTATATAATTTGCTAGAAGAGAACACTAAAAAAGGAATAAGAAACATTCATTTCTTACTCCTCTATTGATTACAATTCTACATTAAAAATTTTTAAGACTTCTAATTCGGAATCCTTTAAACTACGAAACTCTCCAAGTTTTAAGGATTCATCTAAGTGTAATGGTCCCATACTGATTCGTTGTAAATCTACGACCGTTTTTCTGCAAGCTTTCACCATACGTTTCACTTGATGAAATTTACCTTCTTTTATCTTAATTTGAACGACTGAAGTTTGATGACCCTCATCAATAGAAAGAATCTCTAAATAAGCCGGCATACATTCATAACCATCATCTAATGTAATTCCCTTTTCAAAAGAAACTTGATCCTCCTGAGTTATAATTCCTTCAATTTTAGCAACATAAGTTTTTTCCACATGTTTTTTTGGGGATAACATTGCATGACTCAAAGCTCCGTTATTGGTTAATAATAGAAATCCATGCGTATCAATATCTAGTCTTCCTACAGGAAAGACTCCTCGTTTTTGTGCTAACTCACCAATTAAGTCCAACACGGTTGCGTGTTTCGTATCCTCTGTTGCTGAAATAACCCCTTTTGGCTTATTCATCACATAGTACAAATATTTTTCATAATAGACTCTTTCATCATCTAAATAAATTTCATCTAATTTTTCATCAATTTGTACTTTACCATTCGTCACAATTTCTTGATTTTTTCGAACACGCTTTTGCTTTAAAATGAGTTTCACTTGGGAACGTGTTGCTATTCCAGAATCGGCTAAAAACTTATCTAGTCTCACTGAACCTACTCCTTCATTTTTAGTTTTCTACGAATCGCAACCATTCTTTGCCCTAATAATTCGTCCGCTAATCTTGTATACAAACTCATCAACCCATAAACAATCACTCCAACAAAACCAACAATCGCAACAGCAATCATCCCCATTAATTTTCCATCAATATTAATGATTTGTTTTAACCCTACTAGAGTTAAGGAACTAACAATCATCATGATGAAAGAAATTCCAACTACTTTGGCTAATTGAATGCCCACTTTTCTTAGATTAAATAAAGTTTGATAATATAAATGATAACCCATATAAACAGTTGCTAAAATAAATCCAAGACTTGTTGCCCATAATGGACCTGCACCTTCAAAGAAATAAATCATCATCGGTTGCCATAACATTTTCACCACTAAAGCAATCACTAAAGCTTTAATCGCAATGATATGTTGCTGCATGGATTGTTGAATCGAGGTAAAGACTGTAAAAGCCCCCATAAAAATACATAAAATACAGGAAATCATTAATAAATACGTTCCATCTTTACTTGGAGAATAGAACACATTATAAATTGGCTCGGCTACAACTGCCATCCCAACAGAAGCAGGAATCATAATAAAGGAATATAAACCAAGATTTTCCTCAATCACATTTTTCACTTCTACATGATTTTTCACGGAATAATGAGAAGCTAATAATGGTAATGCCGCTGTTGAAATACTAATGGCAAGAGACAAAATAATCATAATAATTTTATTGGCATTAAATCCAAAAATCGTTAATAATTCTTTACTTTGTTCAAAATTCAAATGAGTAAATGTCATCGCTAAAGGTTGGAAAGTTTCTTGATCCAAAATACTAATTAGCTGAATACTTGAAGTGACAATAACAAATGGTAAAGCTTCACGAATGACTTCAAATACAATACGACCAAAACTCATATTACGAGCAGAACGCCCTTCACTCATTAATTGCTTCATTCCTGGCATATCTTTCCACATTTTATACCCTAAGTACACAAATGCAACGACTGCCCCTACAAATGCAGCAAATGTTGAATGAGCAACTGCTACAGCATAACTGCCACCGAATAATTTCATCACGATGAACGTTAAGAGTAACATATAAATAATACGCACGATTTGTTCCCATAACTGAGATTTAGCAGAAGGTGCCATATCACTATACCCTTGATAATATCCTCTTAATAAACTTAATGGGGGAATAATCACAACCGCTGGAACAAGCGAACGAATGACCATAATACTATCTTGAATTTCTTGAGCAGAACCACCTTTTGCAAAATAAGGAGCCGTTACAAACATGACAATCGCACTGACAATTCCTGTTGCGGTCATAAATAACATTCCGCCTTTAAAAATGTTCCAACTTGTTTCGTAATCTTTTCTTGATTGATTATCCGCCACAATTTTTGAAATAGCCACTGGAATCCCAGCCGTTGAAATTTGTAATACTAATGCATAAATATTGTATGCAATGAAATATAAGAAGTTGGCATCATCTCGTTGAGTGGCAAACATTGCTCCCCATGGAATAATGTATAATGCTCCTAGTAATCTGGAAACCATACTACCAATCGTTAGCCAGGAAGAACCTTCTAATAATATTTCTTTTGAATCTCTTTGCATACGGATTTTATCGCTTAATCCAATTGATTTTTTACTATTCCGTATCATAATATCCTACTTTCATGAAAAGTTTTTCTAATCCTAAGCGTACAATATTTTTCAAGCATTGTAAAATAAAAAATAAAATGACTGTTTCAGCATTTTTTCTGCTGAAACTGTCACTCTATCAATCGTACTCTAATGTATGCATGTCAGACACCAAAGACTTTTCATAGTAGTATTGGTGATAAAAGCCAAGGTTGGCTTTTATCACTGGAAAATTTGAGACCTAAGGCTCAAATTTTAGGTATGAGACTTGCAAAGCAAGGCTGCTACCGTCCATTACTACTATAATCAGAAAAGTCTTTAAAAATTTATGCCTTTAAGGCTGGACCAAACGGTGCTTAAACGCATAAATGGTCGCTTGTGTACGATCTTCCACTTGTAGCTTCGATAAAATATTCGAAACATGTGTTTTCACAGTTTTTAACGTAATAAAACACTCGTCAGCAATTTCTTGGTTCGACTTTCCTTGCGCAATCAATAAAAGCACTTCTTTTTCACGACTCGTTAATTCTTCAAACAAGCGAAATTCTTCTTCCACTTCATGACGATGTTCTAACTTCTCGCTCACTTCTTTTTCAAACACGCCTTTTCCACGATAAGTATCACGAATCGCTTGAGCAATTTCAGAAGCTGACGAAGTTTTTAGTAAATAACTTTTCGCTCCAGCACTAATCGCTGGATATACTTTTTCATCATCGATAAAACTTGTCACAATAATAATTTTTGCTTCTTTCCATTTCGATAAAATTTCTTTTGTGGCTTCAATTCCATCCATCACCGGCATTACTAAATCCATTAAAATAATATCTGGTTTTAATTCTAATGCTTTTTCAACACCAATTTTTCCATTTTCTGCTTGAGCGATGACTTCAATATCTTCTTGAACAGATAAATAAGCTGATACCCCTAATCGAACCATTTCGTGGTCATCTACTAATAGAACTTTAATCATTCAACTACTCCTTCTCCTGCTTTTGAGGAATTTTAATTTCAATAATCGTTCCTTGATTGGCAATACTAATAATTTTGCATTGCCCTCCCATTCCTGCTACACGTTCTTCAATATTTTTCAAACCATAACTTCCAGATTTTGAAATACTTGTATCAAATCCAACACCATCATCAACTAGTTTCAAAATCATATAATCATCCTTTTGTTTTAAAAAGACTTCTAATTGTTTGGCTTTTGCATGTCGTAATGTATTAGACACCAATTCTTGTACAATTCTAAACAGATGATCTTCAAATGTACTAGGTAGTGTTACTTCATCTAATTCCCAATGAAGTGATAATTGCACTTTTGTCGTTAATTCTTTTAATAAACTTTCAATTCCTTGAACTAATGTTTTATTTTCCAGTGAAATTGGACGTAAGTGTAAGAGTAAAGCTCTCATTTCCGATTGAGAATCATTAATCACTTTCTCTACCAAAGCTAGTTGTTGTTGGATTGCCGGAGATAGTTGTTCTTTTTGTTCATTCATAGCAGATAGCATCATCATCGCAGCAAACAATTGTTGGCTCACTGAATCGTGTAATTCTCGAGCAATGCGATGTCTTTCCAATTCAATAATTTCTTCCTTCGTTTCTTCTCCGATATATTCCGGTCTAGAAGAAATTTGTTGAAGATTTTGAACAAATTGTTCCTGCATTTCGGCTATTTTAGCAGTTTCTTGGAAAAATGTATCTAATCGTATCATCAATAAAGGACGATACCAGATTTCATCCACCGATTTTTTAACATTGGAAAATTGCTGATTTCTAATCGCTTCTAACTGATTATAAATGACTGAATCTGTTAATCTTTGTAAAAAAAATACAATACTCGCTGCCATAAAAGTTATAATAAAGACGATTACCGTCACTACTAAAAATAATACAATTAATTGATTCGAAGATAATTTTTCTAATAATTCAATATCAAATAATGAATGTAGAACATTCACTCCTATTAAAAAGATGCTAGAGACAAATAAAAACACGACAAAACAGATTCGTAAAAACCACTTCTTCATGCTTCAATCACCTCAATTTCTCCTACAAGGACTGATGAGATAATGATAATTTTCTTATTACTTGATTCAAAACGTTCTGAATACATTGTAACTGTCTCATTTTTTAATTTTAACTGTTCTCCTTCAAACTTTAACTCGCCAATAAATGCATTATGACAAAGTTTTACCCCAATTCCAATTGGAACAATAACACGAATACGCCCCATTCCTTTTCGAATCATAATGGTATTTTGTTCATTGGGAAGAACGGTATTTCCTAAATCGATAATCGTATCTCCCATAAATTGGCTAATATTAATATCATCCCATTCAAATGTATCTTTTCCAATTTTTTGGACTCCGATCCATTCCTGTCTTTGCGTATCAAATCGCTCAGAAGGTTCTTCTAACTTAACAGAAACATATTTTTTTTTCTTCCAAATCCATTCACTGCCATCTGAAAAATATTTTTTGATTAATTTTCTTCCATATGAAAGACCGTAAACGATCAAAATACTTCCAGCTAGCCAAATTCCCCATGTAGAAAATACAGCTAAAAGAATCATTAATATTCCAAAGAAAAGTCCATTCGTACGAATAAAACGATTTTTCAATTGAACGGCAATTCCTACAAAAATAATTCCTAAAACAAATAAATACAATAAGTGATAATTCGTGAATAATTGAAATCCTGTTAAAAACATCCCAACTGCAAAAATAAATAGAATGAAGATGAATCGATTATTTTTCATTTATATCCTTCTTTCTTTAGAAAACTTCTCACTATAAAAGTATCATATTCCTTCGTTTCTGACTATCCATCTAAAGACTGATTTCAAAAAATGCTAGGTTAGTGACCCTTTATCGTTAGCTTTTATTCTAACATTTTAGGTATCACTTCTCCTAGCATTTCATTTATTAAACTGATGGTGGATTTTGTGAGTCATTTTCATGATCAAAAGCATCTAAGTTTACTTTTCTAGGCTTACTTCCTTCTGAAGGGCCAACATATCCTCTTGCTTCTAACTCTTCAATCAAACGAGCTGCACGATTAAATCCAATTTTAAATCTACGTTGAATATAAGATGTACTTATCGTTTCTAATTCACGAATCATTTCTAATACTTCAAAGAATAAATCATCTTCCGGATCATCTGAACTTCCCTCTGATGTTTCTGGAAGCATCATTGTCTCATCATATTCCACTTCTTGTTGTGTTTTTACAAATTCGACAATTCTTTCTACTTCTTCATCGGTTAAATAAGCTCCTTGCACACGAATCGGCTTATTCTCACCCATTGGAATATATAACATATCCCCTCGACCAAGTAATTTTTCAGCTCCACTTGAATCAATAATGGTACGAGAATCTGTACCACTGGATACGGCAAAGGCAATTCTTGAAGGTACATTTGCTTTAATAATTCCCGTAATAACATCAACCGATGGACGTTGCGTTGCTAAAATCATATGAATTCCAGCTGCACGAGCCATTTGCGCTAAACGAATAATCGCATCTTCCACTTCATTACTCGCAACCATCATTAAGTCTGCTAACTCATCCACAATCACTACAATATATGGAAGTAAAGGATTCTCTTCTCCCGTTTCAGCATTATAAGAAGCGACATGAGCATTATAACCATCGATATTTTTCATTCCCATTGCGGCAAACATTTCATAACGTTTTTCCATTTCAGTTACAACTTTTTTCAAAGCTTGCGCTGCTTTTCTTGGATTTGTGACAACAGGTGTTAATAAATGAGGAATACCATTATAGCCATTTAACTCTACCATTTTAGGGTCAATCATCATTAATTTAACTTCATGAGGTTTTGTCTTCATTAAAATACTCGTAATAATGCCATTAATACACACGGACTTCCCACTACCCGTTGAACCAGCAATTAATAAGTGAGGCATTTTAGAAATATCACATAATCGAACATTTCCAGAAATATCTCTTCCTAAAGGCACATCCAATGGTTTTGGTGATTGAAGAGCTGCTTGAATCACATCACTAAATGCCACAAAACTTGTTTTACTATTTGGAACTTCAATCCCTACATAAGGTTTCCCAGGAATTGGCGCTTCAATACGAATATCTTTTGCCGCAAGAGCTAAGGCGATATCATCACTTAAATTCACAATTTTACTAACCTTCACTCCAATAGCAGGTTTAATTTCAAATTTAGTTACTGCAGGCCCTACTAATGGATTTGGCATAACTTTTGCCTCTACTCCAAAGCTTTCAAATGTTCTCTCTAAAATTTTAAGATTTTTCTCTACAATCATCTTCTCATCGGATTGATCAGATGGTGGAATTGGATTTAATAACGTTAATGGTGGCAATTGGTAATCTGAATCATCTGATTCTCCACTCATCACAAAATCTTCTAAATCTTCTGTATCTTCCTCTTCTGTTGGCTCCACAAGAGGTTTGTAAGAAGTTGGTTCTTCTCTTTTCGGTTGAGTAAACTCCTCTTCTACAACTGGTTTTGTAACAGGTGGTGTTGTTACTTCTGGATAAATTTCTTCAAACTCATCCTCTTCTTCTTCATCAAAAACAAAGTTTTTCATCTTGTCGATTAAAGAAGGTTTCTTTTCTTTTTGTTCTTTTCGTTTTGTTTCAACGACTTCTGGTTTAACTTCCCTTACACGAGATTCTTTTTCTACTTTATTTTCTTCCAATTGATATTGAATTTGAGCAGTCCAATTTCTTAATACTTCAAAGACATCTTTTAAATGAATGTCAAATGCTACAAAGATAGCAATCATAAATAGTACGAAAATCGTTAAGTAAGTTCCCCATTGAGAAACTAAGAAATACGTCACTGTATAAAACAATGCTCCAATCATTCCGGAACCTAAATTTTGTTCAATAGCATTTGCTTTAAAATCAATCGCATAACGGGCCATCATTTCTTTAAATAACTGCCCTCCAGCTTGAACATGATTACTAAAACTAGCTACTTCGACCCATAAAAAAATCGCAATTAAAAGGCAAGTTGCAACACCAATCCATTTTTTAGGAATGGCATGAATTCTACCACGGAATAATACTCCAATTGAAGCGAGTATACCAATAATCCCCGCATATATAAATAAATCACCTACAAAAAAACGAATACTATTTGCAAAGAATCTACCTAAAAATCCTAATTTGAAAATGGCTAAAAATTGAATGAGAATCAAAATTGCCATTACAATTTCAATAGATATTGCAGAATCCGTATTCTTTTTCGTAGATTTTCGTTTTTTCTTTTGTTCTTGCTTAGCCACTTTACTCTCCTTCTGAATATAGTTTTCCTTCTGGTGTCAAAATGAGGACTCCATAATAGAGTTGCAAACAATCTTCACAGGACTCACAATATTCACATTCATTTTCATTCCAAAATGCACAAGAAAACTTCTTCTCACGTTTCTTTTGATATTGCGCTGTATATTTTTCTATTAATTCTTGATAAAGTTTTTTTGCTTCTTCTATAGTGGAACAAGATTCTTCAAGAACAATCATCTCTTTCCAATCGTCCATCATCCACCAAGGTTCATCGACCCCTTTTGTCTGAATAACACAATACATACAATCACCTCTTACTAACAGTATACCAAACTTTTTCAAAACTTGTTATCTTCATCCATTGAAAATTCATATATTTTTGTTAGGATAGTTTAAAGGGGGAATTCAAATGATTACATTACGTCTTAGAGTTTGGGGACTTGTTCAAGGAGTTGGTTTTCGTTTTTACACAAAACGATTAGCAGACCAATTACAGATGAACGGCATGGTTAAAAATAAGATTGATGCTTCAGTGGAAATCATTGTCCAGGATACACCGGAGAGAGCTTATGTATTTGTAGATCGAGTAAAAAATTCTCCGCCCTCTCCGTATGCAAAAATTCGGACATCAACAGTAGAAATTATTGAAAACGAACCGATTTATAAAGGATTTTCAATCTATTATTAATAAGAGAGAAATCCATATACACTGATTTTCATTGCTATTCTATTCAATATAAAGTAAAATGATTGTGTTTGACAGAAAAAAATAAAGGAATGTGATTCATGAAATTAACAAAAAAAGTTCAATTAGCAGCTCTATCGAGCTTACTTGTACTATTTCTATCTGGATGTGTACAAATCGACAAAGCCACTAATCAACCGTATGGGGTTGTGTATGATTATTTAGCAGTACCGACTCAAACCATTTTAAACTGGATTGCTTCAGCAATTGGTGGAAATTATGTCATTTCTATTATGATTGTTTCAATTGTAGTTCGTATTATTTTAATGCCAACGATGTTTAAACAAATGAAAACAATGTTAATGAACCAAGAAAAAATGGCATTATTAAAACCATATATTGATAAAATGAATGAACGTTATGGTGACAACCCAACACCAGAACAACGTATGGAAGTTCAACAATATACGATGGAAATTTATCGTTTAAATAATGTTTCCTTAACAGGTGGCTTGGCTTCTGGATGTCTTCCAGTATTAGTTACAATGCCAGTTTATAGTGCTTTATACAATGCGATTTTATACTCTCCTGAAATTTCAAATAGTTCATTTATGGGAGTTTCATTAGGTAGCACGTATTTACCAATTGCGATTGCAACTGCTGCTATTTATTTAGTTCAAGGATATATTAGCCAAATTTATATGGATGAAACGCAAAAAGCTCAAGCAAAAGCGACTCTATATATGATGCCAGTTATGATGTTAATGTTCACGGTTGGTACAGCAGCAGGGATTGGGATTTACTTCTTCACTTCTGGATTAACAGCAATTTTACAAACATGGATTCAAAATCAATTTATTCGTCCAAAAGTACTTGCAGAAATTGATGCTGAATTAGAAGCACAAGGTAATAAGGTTATTCTTCCAGAAACTTCAAACGTTGTAAAGAGTGCTAATCCAACCACTAGTGCACCAGCTCAACAAACATTTGCACAAAGAAACCGCACATCAACAGGAAAAAACAGCGGAAAACAAAACCGTAAATAAAATAAAAAAATAATTAAGACTTTTATGAAGTTGCTAAGGACGCCAGCAACCCCTTCGGGTTTCATGGCTAAATTTTGAGCCTGTAGTCTCAAAATTTCCTGTAATATAAGCTTTTTAAGCTTATATTACTCAAGCTACTTCAAGAAAGTCTTTTTTTAATGGTAATAAAAAAACGTGAAGTTAGGAGTTTATTTTCCCTACTTCACGACAATTGTTCCGTCTATTATATAACTTTTCTTTCGAATGGGTCGATGCTGATGCCTTGTTCTAATACTTGTTTTGCGTATTCTTTTGCACCGAATAATGAATGGTCTTTATAATTTCCACATTGGACAGCTGAAATTCCTTGAATATCTTCAAAACGAATGTCATTCACAATTTGTTCTAATGTAGCTTTTAGTGCAACTGCAATTGTTTCTGCACTTGGAGTTCCCCATGTAATTAAATGGAATCCTGTACGGCATCCAAATGGAGAAATATCAATAATTCCTTCCACTCTATCTCTTAATAAATCCGCTAATAAATGTTCAAATGTATGAATCACACCTGTTGGCATTTCTTGCTTATTAGGTTGTAAGAAACGAATATCGAAATTCGTAATACGATCTCCTTTTTCTCCAACTTCTACTGTAATTTTACGCACATAAGGTGCAATCACTTTATTATGATCTAATGTGAAGCTTTCTACTTCTGCCATAACAAAACCTCCTAGTAATCTATATAACAGAGCCACTATACACCAAAATAGAAAGCACTGTCAATGAAATGAATTTCATCCCTTTATGTACTTTTAACGTATCGTGCTATAATTATGGATAAAGAAATTAATTGATCAGCAAAGGAATGCATTATGAAAAGAAAAACATCTTTCAAACAAAAACTATTTTATTTTTTAAGTCCTCTTCTCATACTGATTAGTCTGATTATTGGCTATTTTATTTATGGATATACAGCTTATTATCGTTTAGAAGATAACTTACCTTTAACAGTCACAAGTCCTACAGACCAATCTCTCGATGCTGGAAAAGATTATACCATTTCCTCATTTAATATTGGATATGGAGCTTACCCTCAAGACTATAGCTTCTTTATGGATGGTGGAAAATATTCAAGAGCATACAATCGACAAACCGTATTAGACAATATGCAAGGAATCCAAAATGCTATTCAAACGATTCAAGCAGATATTGCTCTATTCCAAGAAATAGACACGGATGGAGATCGTTCCCAACATGTGGATGAAGTAGAATTCATCACTCAAGCGTTTGAGAAGCAAAATTGGGTGTTTGGACAAAACTATGATTCACCTTATTTATTTTATCCAATATTAGACCCCATTGGAAAAGCAACATCTGGACTCCTAACGATGTCAAAATATACGATTCAATCGAGCCAACGATATAGTTTACCCATTGAAACGAATTTTAATAAATTTTTCGATTTAGACAGAGCTTTTACTGTTAGTTACTTACCCGTTTCAAATCAGAAGCAATTAGCATTAATCAATATTCACTTATCTGCTTATACAAAAGACCCAACCATTGGAAAAAGCCAACTAGAAAAACTATTTAACTATATGGAAAGTAAATATGAAAAAGGAAACTATGTTATTGTCGGTGGTGACTTTAATCATGATATATTACTTGGAAAAAGTCCGGAAGTCTTCCAAACATCCGATGAACCACAAACTTGGACTCATCCATTCCCAGTAGAAAATCTTTCAAAGCATTTTACATTAGCAACTCAAGGATTAGCAGAACAAAAAATCCCTTCTGCTCGTGCATTAGATGAAGGCTACCAAAAAGGGAAAACATTCGTGACATTAGTCGATGGATTCATTATTTCAGACAATGTGCAATTCAATCATGTCCAAGCACACAACTTCGAGTTCCAACATTCCGATCATAACCCCGTTTCAATGAGTTTTAAATTGAAATAAAAAAAATAGCGCGTTATTGCGCTATTTTTTATTTCATCCAAGATATATTATTAATTTTTGTTTTTCTCACTTTTTTATATTTTCTAACATCACTTTCATGTAAAGTAATTAATCTATAATAATTCCCTACTTTTCTTAATCCTAATACTAAGGCTGTTCTTCCTTGTTCCTCATAGAAAACCAAATCAAGACGCATGTTATTACTATTTAAGTCTTTATTTAAAACACAAACTTTCACTTTTTTATCATAGAAAACTCTTTCTATAAAAGAATAATTAATAAATCTAGAAAACATCTGTCGAAAATTAGTACTTTTTGTAAAATCAGATAAAAATAAATTATTATCTTTTATCCTTTGTATACTCGCAGTCGCATTGATACTTTTATCTAAGACATAATGTAATCCCAATAAATGGTGCAAATCATGTTCATGAAAGGTAACAACAATTTTATCAAATTTAGGATAGTTTATCTCCAATAAACATTTTTTATGACAAAACTTTTCCTGATAATCGATTAAAACACTTTGTAAAGTTGCATCATTATCCATAGTCGCTCCTTAAAGCAAAAAAAATAAGCACGGAACGGAATAGTCTCCGAACAAGACAATCGATTAGTTACTCATATAAAGCAACTAACTCCCTACTGTTGTGCTTTTTAGGCTTATCGCAAGGGAACAGTTCATTAGCTCTGCCAAGCAGTGTAACGTGCTTTTTTACACTTCTATATCACTATAGATTATTGAAAAAATCTGTAATTGAAAGGATAAAATTTCTCCCTCAACTCTGACATCATTCTATAATAACTATTTTCTTTTGTCAATTTTTAGTGATTCTATCAATTTTTACTTTCAAATTCATCAAGATATAATACTTCTACTTGTCCTGACCAATCTAATATACAACCAATGAAATCAACAATATCTAAATCCTTCATTTCATATGTTTCCCCATTATTCACACTGGAAGTTGCATCTTCAATATAAGTTACTTTATAACCTCTATCTGAAGCAATAATAGCAGAAAATAAACAACAATATTCCGCATTTAATCCTGTAATTACAACTTCTTTAATTTGATACTTCAATAAAATCTCCGTCAAATCTTTACATTGAAAAATATTTGGACTTTCTTTTTCAATAATATAGTCAGCTAAAACTGACAATTCTTCATCTAAACTGCCACTTTCATTTCCATTGTAAGTAATACTATTTTCATCATTATCAATATGTCTCGTATTAATAATGATATCTCCATTTTGCTTAAAAATGTTTTGTAATGTTAAAATGTTTTTTCTTAACTCGTCAAAATTTCCACGTTCTAACATGCCTTTTTGACAGTCTAATACAATTAGTGCTTTCATTTGTTTAGTTTCCTTTATTTATAATATTCATTAAGCTAATTATAAATTATCGTTACTATGTTTTGTATAGCTTTATTTTCTACTTTTTCCATATAACTATACCGATGTGGAAGTAATTTAGAGAAGTTTTGTCTCTTATATCCCTACCCAACAAAAAAAGACTAAAAATTTTCATTTCTAGCCTTTTCTGGACGTCACTACGTCCCCCCACTTAATAACAAATATATTCTAAAAGTAAATTACCCTATTGTCAAATCCTATTCTAGCCCTTACTAATATATCAAGTTCTTTCATTAACAAATACGACTAAAATTTTGTAAAACATTTAGGATTTTAGCAATCTCTGGTACTTTTTCTGGTACTTTTCCCATTCCAACTAAAAATTGTAATTAGAAGGGATTAAATTCATGATAAAAAGAAAAAAACTTTTCTTCGTAGCAAAAGTACTTTGTACAGGGAAAATTTGAGACCTAGGCTCAAATTTTAGCCATGAGACAGCATTTGCTGGCTGCTGGCGACCTTGCTACGTAAGGAAAGTTTTTTTCTTTTTATCGGTTAACCGACCGAGCCCTCCATCTCATAAGCAATTAATCGGTTTAATTCAACTGCATACTCCATTGGAAGTTCTTTTGTAAATGGTTCAACGAATCCCATAACAATCATCTCTGTTGCTTCAGATTCACTAATTCCTCTACTCATTAAGTAGAATAATTGTTCTTCAGAAATTTTTGATACTTTTGCTTCATGTTCTAAAGCGACTTTATCATTATGAATTTCGTTAAATGGAATTGTATCTGATTTTGATAAATCATCCATAATAATCGTGTCACATTCGATATGAGAAATAGAATAATCAGATTTCTTACTAAAGGTTACTTGTCCACGATAGTTTACGACACCACCATCTTTTGCGATTGATTTTGAAACAATCGAACTAGAAGTATGAGGTGCATTATGAATCATTTTTGCTCCTGTATCTTGGTGTTGACCTTCTCCAGCAAAGGCAATTGATAACATTGTCCCTTTTGCATAAGGTCCTTCTAAAAATACAGAAGGATATTTCATTGTTGTTTTTGCTCCTAAGTTTCCATCGATCCATTCAACTGTTCCATGAGCTGCTGCACGAGCACGTTTAGTTACAAGATTGTAGACATTATCAGACCAGTTTTGAATCGTTGTATAACGGCAGTATCCACCTTCTTCTACGAAGATTTCTACAATCGCAGCGTGTAAGCTGTTTGATGAGTATGTTGGTGCTGTACATCCTTCTACATAGTGTACGCTTGCCCCTTCATCTACAATAATTAATGTACGTTCAAATTGTCCCATATTTTGGTCATTAATACGGAAGTACGTTTGAAGTGGAACATCACATTTTACGCCTTTTGGTACGTAAATAAACGTTCCTCCTGACCATACTGCTGAGTTTAATGCTGCTAATTTATTGTCTGTTGGTGGTACTAATTTTGCAAAATATTTTTCGAATAATTCTGGGTATTCTTTTAACGCTGAGTCTGTATCTGTGAAGACAATTCCTAGTTTATCGAATTCTTCTTTCATATTGTGATACACAACTTCTGATTCGAACTGTGCAGA
Source organism: uncultured Granulicatella sp. (assembly GCF_963516875.1). Taxonomy (GTDB): domain Bacteria; phylum Bacillota; class Bacilli; order Lactobacillales; family Aerococcaceae; genus Granulicatella. The sequence goes on along the minus strand of NZ_CAUQCL010000002.1, from coordinate 17,223 downwards.
TGCACCTGCTAAATAAGCACGTTCTGCTTCTGGAATCCCAATTTTTTCAAATGTATCTTTGATTTTCTCAGGAACATCATCCCAAGAACGAGCTGGTTTATCACTCGCACGTTTGAAATAGGTAATCGCATCAAAATCAATATCTGATAAATCTGCTCCCCATGTTTGCATTGGCATTTTTTCAAATGCTTTTAAAGATTTTAGTCGGAATTCAAGCATCCATTCTGGTTCGTTTTTCATTTTTGAAATTGTACGAACGACTTCTTCGCTTAATCCAACTCCACTATCAAATACGGGCGTTACATCTTCATGAAAGCCATACTTGTAATCTTCTAATTCTGGAACTCCACTCATTTTTAAATTCCTTTCTTGTTTTTCTGTTCAACTGCTTTTTCTAATGCTTTCCATGCTAAGGTTGCACATTTTATACGTGCTGGGAATTTAGAAACTCCACTTAGTAAGGCAGCATCTTCTAATCGATCTTCATTCACACTTTTTCCTTGCACTAATTTTGAGAAATCTTCTGCTAATTCCAAAGCTTCTGGTAAAGTTTTTCCTTCTAAAATAACACACATCATACTGGCACTTGCCATACTTATGGAACAACCTTGTCCATCAAATCGAGCACTTGTAATATGACCATCGTCTGATAATTCTAATTGTAACTGTAATACATCGCCACAAGTCGGATTATTTAACTCGATAACTTCAGCTATTTTTTCAGTTTGAATTCCTTTATGACGAGGAAAATTCGAATGGTCTAAAATCACTTGGCGATATAATTGATCTAATTTAGATAAAGCCATCTGAGAAAAACTCCTTTACTTTTTGTAATGCTTCTATGAAAAATTCAGCTTCTTCCATTGTATTATAAATATAAAAACTAATACGGGCAGTTGAAGAAACGCATAAATCTCTCATTAATGGTTGCGCACAATGATGTCCTGCACGAATTGCGATTCCTTCCATATCTAAGGCAGTTGCTAAATCGTGAGGGTGAACGCCATCCATTGTAAATGAAATAACGCCACTTCTTCTTGAAACATCCGTTGGACCATGAACGGTCACACCTTCCATTTGTGTTAATTTGTCATAAACATACGCTACTAATTGTTGTTCATGGGCATGAATCTGATCCATACCAATTTGTTCTAAATAATCAATCGCTGCTCCTAGTGCTATTCCACCGGCAATATTAGGCGTGCCTGCTTCGAATTTCCATGGAAGTTCATTCCATGTACTTTCTGTATCATACACGAAATCAATCATTTCCCCACCAAATTCAATGGGTTGCATTTCTTCTAATAGTGCTTGCTTCCCATATAAGACACCAATACCTGTTGGAGCTAACATTTTATGGCCACTAAACGCATAAAAATCACAATCTAAGTCTTGTACATCGATTTTCATATGCGGTGCTGCTTGAGCTCCATCAACAACTAATACTCCTCCAACTTCATGGACGATTTGTGCTAATTCTTTAATTGGCTGAATGGTTCCTAACACATTAGAAGCATGTGCAATTGAGACAATTTTTACTTGATGAGTTAACACTTCTTTTGTAGCTTGTACATCTAGTTCCCCTTCCTCGGTTAATGGAAGGAATTTTAAACTAGCTCCTGTTTGAAGTGCTAATTGTTGCCATGGAACAAAATTAGAATGATGCTCCGTTTTACTAATCCAAATCTCGTCTCCTTCATGCAGGCGATATTTGGCAAAACCTTGCGCAACCCAATTGATTCCAGTCGTTGTCCCTCTTGTAAACAATACTTCCTTTATAGAAGAAGCATTGATAAATGTTTGCACTTTTTGACGACTCGCTTCATAGGCATCTGTTGCTAGTTGAGCGAGTGTATGCACGCCACGATGAATATTGGCATTATAATTGTGATAATACTCTTCGATACAACGAATCACACTTTCAGGCTTTTGCGTTGTAGCAGCATTATCCAAATACACTAATGGTTCATCATTAACGGTTCTATTTAAAATTGGAAAATCTTTTCGAATGTCATTACTATTCATCATTTTTCGCCAACTTTTGATCAATCATTTCTACTAATTCTTTTTGCGTATTTTGTGCTGGAATGGCACTAATAACAGAACCTAAGAATCCACGGATTACTAAACGTTTCGCTTCTGCTTGACTAATTCCACGGCTTGTTAAGTAGAATAATTGTTCATCATCTACTTGTCCCACACTTGCCGCATGTCCTGCTGTTACTTCATTTTCATCAATTAATAAAATTGGGTTCGCATCTCCACGTCCACCTTCAGAAAGCATTAATACACGGCTTTCTTGTTGTGCATCTGCGAATTTTGCTCCTTTAATAATATGTCCAATTCCGTTAAATGTTAACGTTGATTTATCAAGAATAACTCCATGTTGTAAAATATGTCCCACGGAGTGGTTTGCATAGTTTGTCACTCTTGTATCAATTCCTTGAACTTGTTTACCAGTTGAAATAGCAACCACATTTACTTTTGCAGTAGAACCTGCTCCACGTAATTCACTATCGAAGTCTGCGATTACATTTCCGTCATTCATGATCCCTAATGCCCATTCAATAGTTGCATCTTTTTCTAAATAACCACGACGATTCATGTATGCATCCGTTGGTTGACCTAATGTATCAACCGCTGCAAAATGAACTTTTGCTCCTTCTTTAGCAATCACTTCCACAATGATATTCGCAGTATTTTTACGGTCTCCAATACTTTCGAAACGTTCCACATAAGATAGTGAACTATTTTCTTCAGCAACAATTAATACGTGTTTTACGAATGCTTCGTCTACTGTATTATTTTGTACAAAATGAGATTCAATAATATCTTCTACTACAACATTTTTAGGAACATAAATGAAAATTCCTGAATTAACCATTGCTGCATGATACGCTGTTAAGCTATCTTCATCCACTGGTACAGCTTTTGTCATATAGTATGGTTTCACTAATTCTGGATATTGTTGTAATGCTTCAAATAAATCCATTACTAATACATCTTGCATAGCTGTTTCAACATTCATCTCTTCCCAGTAAGAAACTGCTCCTAATTGAACAATTTTTGCACTTCCTACTGCACTTGGAATGTCTTTTTCTAATTCTGTAATGAGTGAGTTTGCTTCTCCAATTTCACTTTGGAATAAATTCCAGCGATGGAATTTTACACGCTCAATAAATGGTAATGGTAATTGTTTCGCTAATTCCAATGCTTTTAAACGAATGTCTAAAAACCAATCTGGTTCATTCTTTAGAAGTGAGAATGAAGTCAGTTGTTCTGGTGTTACGGTTAATTTCTCTGCCATTCTCTTTCTCCTATTCTTGATGTTCTAAAGAAATTCCTAATTCTTCACTAATTCCTTTATATCCTTCTGCTTCTAGACGTTTTGCTAATGCAGCATCTCCTGTCATTACAACACGTCCATCCATCATAATATGAACAACATCTGGTTCAATATAGTTTAATAAACGTTGATAGTGAGTAATAATTAATGATCCAAAGTTTTCCCCACGCATGGCATTCACACCACGAGAAACAACTTTAAGCGCATCAATATCTAACCCTGAGTCAATTTCATCTAAAATAGCAAAACTTGGTTCAATCATCATTAATTGAAGAATTTCATTACGTTTCTTTTCTCCACCAGAGAATCCTTCATTTAAGTAACGTTCTGCCATTTCTTCTGGCATATCTAAAATCGCCATTTTTTCATCTAATTTTTTGATGAACTCACGAACACCCATTTTATTGTCTTCATCACGACGAGCATTGATAGCTGAACGCATAAATTCTGCATTTGTTACTCCAGCAATTTCACTTGGATATTGCATTGCTAAAAACAGACCTGCACGAGCACGTTCATCTACTTCCATTTCAAGAACGTTTTCTCCATCTAATAAGATTTCACCTTCTGTTACTTCATAACTTGGATGTCCCATAATCGCTGCAGAAAGAGTTGATTTTCCTGTTCCGTTAGGTCCCATAACTGCATGGATTTCTCCAGTATTGATGGTTAAATTAACACCTTTTAAAATTTCTTTATCTTCAATTGACACATGTAAATTTTTAATTTCTAATGTTGCCATTATTAAGCCCCTTTCAAAATAAATCCTCAATGATATAACAGAATTTTTTATCTGTCACATTAAGAATATTTTATCCTAAATAAGAACGATTATCAAAAGATAACGTTTCGAATTCATATCTTCTATTGTAAGTTTTTCACTTATTTTCATATAAAAAACTTTTCATTTTCATGAAAATGGAGTATCATATAAACTACTTACAATGCGAAAGGGGAAAAATAGATGCAACAATATCCTTTAATAGGAATTTCAGGGAATCATCGTCAAGATAACACTGAACATGATACCTATGTCCTATCATATGCACCTAACGGATTTGTTACTGGATTAGAAAGAGCAAAAGCCATTCCAGTAATCTTACCGATTGTTTCTCAAGAAACAGCTCACGAATATATTTCACGAGTTGACGCATTAGTTTTATCAGGAGGGCAAGATGTTTCACCTCTTTTATATGGAGAAGAACCTCATATTAACTTAGGAAGAACTTATCCAGTAAGAGATGCGTATGAACTTGCGCTAATTGAAGAAGCTTATCGTCAACGTAAACCAATTCTTGCCATCTGTAGAGGAATTCAAATTTTAAATGTTGCCTTTGGAGGTACTTTATATCAAGACATTCAATCGCAATATCCAGAATCAACGATTTTACATGTTCAAAAAACAATGCCTTCTACTGCTACTCATACGATTGACATTGCAGAAGGCAGTGAATTATCTAAAATTTTTGGAACGAAGACCGCAATTAATTCGTATCATCATCAAGCAATTAAAGAGCTTGCTCCAAACTTCAAAGCGGTTGCTTGGAGTGCGGATGGTTTAATCGAAGCTTTTGAATCGAATGAAGAAGGACCATATGTTCTAGCTTTACAAGGACATCCAGAAACAATGGTGAACGATTACGAAGGAATGCAAGAATTGTTTAACCATTTTGTACGTTACGTTAAGGAGAAAAGACTTTTCTAACATGTAGTATTTAGGACGCAAGCAGCCTCGCAAAAGCGAGTCTCATTGCTAAACTTCGAGCCTAGGTCTCGAAGTTACCTACAATAAAAGCCACTTTAAGTGGCTTTTATTGTTCATACTACATTGAAAAGTCTTTTCTCTTTTTTTGCAATTTCTAATACCAAAATAAGAAAAAATAGACTTTTCTGCGTAACAAAAGTTAATCGTCCTTTTTGCTACTCAAAAGAAAAGTCTATTTCTGGAGATTCTTAAATCTTCTTGAATTTCGCAATAAACCCTAATACTGGGCTTAATGTTTTTGTGAAGTTTCCGACTGGTTGAACGAGTCTGCCACCAAATTGACGTTTGAAGTTAAAGTTTCCTTCATTTTGGTTCGCTTGATTCGTTTCAATCGTTCCATAAAAATTATAATACTTAAATCCATTGTCTTTTGCATATTTCATCATTTCCCAGTTCAATAAGCTTGAACCACCAAAGTTTAAATATTCTTCATGAGAACCACCAAATACTGAAATTACTTCATCCCCATAACACATAAATAAATATCCTGATAAAGCTAACATTGGATTATGAATGTCTAATGCTTCAAAAGTTTTCTTACGTTTTTGATAACTCGCTAATTGATCTTTTGCATCCGTAATCAATCCACGTGTTTTCTTCACATGTTTTCCTTCCGCTTCACGGACTGCTAATTCTTTTTCCAACTCTTCCACTCGATTCGTGAAGAATTCAATTCTTTCATGATAATAAGCTTTATAAGCATTTACATCTAAGAAGGCAACCATGTATTTTACTTTATCTTGGAAAGCTTCTTTCATTTGTTGGAAATAGCTGAAATCTTGTACACGGAATCCTTTTCGGATAGAAGTCTCACTTAAAATAGAATAGAAAATTTCTAAATCTTCTAATTCTAATTCGCGAATCGTAATATGAGATTCTACTGCTTTACGTAAGTCACGTTTTAATGAATTCGAATAATCTTTATAAATCGCTTCGCTATCTTCATATTCTGATAAATCTTTTCTGAATAATTGTCCCATGACTGCTCGACCATCTAAATCTAAGAAACGGTCATATCCAGCTTTTTCAAAATTTTCTAATAATTCTGGATAACGGCACTCTTCTACAACTTCTAATGATTCATTAATGACTTTATTCATCATATATGGATTCATTTCTACTCTGGAAATGCCTTGTTCTTTTAAGAAGGCTTCTAAACTTTCTAACATTTGAGGAAGTTGTGCAATTTTATCTTCTTCAAATAATGGACCTTGAATCATAACGGCTTCTTTAAAAAATCTAAAACGTCTACGGATTCCTACTAAACCTTGCGCAATCCATTCGTCTCCTTCTGTCCAAGCAATAAAGAAAACTTCTTCAAATACACTACGTTGCTCATGAACTTCTGCCATCTGTCTTGTTTGTAAAAAGTTAGCACTCTTAAAACTTTCTTGATGTTGTTCAAAAACTTCTGCTGTAATGAATTGTACTTGCATGCTAGTTCCCACACCCTTCTTTCTTCTCACAAACGATTGGTAAATCTTTGTCTAATAAATTCGCAAATGCTGCTTCATCCACTTCTTCTAATGTATAAATCCAGTTTACTGCTGTATCTACTTGGTTTAACATTTCAGGATTGTCTTCTAATTCTGTATGCCAAGCAACTACTTTCCCTGATAATGGACTGAAAAATTCTGTAACAGCTTTTGCTGCTTCAACACTCATAAATGAATCTTCTGTTGTTAAAGTTTCTTGGTTAAATAATTCTACAAAACTAACATCTCCAATATCATCTTGACCTTTTGGAGAAATCCCTACTGTATAACGATTTCCCTCTTGTTTAATCCATAATCCATTTTCACTATATTTAATCATTTGATTCACCTTTCAATAATTGTTCGTATTGTTCTTCTTTAAACCCAAAGAACACTGCATTGTCACTGACTAATAATGGACGTTTAATTAACATTCCATCACTGGCTAATAACTCCATCGCTTTAGAAGTTTCCATTGTTTTAATGACATCTTTTAATCCCAATTTACGATATAATTCTCCACTCGTGTTGAATACTTTTGTTAGTGGTAATCCACTTCTTTCAACTAGGAGTTGTAATTCTTCTGAAGTTGGTTGTTCTTCACGAATATCTTTTACTTCATATGAAATATTATTTAGTTCTAACCATTTTAAGGCTTTCTTACAAGTTGTACATTTTGGATGGCTATAAATTAACATGTTCTTTCTCTCCCTATGCTCTTGCTTTTATAAATTCTTCTGATAATTGTTGCTGTTGTCTTGATTCTTGGTTAAATGGATCCTCATCTTCTCCGAAAATATTACTCTTGAAATGATATCTCATTGACATCATTAACCCAATTCCCATCATATTTCCTAATAGAGAAGATCCCCCTTGCGAAATGAATGGCAATGGAATCCCCGTTAATGGTAATAGTCCAATCGTCATTCCGATATTTTCTACAACGTGGAATAAAATCATCATAATAACTCCCGTTGCAATATAAGAATAAAACTCATTTTTTGTATCAAAACATACACGAATCATTTGATAAATTAAAATGAAATACACGGTAATTAAGAATGTTCCGCCTAGGAATCCGAAGTTTTCACCGATTGTCGCAAAAATTAAGTCTGACTCACGAACGGGAACGTACACTTCTGAGTGTCCATATCCTTTACCGAACATTTTTCCTGAACCAATTGCTTTCAAGCTTTGGAACAATTGGAATCCTGCTCCACCTTGGTCACGGTAAGGATCTAACCATGAATCAATACGTCCGAATTGATAATTTTTGAATCCGATATTTAATAATAATTGTCGGTTGTACACTACTAAGTAAATTAATAATGAACCGATTAAAACAGCTGTTAAAATTAATGGTAGTAAGATTTTCCAACTAATTCCTGACATAATCATGACGCCGCCTAGAATCATTAAGAATACTAATGTTGTTCCTAAGTCGTTTTGTAGGATAACGAGTAGTAAGGCTGGTAATGAAATGGCGATTAATTTGGCAAATAGATACCAGTCTGTACTTCTTGTACGGTACTTCGTTAGTCGGTTATGGTCGGTCGCTACTTTTGCCAGCATCAGGATGTAAAATATTTTTACGATTTCCGATGGTTGGAAGGAGAAGCTGGCGATTCTGAACCAACTTTTTGCACCGGTTGCGGCTGCGGTTCCTCTGTCGTAGAAGAATAGGACGGCTACTAGGAGTAAGAGTCCTATAATGTAACTCAGGGTGGTTAGTTTCCATAGTTGTTCTGAGTCAAATTGCATGATAACGATAATAGCGATTGTGCCAACTACGTACCAAGCAAATTGCATGAAGACGGTTCTAAGGGATCCGTGTGCTACTTGGATATAGGTGGTTGATAGTAATGTAGCTATGCTGATTAATGCTAGTAATAAGACGGGTAGGATGATTCCGTAATCGATGCGGGAATCTTGTTCGTCGTACATAATTTTCCTTTTCATTGGTAACTCCTTTTCTGTTAATCTATCTAATGTATGAGTTCTATATTCTGATGGAATATAACGTTCTTATTGTAACATAGAAACGAACAGAAATGCTAATTCAATCGTACTCTTTATTCTTTTTTAGAAAATCTCGTGAATAGAAACAGAAAATAATTTTCATTGTAGCCGGACGCCAGCAAACCCTTCGGGTTTCATGGCTAAAAATTGAGCCTAAGGTCTCAATTTTTCCTAATCATATAAACCACTCTCTTGTGGTTTATATGATTGCTACGATGAAAATTTTTTCTGTTCCTATTCACTCTCCTTGATGTGAGGGGCGTTTAAGTCTTAATTTTACTGCTACGGTAAAAATGTTTTTTCTTTCTATTCACTCTCCTTGATGTGGGAAGCGGTTGTAATGGTTCTTCAACTGAAAAAATTGTTCATTGTAACCGGACGCCAGTAGCCCCTTTGGGTCTCTTGGCTAAAAATTGAGCCTAGGGTCTCAATTTTTCCTAATAAAATAAGCCACTACTCTGTGGCTTATTTTATTGCTACGATGAAAATTTTTTCTGTTTCTGAACACAATCCTTTATTCGATAAACTTTAAATACAAAAAACGACAAGTGTCGTTGGGATACTTGTCGTTTTTATTTCATAATTTAACTAAATTATTTGCCTTCAGCTAATACACGTTCTTGTTCTACTGCAGCTTGTCCTAAGATGTTTAAGTAGTTCCATGGACGGTCGAATACTGGTTGGAAGAAGAAGTCTACGTATGCTAAGTCTTCGATTGTCATTTTGTTTTGGATTGCTAATGACAATGTGTTTGCAGAAGCTGTACAGTCGTATTTAGACATTACTTGTCCACCCACGATACGGTTTGTACCTACTTCGTAAACTAATTTCATGTAGATTTTTTCGTATGTTGGCATGAATTCTGGACGGTGGTTATCTACCACGTATACAGAACGTACATCTAAACCAAAGTGAGGTGCGCTACCTACGTTTACACCTGTTGAACCAATATTCCATCCGAATAAGTGTAATCCTGATGTAGATTGTGTTCCACGGTATTTAACTTTGTGTCCGTTAATGTTTTTACCAACTAAAGCACCCATACGTACAGCGTTTGTTGCTAATGGAATGTATGCATGTCCATCGTTAGGGTTGTAGTTAACAGCACAGCTATCTCCAGCTGCGAATACATCTTTAGCAGATGTTTCCATGTAATCGTTAACGATGATAGCACCGTTAGGCATTGTTTCTAATTGGTCTTTTACTAAGTCGTTGTTTGGACGGAAACCTACACATAAGATAACCATGTCAGCTTCGTATTCGCCACCTGAAGTTACAACTTTCTTAACAACTCCGTTTTCGCCTTCGAATGATTTAACCATTTCGTTTAAGCGAACTTGTACACCACGTTCACGTAAGTCTTCTTCTAAGATATCAGTGAATTCTGGGTCTAAGTATTTGTTTAAGATACGGTCTAATCCGTCAACTAATGTTACTTCTTTACCTTCTAAAGCAAATGCTTCTACTAATTCGATACCAATGTATCCCCCACCAACAACAACGATTTTTTTCTTGTCGTTTTTCTTAGCAAAGATTTCTTTAGCTTGGTTATAGTTTTTACATAATTGAACGTTTTCTAATTCACGTCCTGGAATTGGAGGAAGAATTGGCCAAGAACCAGTTGTTAAAACTAATTTATTAAAAGTTTCTGTTTTTTCTTCTCCTGATTTTAAATCTTTAACCGTTAAAGATTTACCAGCTGTATCGATGCTTGTTACATCGTGTTCCATATGAACTTCTGCTCCTAATGAAGCTAATTCTTCTGGACTAGAATAGAATAAGCCTTGAGGGTCTTTAACAACTCCTCCTACGTATAACGCAATACCGCATGATAAGAATGATACATTGTCATTTCTTTCATATACTACGACTTGTGCGCCTGGGTTATCATTTAAAATTGTTTTTACTGCAGCAGTACCCGCATGAGTACATCCAACTACTACAACTTTCATTTATGTTAGCCTCCTAATATTTCATAATAAATAAGAATGATTCTCATCTACAAGTGATATCGTATACAATTTTTCAATTAAATGCAAACGTTTTGCTTGATTTTTTAATAATTTTTTTATTTTAAATCTTTACTTTAAACTATTTCATTTTATATGCTCTTTTTTTATTACGGTAAATTATGTTACAAAATATATTCAGCGAGTAAGCGTTCAAAACTTCGGATATTAATATCTCTCTTCAGTTGAATCTTAATATTCCCCGCTCTTGTCCACAATTCTACTTCTGAAGTGAAATCTAACATCCCTGCATTTTCAGTAGACCACATATGAACAGAACTATAGGGTAAAGAATAAATCTCCACCTTACTTCCCGTTAATCCCTGAACATCCTTCACAATTAATCGCTTATTGGTAAAAATCGCCACATCACGAACGGTTCTAAATGCTCGTTCTGCAACTTCACCATTAATTAATAATTCCTGAACATCATACGGCACTGGAATTTCTTGATAAAATATCCAACTTAAATTAGTCATCCTTTTAGTTCTCCATTCCTAAAGCAATTCTTTCTACAATAGATGTCACTAGCGCATTTCCCATAAAGCTATCTTCTAAATAAATCTCCACAGAAATCAATTAATCTATCAAAGTTATCACGTTTTTTTAACTCTAAAATATATTTTTCTAAAATACTTTGAGTATACATTTTTATTTCTAAAAAATATCCTCTATTTCATAATCTAAAGTTTTATAACAATAAAAAGTGTACATACAAGAAAATTAAATACTTCTTCTTCAGTAAAACTGTCTTCTTTTTTCTGATTTTTTTTTAATTTTATCAATCTATTTTTTTATAACACTAACCATATCCCTACTCCTTCTCATATTAATCTGGATTTATCAACAAATTAATACTATTTACAAAAAATTTTTTAATGCTCTACATTAAATTTCCAAAAATTATGGTATATCGTCATTATAACCTAAAATTTTAGTATTAAATCATAATTTTTTCACAAAACAAACTCTATGATTTCATCAAATTCATCATTCAATAATTGCATCTCATCTGTGTTCATATATTTTTGATACATCATGTCGAGTGCTTCTTGATTAGTGATGTCTTTTTCGATACTGATTAATGCTGTTACGAACGTTTTGTAATCTTTTTGCATCATTTCTTCAAGCATTTGTTTTGTTTCTAAAAATTCCATTTTCCTTCTCCCCCTCTTATCATTCCGTACTCATAGTATAGCATTAAACCTTTTAGAATTCTCATTTTTTCTTCACACCTCATTCCTCATCACACCTTCTCCCAATCCCCATCCATTGTCAATATATTATAAATGTCTTATAATAAATTAAATTCAAAAAAGGAGGTTCTTTATGAAATTTTATTCATATGAATATGTATTAAGTCAAATCAGTCAGCAAGATTGGGTAATGGTTATTATTTCTACAGTATTGATTTTTGTCACTGCATTTTTTGCTTTTAAAGCTTATCAAGATAAACGTGGTAGTAAATTTCGTGAATTATCCATTATTTCAATTTTAGCTTTAGTAGCGGTTGTTTTAATTAGTATTTCTAATTTTCAAAGCAATCAATCTACGAACAATCAATTCCGTAATTCTTTACATTTTATTGAAATTGTTTCAAAAGAATTAGCGGTGGATAAAGAAAAGATTTATGTCAACACTTCTGCTACAACTGATGGTGCAATTATTAAGGTTGGCGATCAATTCTATCGTGCTTTAAATGGCTCTAACAAGGATAGTTATTTATTAGAAAAAATGGAATTATATAAATCAGATGTTGAACTTGTGGAGGTTAAAAAATAATGAGCTTTTTTATTACAATTGCGATTAAGTTGGCATTAGGTCTTATTTCTTTAGTATTTGTTATTAATGTAACTGGTAAAGGAAATTTAGCACCAAGTTCTGCAGTAGACCAAGTACAAAACTTTGTTCTCGGGGGAATTCTTGGTGGGATTATTTACAATAGTTCGATTTCAATTCTTCAGTATGTTGTTATTTTAATTATTTGGACTATTTTAATTTTACTATTGAAATGGTTGAATACGAATGTTTCAATGATTAAACATTTAATTGATGGTAAACCTGTGATAATTATCAAAAATGGAAAGTTAGATCCAGAAGCTTGTCGTTCAAAAGGTTTATCTGCTGCAGATGTGGCACTTAAATTACGTTCTCAAGGTGTATTCCAATTAAAAGATGTTAAACGAGCTGTGATTGAACAAAATGGTCAATTCATTATCGTTAGATTTGGGGATGAAAATCCTAAATATCCAATTATTACGGACGGTGTAGTTCAAACAGAAATTTTAGACACGATCGGTAAGTCTGAAGAATGGTTAATGGAAGAATTACAAAAAGAAGGCTATGATAATGTAGCTGATATCTTCATTGCTGAATATGACAAAGGTCAGATAAATGTTGTAACTTATTAATATTTTGATGAATGCTCAGTAAATTTGCTGAGCATTTAATTTGCTTATGTAAATTAGAATATATATACTTTAGTTACTATCTAGTTTAATGATGATTACTCTTCTTTGAATTAGGTATAATCTAATAAATGGAGGTAATCTCATGTCAGCAGAAGAAAAATTAAATCAAGTTGCTGGTTCTATCAAAGAAGGTTTTGGTAAATTAACTGGCGACAAAAAACTTGAATCTGAAGGCGCTACTGAACAAGTAGTTTCTAAAGTAAAAGAAGTTGCTGAAGACGCTAAAGATGCTGTTGAAGGTGCTATTGAAGGTGTTAAAAACATCCTTAAAAAAGATTAATAACGATTAAATCTTATAAATTAAAACACGCTCAATTTAAAACTGAGCGTGTTTTTTTGTTTTACTTTAAATCATTAAAATACGAGATAAATATCATTAATACAAAAAAAGGAATGAAGCACCTAAATAGCACCTAATTCCTTTTCTAATTTTTTCGCTTCAACTACGAACTATAAACTCTTATATTCTACTTCTAATCCTTTTTGAACAGCAGGTCTATTCTCGATTCGTTTTGCCCATTCCACTAAGTTTGTGTAGCTAGATGCATCTAAAAATTCTGCTGAATTTTGGTATAGTTTATCTAATACTAATTGTCCATACCAAGACCAAATCGCAATATCCGCAATTGTATACTCTTCTCCTGCAATATAAGGTTTCGTTGCTAATTCTTTATCTAGTAAATCTAATTGACGTTTTGTTTCCATTGTAAAACGATTGATGGCATATTCAATTTTTTCAGGAGCATAATTGAAGAAATGTCCAAATCCTCCACCGACAAATGGTGCAGATCCAGCTTGCCAAAATAGCCAGTTTAATACTTCTGTACGTTTTTCAATTTCTTTCGGAATAAACTGTTCAAATTTCTCAGCAAGGTATAATAAGATATTCGCTGATTCAAAGATTCTAATATCGTTTGCACTAGATTGATCTAATAATGTAGGAATTTTTGAGTTTGGATTCACTTCTACAAAACCAGTTCCGAACTGTTCGCCGTCCATAATTGAGATTTTATATAAGTCATAGTCTGCTTCTTTTATTCCTAATACTAATAATTCTTCTAATAAAATCGTCACTTTTACACCATTTGGAGTTCCTAGAGAATATAATTGGAAAGGTTTCTCTCCTTTTGGTAATACTTGTTCAAATCGTGCGCCTGCAGTTGGGCGGTTAATTCCTGAGAATTTTCCTTGATTACTGTCTGCTGCACTCCACACACGTGGTAATTCATAATTTGTCATATTATTCTCCTTTAATTTTACTGTTCTAATGATAAATGTAAAATTTCATAAATATTTGTACCTTCCATTTGTTCTGGAAGTTCTTCAAAGAAATAATATTCCTTACATTGCCATTTTTCTGGATTATAAACTAATAATTGACTCGTACTATTGTTAAAGGTACTTGAGAAACTTAATCGTTCCATTTGAGTTGCTTCTGAGATTTCTCTTGTTATTTCTAAACAATAACGACTGCTATTAAAGTTTTCCTTTTTCTCAAATGCTAATGGAATTGCTGTAGAAATAGTTTGCCATCCAAATGACTTCAGAATATTATCATAAAATCCATCCCATATAAATTGATTCATTCCTACTGAATCTTTCCATAAATATAATGGAGCATATTCTTTTTTGATGTCATTTTTACTATTTTCTAAAGAGATAAGATACGCCTTAAAGAGTAAATCTTTAAAACCATCCATTTTATGTCCATTTTCTCGAACTCGTTCTCTAATGATGTTCATGTCAAACGAATCTGGTAATTTTATTTTATATTGCATTGATATCATATTAATTTTCCTTTCTAAAAAAGACTTTTATCTGTAGTATACTTATTCCCACATCAAAAAGTCTCAATTTATGCTTATTTCAAATTATTCGCTCTTTGATTCATTTCATCTGCAGCTCGATTTAAGCCACGGCTTTGGTATTCATAAGCTGCTCTTTCGTAACGATCAATATCTTGTTGTCTTCTACGTTCTGCATCTTGCTCACTCGCGAGTCTAGCTTGTTCAGCATTGAAAGCATCATTGTTATTAACAGATGGAGTTGAATAATCTCCACCTCCACTATAACTACCTGAACCTGATCCAAATTCATTGAAAAGAATACCTAGCGCAATCGCTATTACAACAATTGTAAAGACAATGGCTAAAGCGACTTGTAATAAAAATGTAGATAGTAAAATTAACGCTGCACTTAATAATGTTTTCAAAATAAATCCTTTACGAATTAAATGGATTTTAAAGTAATCAAGAATCAATACACTCACTGGTGCAAAAACTAATCCAATTTTATGGAAATTTAACCACCCTAAAATAGAATTATCAGGTGCTGAAGGTAATTGAGCACTTTGGAATCCTGTAAGAGAGTTCGTAGTTACAACAGGTGCTTGTGTTTGATTATATCCAAGATACATTGTAATGGCTGCAATGATTGTATACACAGCAATTGTAATGATTTTTTGTTTAGGTGTTAATTGTAAGAAATTTTTAAACATCTTTATACCTCACTTTTTAAACTAACTTTTATTTTACAAGATAATAGATTTCTAGTAAATAATTATGAATACTTATAGAATATCCCCGACAATATCATCTGTTACTCCTAATAAAGTCCGTAAATTATTATCCGTTAGAGAAAATCTCCTTGTATGACTTAATCTCTTTTTGCATGTAAAAAATCCTGTCGGTGATTTCTCACCAACAGGATTTGTCTAACATTCACTTTTACTTCCAGTTTAAATGAGCATTTAAGCCAAAGTGATCACTCACTTGAGGACTATTGTTACCGTCAAAAACGACATGTAAATTTTCTACCTCTAACTCTTTAGTCGTAAAAACATAGTCAATGCGAAGTGGTTCTGTATTTCCCTTCCATCCATCAATTTCTAGTGGAACAGTATAGCTACCACTTTTCTCTTTAGCAACTTCAAATGCATCTTGTAAGCCTAATGGACTAGCTAAAATAGCTTGGTAACCTTCTTGACCTGCTGGGTTGTTAAAATCTCCCGCTAACAAAAGAGGCTTGTTCAAAGTTTTCAAGACAGTTTCAAATCTTGCCCATTCTTCTTGGAAACCTTTATCCCACCAAGAAAGGTGCACACTAGCAACTGCCAGTTCCTTACCATCCACTACCGTTTCAGCTAAGGCTACTCGACGAGTATGGTAGTCTGTTGAATCATCTACGTCTGAGACCAAAACTTCTCTGGCTTCGATTGGTGTTTTTGATAAGATCGCTACACCTTCATGGTAACGATCATAACCAATATGATTATAGGACCAAGTCCAGTAATAATTTCTGCCGCTTTCAGCTAATTTTTCCACCAAAAATCTTACATAGTGATCTTTATGAATCGGTTCTGCTGACGGCAAAGCTTTATAAAAGTTATCGACTTTTACTTCTGGAGAAGTGATTTCCTGATTGACTTCTTGAAAACAAATCAAATCATAATTCTTATCAAGAATATCTTGAAGTAAAAGATTGAATTTTTCTTCTGCTTCTTTCTCCATCCAGCTATGAGTATTCAGTGTTAAAAATTTCATATTTTTCTCCTAAAACAAGAGGTTGGAAAATAGCTTCCAACCTCAAGACTATTATAATTCTACTTTAGCAACTACTGTTTTAGCTGCATGAGAACCTGTTTGTTCTAAATTAACTGATTTAATCGCATCAGCATTTGTGAAGACAACGATTGTTGAAGTTTCACGTCCTGCTTCACGAATAGCATCCAAGTCAGCTGTGACAAGTAAATCACCTGCTGCAACTTTTTGTCCTTCAGTAACATGAACAGTAAATGGTTTTCCTTCAAGACTTACTGTGTCTAACCCAATGTGAACAAGTACTTCAAGACCTGCTTCAGTTACAATACCAAGAGCATGTTTTGTAGGGAAGACACTTGATACAGTACCTGAAACTGGAGATACAATATTTCCATTTTCTGGTTCCACTGCAAAACCATCACCCATCATTTTTTGAGAAAATACTGGATCTTTTACTTGTTCTAATGCAATTACTTCACCATCTGCTACTGAGTAAACTTCCTCAGTTAAATCTTTGTATTGAACAGCGTTTTGTTGCACTTCAGTCATTTGACTTGGAAGAGTTTCAGGAATGATTTCACCTGAATCAAGGATATCTT
>NZ_CAUQCL010000001.1:0-194095 GCF_963516875.1 uncultured Granulicatella sp. | reverse complement strand
CCAAGTCCGGCTGAAGGGAACGGTCTTGAAAACCGTCAGGCGTGTAAAAGCGTGCGTGGGTTCGAATCCCACATCCTCCTTTTATTAACGCGGGATGGAGCAGCTCGGTAGCTCGTCGGGCTCATAACCCGAAGGTCGTAGGTTCAAATCCTGCTCCCGCAATAAGGCTCGGTAGCTCAGTTGGTAGAGCAATGGATTGAAGCTCCATGTGTCGGCGGTTCGATTCCGTCTCGCGCCATTTTTACTTATAGTATGTATGCGGGTGTAGTTTAGTGGTAAAACTACAGCCTTCCAAGCTGTTGTCGCGAGTTCGATTCTCGTCACCCGCTTTAAATTTAATACTGGCCCGTTGGTCAAGCGGTTAAGACACCGCCCTTTCACGGCGGTAACACGGGTTCGAGTCCCGTACGGGTCATCCTTAGCACTCTTGCGAGTGCTTTTTTTGTATTTATATCATAAAAGGAGAATGTTCAAATGAAAATTTTATTAACGGGTTTTGATCCATTTGGTGGAGAAAGTATTAATCCTTCTTGGGAAGTTGTTCGTCGTATTCCTAAAAAAATAAAAGATGTAGAAATAAAAGGAATTCAAATTCCTACGGTATTTCAGAAATCATTTGAAGTGTTAGAAAAAGAGATTGAAAGTTTCAATCCTGATGTTGTTATTTGTGTAGGACAAGCAGGAGGAAGACACGGGATTACTCCTGAACGTATTGCGATAAATATTGACGATGCACGTATTTCAGATAATGAGGAAAATCAACCCATTGATTTTCCAATTCAAAAAGATGGAGAAAGTGCGTATTTTTCAACATTACCAATTAAAGCTATGGTGGATAAGATGATTGCTGCTGGTTTTTCTGCTTCTGTTTCAAATACTGCTGGAACATTTGTATGTAATCATATTATGTATCAAGTACTGTATTATGCTTCAAAAAACTATCCTACGTTAAAAGCTGGATTTATTCATGTACCTTTCTTACCAGAACAAGTAAAAGATAAAAATCAATTTCCTTCTATGGAATTGGAAGAAATGGTTCATGCTCTAACGCTTTGTGTTGAAACGGTTATTGAATATCAAGATAAAGAGGATTTAAAAACAATTGGAGGAGCAATTCATTAATATAAAAAAACAGGATTGATGGGAGAGTCCGTCAATCCTGTTTTGTTTCTAATGGCTATAATAAAAACTATTTCCTGCAAAGGATGGTTCACTAGTAATGGTAATTCCTAAATCACGATAAATTTCTTCATCAGCTTTTTGTAAAATAACCGTACTATGTGCTTGTAAATTTCTTAAAAAGACTAATTGATTTTTTGCGGCTTCTGCAGATGGATTTGTAACAGCAGACATACTTAAAGCAATAAGTACTTCCTTACTATCGAGGGAGCGTCTTTGTTGATGGAACACATCTTGACTTAATTTTGTAATGGATTCAAGAATAACAGGAGGTAATAGATGTAAATCTTTTTGAATACCTGCTAATTCTTTAATCGCATTTAATAAGCAAGCTGCTCCTGCTGTCATCGTTTCGCTTTGTTTACCAGTAATCATTTTACCATTTGGTAATTCGATGGCAACGACTTCACTGTTGGATTCTTTAGCTTTACTTAATGCTGTTTCTACAACAGGACGATCTTGAGGGGTTAGCCCCATTTCATCCATAATGTATTTTCCCCGCTGTGCAGTTTCTAATGTACCAATTCCACGTTTGTAATCGCATTGTAAGTGATAGTATCTGCGAATTATTTCTTGTTTTGACGCTTCTTGTACGACTGCATCATCTGTAATGGCAAATCCAACACGGTTAACTCCCATATCTGTTGGTGAGTAATAAGGAATTTCTTGGTCTTTGTAAATTTTTCTTAAAATTCTTCTTAAAAGTGGGAATGCTTCAATATCACGATTGTAGTTAACAGTCGTAATACCGTATTTTTCCAAATGATATGGATCAATCATATTGACATCCTCTAAATCAGCTGTTGCAGCTTCATAGGCAATGTTAACAGGATGGTTTAATGGTAAATTCCATACAGGGAATGTTTCAAATTTTGCATAGCCTGCTGAACGACCTCTTTGAGTTTCATGATATAGTTGACTTAAACATGTTGCTAATTTTCCGCTATTAGCACCAGGTGCAGTTACAACGACTAATGGACGAGTAGTTTCAATGTATGCGTTGGCTCCGTATCCAGCATCACTGACTATTGTATCTACATCCATTGGATAGCCTTCTGTGTGGCCGTGAGTATAAACAGTCATTCCTCTACGTTCTAACATATTTTTGAATTGAGTTGCAGCTGGTTGACCAGTGTATCTTGTAATCAGTACGCTATTAATTTTTAAATCCCAGTGGTGCAAATCATCAATCATTCTTAAGACATCACGGTCATAAGTGATACCTAAATCTCCACGCACTTTATTTTGTTCGATATCCCCAGCATAAACACAAATAATAATTTCTGCTTGGTTTCTTAGTCGATAGAGTAGTTTCACTTTTCCATCTGGATCAAATCCAGGTAATACTCTCATTGCGTGAAAATCCCCAATGAGTTTACCACCAAATTCTAAATAGAGTTTGTCATAACTATTCACTCGCTCTAAAATATATTGACTTTGTTCTTCCAGGTATTTTTCGCTATCAAATCCTAATTGCATTTTTAACGCCCCCGTTTCACTATTTTCAAGTCCAAAGTATAGCACTCTCTTATAAAAAAAGGAAGGAAAAATTTTGCTTGTTCATCATTTATTTTGTGATATACTAAAATTGTTATATTAAGGAGGATGTAAAATGAAAAAAATTAGAGGTTTAGTGGTATTAAGTACCGCTGCAACATTGTTTGCTCTTAGTTTAGAACAAAAAGCAGAAGCTCGTGTGTATTTCCATAACTGTAAGGAAGCTTGGGCTGCTGGATATGGAAATATAGCGGTTGGTGAAGAAGGATATTCTAAACATTTAGATAGAGATCATGATGGTGTAGCATGTGAAATTAGTCGTTCTAAAGGTGCATATCGTTCTCATACAGCGGATGGAACACCATTAAATAAACAACAAGCAGCTTCTTCGTCTGAGGCTGATACAAATGATTCTGAAGAAACAACATTATCAGGATGGCAACAAAATAATGGAAATTGGTCTTATTATGAAGATAATAGTGCAGTAACTGACTGGAAAAAAATTAACGGTACATGGTATTATTTTGACGGAAATGGTGTTATGACTACTAATTGGCAAAAAGTGAGCGGAGCTTGGTACTATATGGATAATAGCGGAGCAATGCAAACAGATTGGAAGAAAATTAGTAACGCATGGTACTACTTCAATGCAGATGGTGTGATGCAAGAAAACCGTTGGGTGGGAGATTATTATTTAGGTTCATCTGGCGCAATGTTAGTGAATACTACAACACCAGATGGTTATCGTGTAGATGCATCTGGAAAATGGATTCAAGATAAATAATAGACAATAGACAATAGACTTTCTAAGGTAGTAAGGATGAGAGATTCATGAACATACTACAGTAGAAAGTCTTTTTAATGTTCTAATTTTGCATTTCTACAAAGGAGGTGCTACACTACTCAAAAGAGTACAAGTATCAGAAAGGAGCTTTTTATGGGAAATTTAATTACTTATGTACAGCAATACGAAGCTCAAACATTTCAAGAAAAATTAGTAACGGATATTGATATTTTAGTTTTAACAGAAATTGCCTATTTACCATTTGATGAAATTGTGTCTTCATCTTTTGAGGAAAAAACTGTAATTTCACTGAACCAGTTAGGAAAAGAATTTGAAACAATCAAAGAAAAAGAACACAAAAATAATCCTTTTATGATTACGAAAGAAAGAATTCAATTACTAGATGTTGTGTCTAAAAGTCCCCGTTTCAAAGATGTGAAAGTATTCGGATTTATGAATGATATTGATGATGAATTAACAAAACAATTTGCTGCAGTTTGTTATCAATGGGAAGAAGAAAGTCGATGGATTATTTTTAGAGGGACGGATGAAAGTTTAACAGGTTGGAAAGAAGACTTTATGATGACATATTCTGACTTGATTCCTGCACAAATAGATGCGATAGAGTATTTAAGAAAACAAGCAGAGTTTTTCTCAGGAAGTTTAAATATATCTGGACATTCTAAAGGTGGAAATCTTTCCTTATATGCAAGTGCCATGCAAGAAGAAGATATTCAACATCGAATACAGCAAATTTATTGTTGGGATGCTCCAGGGGTTCATCGTTCGATATTAAATACAGAAGGATATCAAAGAGTTGTTTCAAAAGCAAAAAGATACATTCCTCAAGATTCGATAGTAGGTTTAATGTTAGAATCACAAGTTCCGTATCATATTATTGAAAGTCAGGGAAGTGGGATTTCTCAGCATAGTGCTTTAATGTGGAATATTGAAGATGATCATTTTGTTGAATTAACTGAATTAACGAGAAATAGCCAATTAACGGATCAAACTTTTAAACAATGGACAGAAGAAGTTTCAGATGAAGATTTAAAACTCTTTTTTGATACATTTTTTGAATTAATTTTTGAAATGGGTGTAGAGACGGTTAATGATGTCTATTATAATTTTAGAATGTATATGCGACAGTTCTTCGAAAAAGCCTATCAAATGGATACTGAAAAACGAGAAATCTTACTAAGAGTTGGTCGATTATTATTCCAAATTCGATATGAAATATGGAAAGATACGTTGTCCATTTCAGTAGAACTTCCAACTTTAACATTACCGAGTGTAGAAGAATTAGTCGAAAGCTGGACAGGAGAACATCGAATCTCTGTTGCTTATCAGTCTACAGAAGAAAACGAAGAAATTCGACACTATTATCAAGAACGACAAAAACAAAAGAAATTTGAAATGAAACAAGCCAAGCATCCCGAGTAGATGCTTGGCTTATTTGTATATTGTTATTGTTCAATTTTTAAACTTAAGGCTACGCCCATTCCGCCACCAACACATAGAGAGGCAATTCCAGTTTGTAATTGACGTTGTTGTAAAGCATTTATTAATGTCACCACAATACGAGCACCTGAAGCCCCAATTGGATGTCCTAATGCGATAGCACCGCCGTGAACATTGACTTTTTCAGGATTAATGTTTAAGTCTTTGATGACTGCTAAACTTTGAGCAGCAAAAGCTTCATTCAATTCAAATAAATCCACTCGATCTAATGGGATATGCGTTCTTTGAATTAATTTTTCTATGGCAGGGGCTGGTCCAATTCCCATAATAGAAGGGTCGACTCCTGCTTCAGCATATCCTGTTAAAGTAGCTAAGATTGGCAAGTTTAAAGTATTGGCAACTTCTCGTGTTGTTAAAATTAAAGCGGCTGCTCCATCATTGATACCTGAAGAATTTCCGGCTGTTACAGTTCCATCTTTTTTAAAGGCAGGTCTTAATGAACCAAGAGATTCTACAGTTGTTTCTGGACGAATAAATTCATCTTTATTAATCGCTACGACTTGTTTTGTTTTTTTGTTCGTGATTTCAATAGGTGTAATTTCTTTATCAAAAGCGCCATTTTGTTGTGCTTGGTACGCTTTTTGTTGAGAGTGAGCTGCAAATTCATCTAATTGTTGACGAGAAAATCCGTATTTTTCAACTAGATTTTCAGCAGTAATACCCATTGCTTCATTTGAAAAAGCATCTGTTAAGCCATCGTGGAATAATGCATCAATCATCGTGCAATTTCCATTTTTAGTAGCAAATCGATTTGGGAGTAGATGTGGTGCTAAAGACATATTTTCCATTCCACCAGCTAATACAATTTTTGCATCGCCTAAGCGAATAGCTTGAGCTGCTAATAAAATAGATTTTAATCCAGAACCACAAACTTCGTTTACAGTTAAAGCTGTACTACTGTGAGGTAATCCTGAGTTTAAGGCAACTTGACGGGCAGGGTTTTGACCGAGTCCTGCTTGTAATACTTGCCCAAAAATGACTGTGTCGATTAAAGTTGGATCTATATTTCCTTTTTGAATGGCTGATTTTGCAGCTGCTGTACCTAATTCAACAGCACTGATAGAAGCGAATTGTCCTCCAAATTTTCCAATAGCTGTTCTAGTAGCGCTAATAATAACAATATCGTTTGAATTCATATCATTCTCCTTAAAATTTCATTTACTTTACTATTGTAATCGAAAGTTGCACAGAAACCTATTAAAATACTACATAAAAAAGTTAAAGTTTTTTTAAAATTATCGCTTTTAACGGGGATAATCGTTGTAGCTTTCGCCATTTTTTGCTACTATGGTACGTGCAGACTATTAGGATAGATACTTATTACATTAAGGGAGTTAGAAATGAATATCGGAATTGATAAAATTGGATTTTATACACCACCATTTGCCTTATCCATGGAGGATTTAGCAGTAGAACGTGGAGTAGAGCCAGCAAAATATACAGTAGGAATTGGGCAAAGCACTATGGCAGTAGCTCCTGTGACTCAAGATATTGTCACAATGGGCGCAAATGCAGCAATTGGAATTTTAGATGAAGCTGATAAAGAAGCCATTGATATGATTCTTGTAGGAACAGAAACAGGAATTGATCAATCAAAATCTGCAGCAGTCTATATTCAAAAATTATTAGGATTATCGAATCGAGTTCGTAGTGTGGAATTAAAACATGCGTGCTATGGAGCAACAGCTGCATTGCAATTAGCAAAAGGGCATATCGCTTTGAATCCAGAATCAAAAGTATTAGTCATTGCAAGTGATATTGCAAAATACGGCTTAAAAAGTGGTGGGGAACCAACACAAGGAGCAGGGGCAGTGGCAATGATTGTTTCAGCTGAACCTCGTTTACTTCGTTTAGAAGATGAAGCTAGCTTATTTACAGATGATGTAATGGATTTTTGGCGTCCAAATTATGAAGCCTATCCAATGGTAGATGGAAAATTCTCAAATGAACAATACATGCGTTTCTTTGCAGAAGTTTGGACGGATTATGCAACACAAACTGGAGCTACTTTTGCAGATTTAGAAGCGATTTGCTTCCACTTACCATATACTAAGATGGGATTAAAAGCTTTCAAACCATTTTTAGAAGCATTGCCAGAAGAAGAACAAGAACGATTAACGACTCGTTATCAAGAAAGTACAGCTTATAATCGTCATGTTGGAAATATTTATACAGGATCATTATTTTTAAGTTTTATTTCTTTAATTGAAACCAGTTCTGTATTAGTTGCAGGAGATCGTATTGGATTCTTTAGTTATGGCTCAGGAGCCGTTGGAGAGTTCTTCGTTGGAGAATTAGTGGAAGGCTTTGAAAAGCAATTGCGAGTAGAAGCTCACCAACAATTATTAGAGGATCGTAAACAAGTAACGGTTGAAGAATACGAAACATTATTTAGTCAAATGGTAGATGAAAGTGGCGAACAAACTTTCCAAGTGGAAGATGCTAGTCCATTTATTCTTTCAGGAGTTCATCAACATCAAAGACAATATCAAAAACAATAAATGGTACACGAAAAGACTTGGCTTCATTCAAGTCTTTTCTTTTTTTACAGTCTAGATTATGGTAGACTAAGATTATATGAAAAATGTACTAAGAGATTTTGCATGAAAGATAAGGAGGTTGAAGCATGGCAAAAATTTTAATCATTAATACAGGTGGAACCATTGCAATGAGCGAAGACCATTCTACTGGAAAAGTATCTCCGAATGGTGAAAATCCTTTATTATCGAGTGCGCATTTATTTAACTTAATTGGAGATATTCATACAGAAGATTTATTTAATTTACCTTCTCCTCATATGCAAGAATCTCATATGATGCAATTAAGAAAAAGAATTTTAACAGCTGTTGAAGAGGGATATACGGGAGTTGTGGTTACTCATGGAACAGATACTTTAGAAGAAACAGCGTATT
Organism: uncultured Granulicatella sp.; assembly: GCF_963516875.1. Lineage (GTDB taxonomy): Bacteria > Bacillota > Bacilli > Lactobacillales > Aerococcaceae > Granulicatella. The sequence continues at coordinate 186,202 of NZ_CAUQCL010000001.1, read as the reverse complement.
TTTTAGAATTAACAACGAATTTATCGATTCCCATTGTGGTAACTGGAGCAATGAGATCAAGTAATGAGATTGGGTCAGACGGCTTAGCGAATTTACGTAGTTCCTTAATTGTTGCAGCTTCTCCAGAATCGAAGGATAAAGGGGTCGTTGTTGTGATGAATGATGAAGTTCATACTGCTACTTATGTGACAAAAACTCATACAACGAATGTCGCAACTTTCCAAACACCAACTTTTGGCCCACTAGGATTAGTTTCTAAAAGTGAAGTCATTTATTTCCAACGATTATTAAAACAAGAATACTATCCAATTGAAGAAGTTCAAACAGGAGTCTACTTATTAAAAGCTTATGCGGGAATGGATGGACTATTACTCGATGCACTTTGCGAATATCATGCAAAAGGTGTCGTTATTGAAGCGCTAGGAGCGGGGAATTTACCACCAGCAACATTACCAGCCTTACAAAGATGTTTAGAGGCAGGAATTCCCGTAGTATTAGTTTCTAGAGCATTTAACGGTGTTACTTATGATGTTTACGATTATTTAGGTGGAGGTAAACAATTAAGACAGTCTGGTGTCATTTTTACAACTGGATTGAGTGGGCAAAAAGCTCGTATGAAACTAAGTGTTTTATTAAGTTCAGGAAAAACATTAGAAGAAATTGAAAAAGCATTTGCATGCTAGAAAGAAGGATTAGAAATGGTAACAAAAATCGGAAGACGTGTTCGTGAATATGAAGGAAAACCAATTATTTATGGATATCCATATGAAGATTTAGTCGCATGGTTTGAAGAACATGGAGAGAAAAAATTCAGAGCAGGACAATTATGGGATTGGTTATATCGTAAACGTGTGACAAGTTTTGAAGAAATGACAAACTTATCAAAAGATTTAATTGCAAAATTAAATGAAACTTTTACATTCCCAGTATTAAATGAAAAAATTAAGCAACAATCAACAGATGGTACTCGTAAGTTCTTATTTGAATTAGCAGATGGATTATTAATTGAAACAGTATTAATGCCACAAGAATATGGTCTATCAATCTGTGTAACAACACAAGTAGGATGTAATATCGGTTGTACTTTCTGTGCCAGCGGTATTATTGCAAAACAACGTGACTTAGTCGCTGGAGAAATTGTAGCACAAGTAATGCATGTGCAACGTACATTAGATGAGGTAGCTCCTGGAGACCGTGTGAGTCATATCGTAGTAATGGGAATTGGGGAACCATTTGATAACTATGATAATGTGATTAAGTTCTTAAAAGTAGTCAATTCAGATACAGGTTTAGCCATTGGTGCTCGTCATATTACGGTATCTACTAGTGGACTTGCTCCTAAAATTTTAGATTTTGCTAAAGAAGGATTGCAGGTAAACTTAGCGTTATCGCTACATGCTCCCGATAATGATACTCGTTCTAAAATTATGCGTATTAACCGTAAATACCCTATTGAAGTGGTGATGGAAGCCATTAATGAATATATTCGTACAACAAACCGTCGTGTGACGTTTGAATATATTATGTTGGACCATGTCAATGATTCTGTAGAACAAGCGCAACAATTAGCAGATTTATTAGCAGACAAGAAACGTTTATCGTATGTAAACTTGATTCCTTATAATAAAGTTCGTGAGCACGACCAATATGAACGTAGTAGTAAGGATCGTGTAGTAGCTTTCTATGATGTATTGAAGAAGAATCATATTAACTGTGTGGTTCGTAAAGAATTCGGTCATGATATTGAAGCAGCGTGTGGTCAATTACGTTCAAGCCAAATGAAACGTGACCGTGATAGAAAACGTAAGACGGAAGAAGATAAATAAGAAAAAAATATTTGAATAGACTTCCTGTTATAGTAGCAAAAGGACGGCAGCAAACCTTCGGTTTCATGCCTAAACTTCGAGCCTAGGTCTCGAAGTTTCCAGTAATATCAGCCATGCTTGGCTGATATTACTAATGCTACTATGGGAAGTCTTTCGTTTTATATGATGCAAAAAATTGGTAAAATAAATTCATTTACCCTCCTCTTTTAAGTAGAGATGAGGGTGCTTTTTTTGTTTTTTTAAGTACAAAAATAACGTTTTTAGCAAATAAACCGCTTTCAAAGTTGTAATATTTCAATTTTACACGAACAAAAATTAAAGAGAAATTTAAGGTAATGTTACAAAAAGATGACAAACGTAACAAAAAACATATGTTCGTATTGTTTTTCTGTAATCTAACTATCATAAAAAGTCAATTTATTTAAAGAGCCTTAACAAATCGCATGAAATCAACATTTTGCTATTTTTTCGTGTTACAGTAGTTACATCAAAGAAAACCGCATTTGGAAATTTTTAGCGGTAGATTCTCGAAATGAAATTTTTTAGTAGAGAGTCGGAAAGGATGTTTATGAAATTTACACTAAAGAAGACGGTGTTGGCAACAATCGCAGTAGCTTTTCTAGGAATTTCAGGAATGACAACTTCAACAGCTAAGGCTGATGAATGGGTAGCACGTACTACAGATGAAGTAAAAGATGAAATTATTCATAATGAAGAAGGGGTACAAGAGTACACTGTTAAATATGGTGATACATTATCTGTTATTGCGGAAGCAATGGATGTATCATTAGATGCATTAATTCGTGTAAACGACATTCAAAATGCTAATTTAATTTATGCAGGCACAACGATTAAGTTTTCTGCTGATAAACAAGAAGTAGTTGTGAAAACTGAAGAAGAAGAGCATACTTACAAAGTAGAAGATAATACAGAAGTTGTAGAAGTGAAAGCAGTAGAGCCAACTCCGCAAACAGTCACTTCACAAGAAGTACAAACGACTGCCGCTTCTTCAACAGAAGGGTACACATTAACGGTTGAAGCAACAGCATATTCATACGCAGAGCCAGGATTATCAAATTACACAGCAGATGGGACAAACTTAGTGAATGACCCAATGGTCATTGCAGTAGATCCTCGAGTAATTCCTTTAGGAACAATGGTCGAAATTCCAGGATATGGAGTATTCCGTGCAGCTGATACTGGTGGAGCAATTGTTGGAAATAAAATTGATGTTCACTTTACAACAGTAGCAGAAACATATAATTTTGGACGTCGTACAATTACGATTCGTATTTTAAAATAAGCATTTTAAAAGATTGGATGTAAATCCAGTCTTTTTTTCTTTCGATATTATTCATAAACTAGTTGGATTATATGAAGATTTTTAGAAAAAAATATTGTCTTTTTTTCAAATGCTAGGCAATAAGTTGAAAATATGGTATATTGTGAGAAATGCAATATTTAGTAGTATGACAGGAGTGGAAAGAATGAAAAAAACTATGATGGGGATGTTAGCTGTAGCATCAACTTTAGCGTTAGCAGCGTGTTCGAATAATCAATCAGCTGTAGCGACTTCAAAAGCAGGTAATGTTACCCAGGAGGAATTTTATAAAGCTTTAAAAGCAACATCAGGAGAACAAACTTTACAACGTTTAGTGTTGCAAAAAGTTTTAGAAAATAATGCATCTGATAAAAAAGCCTTAGAAGAGGAAGCAAAAAAAGAAGTTGCAAACCAAGTGACACAATATGGTGGAGAAGATGCTTTAAAAGCTGTATTAGCACGTAACGGCTTCACTTCAGTAGATGGATATCGTGATACAGTGTACTTAAATAAATTAATTACTGCTGCAGTTAAAAAAGCTAATAAATTTAGCGATGAAGAAATTCAAAAATATTATGATTCTTGGGAACCAAAAGCAACAGCGCAACATATTTTAATAGGAGTTGCTCAAAATGCTTCTGATGATGAAAAAGCAGAAGCGAAGAAAAAAGCTGAAGATATCATTAAACAATTAAAAGATGGTGCTGATTTTGATACATTAGCAAAAGAAAATTCAACAGATAAAAGTACGGCAGAAAATGGTGGGAAAGTTGGACCATTTAAACGAACTGACATGGTGAAAGAATTTGCAGATGCAGCCTATGGTCTAAAAGTAGGAGCCATCACAGAAGAACCAGTATTAACACAATATGGATACCATGTGATTAAATTAGTAGACAAACCTGAAAAAGGCTCATTAAATGATGTACGTTCTACATTAGAAGATGAATTATTAGCGGAAAAATTAAAAGATACAGCTACAATTCATTCAGTAGTTTCTTCATTAGTGAAAGAAGCAGATGTGAAAATTACAGATGATACATTGAAAAATGCTTTGAAAGATTTTTCAGATAATACACCGACTGTAACAGAACAATCTCAAACTACACAAGGAAAATAATGAATTTGATAGGAGTAGGATGAAATCAAAAGAAGTATTTGATTTTTCCTACTCTTTTTTATACAATTCATCTTGACAATAACTGGAAAAATTGTAAAATTGAAAATAATTTAATAATTGTTTTCACGTTATCATTTTTTTGAAAAGTTATGAAACTAAGCAAGTGGAAAGGAAGGATACCATGAGACGTTCATGGAAATTAGTAGTCAGTGTATTAGCAATTGGATTTATGGGCTGTGCTGGGCGTACAGAAACTTTTAACCAAGCTGATATGGTCAATGTTTCTAAAAATGGTGAATCCGCTGTGACATCAAAAGTTGAAGAAACGACGACAACAGTTTCCTCAACTAAAGAAGGAAGCACTACTACCGAACTCAATGCATTAGCAAAAGAAGCGATTAAAGAGATTGAAACGAAGAAACAAGTCTTACTGGATAATCATTATACGATATTAGTCCAAGCTCAGACGAAAGATTCGATTGATATTCACATTCGTCATCAAGAACAAAGTGGATCAAGTAGTTTCGGATTTTTCCGATATACACAATCAACGAAAATTTTAGAAGAGATGGATCAAGTAACGGGAGATTATAAGCCAGTAAAATAATTTTAAGGGAAGTGTTGTTATGACAAAAACAGTAGATTTAGATTGGAAAAATTTAGGATTTAGTTATATTAAAACAGACTATCGTTATATTAGTTATTATAAAGATGGTCAGTGGGATAATGGAGCTTTAGTAGAAGATAATGTACTTCATATTAGTGAAGCCTCAACAGCACTCCATTATGGACAACAAGCGTTTGAAGGATTGAAAGCTTATCGTTGTAAAGATGGTAGCATTAATTTATTCCGTCCTGACCAAAATGCGGCACGTTTTGCACGTTCTTGTAGACGTTTATTAATGCCAGAATTTCCAGAAGAACGTTTTGTTGAAGCAGTAAAAGAAGTTGTTCGTGCAAATGAACATTGGATTCCTCCATATGGAACAGGTGGAAGTTTATACATTCGTCCATTAATGATTGGGGTAGGCGATACAATTGGTGTTAGTCCAGCACCAGAATATATTTTCACTGTTTTCGTAATGCCGGTTGGAGCTTATTTCAAAGGTGGTTTAACACCAACTAGCTTTGTGGTGAGTGAATATGACCGTGCTGCTCCTGTAGGGACTGGTGCTGCAAAAGTTGGCGGTAACTATGCGGCTAGCTTATTACCTGGTAAAGAAGCTAAAAAACGTCAATTTAGTGACTGCATTTATTTAGATCCATTGACACATACTAAGATTGAAGAAGTAGGAGCTGCGAATTTCTTTGGAATTACTAAAGATAATCAATTCATCACTCCATACTCTCCATCAATTTTACCAAGTATTACTAAATACTCATTATTATGGTTAGCAGAACATCGTTTAGGAATGGTAGTTAAAGAAGCAGATGTATACATTGATAAATTAGATGAATTTACAGAAGCTGGAGCATGTGGTACAGCAGCGGTTATTTCACCAATTGCTGGAATTCAAAATGGAGATAACTTCCATGTATTCTATTCAGAAACAGAAGTAGGACCAGTGACTCGTCGTTTATATGATGAATTAGTAGGAATTCAATATGGAGATGTCGAAGCTCCAGAAGGTTGGATTCAAAAAGTATAATAAAATGTAATGAAATAAAAATCCTGTCAGTAATGTTACCGACAGGATTTTTGGTTTTGAATGATTATCTTGCAAAGCCGACAGCTTTTTCCATTTTACGAAGAGTTTTAGAAGCAACAGCGTTAGCTTTTTTAGCTCCTTCATCTAAAATTTCATCTAATTGTTTAGAATTTAATAATTCATAGTAACGTTCTTGGATTGGTTCCATTACTGCAACGATTGCTTCTGCTAAGTCAGCTTTGAATGTTCCATAACCTGAATCTTTATAAGTTTCTACTAAATCTTCAATACTACGGTTTGAAAATGCGCTGAAGATTGTTAAAAGATTAGAAATTCCTGGTTTTTCAGTTGGGTTGTATTCAATGATACCACTTGAATCCGTCACTGCGCTTTTAATTTTTTTACGAATAGTTGCTGGTTCATCTAACATGCTAATGTATTCTTTTACATTGACATCTGATTTACTCATTTTTTTCGTAGGAGTTTGTAAGCTCATGACACGTGCTCCAGCTTTTGGAATAAATGGTTCTGGCATTTTTAATAATTCATTTCCGTTTCCATAACGGCTATTAAAACGAGCGACAAAGTCACGTGTTAATTCCATATGTTGTTTTTGGTCTTCCCCAACTGGAACAACTTCAGCATTGTATAAAACAATATCTGCTACCATTAATGGTGGGTAAGTTAATAAACCTGCAGATACGGATTGTTGTTTTTGAGATTTATCTTTGTATTGTGTCATACGTTCTAATTCGCCAACACCGACATTACATTGTACAATCCATGCAGCTTGAGCATGTGCTGGAACTTCTGATTGAACGAAAATCGTAGATTTTTCAGGATCTAATCCAATTGCTAAGTATAAAGCAGCAAGTGAACGAGTTTGTTCTTTTAATTTTTTAGGGTCTTGTGGAACTGTAATCGCATGTTGGTTTACGATACAGTATGTGCAGTCATATTCGTCTTGTAAGGCAACGAAATTTTTCATCGCACCAATATAGTTTCCAATGGTTGGGATAGCTGAAGGTTGTACTCCAGAGAAAATTTTCTTTTTAGTCATATATATTCTCCTTTAAAATTCAATGAATTAGTCTTATTATACCGTATTTTTGGAAAATTTACACAAGAAATTTCCTGCTAAAAATATTAACTTGAAGCTGTAATAGTAGAAGATTATCGGAATATCCCTGAAATGTGAAAAAGGATATTGCTTGACAAAAATTAAAAAAAGATTAAGCCTTGAAATAATCAGGTTTTAATGAATTAGTTTTAGGGGCTCATAAAAAAATATTTTGTGAAAAATTGATGAAATTACGAAATTTGTATAGATTTTATTCTAAAAATAATATATAATATAAAACGTGATGAGCCCATCTAAACTAGCTCATCGAGAAGGAGCGATTTCATGGTTACATTATATACATCACCAAGTTGTACTTCATGCCGTAAAGCACGTGCATGGTTAGAAGAGCACACTATCGCATATACTGAAAGAAATATTTTCTCAGAACCATTAACAATTGACGAAATTAAAAATATTTTACGTATGACGGAAGATGGAACAGAAGAAATTATTTCAACACGCTCAAAGGCATTCCAAGAACTAAACTTAGATTTAGATGAAGTTCCTTTGAATCAATTATTTGTTTTAATTCAAGAAAACCCAGGCTTATTACGTCGCCCAATTATGTTGGACGAAAAGAGATTCCAAGTAGGATATAACGAAGATGAAATTCGTCGTTTCTTACCTCGTGAAGTAAGAGCTTTTGAATTAGATCAAGCACAAAGATTAGTAAATTTTTAAGAATAAAAGCACTGTAGAAATTTCTACGGTGTTTTTTGTTTGCTCAGAAACTTTGGATTTGTTGTAAGATATTTTCTTGAATTTTTCATTTTTAATCCATAAACCTTAAATAATTTCAAAACTTTCTCTTTTTACTTGAAAAAAATTATATATGAGGAGTATGATGTAGAATACAAAAGGAAAAGGAGATGAGTATATGTTTTTAACAAAAGACATGACTGATGAGTTCCGTCAAAAATTTCAATCTGACGGACAAAAGAAAGTTGCACAACATGCAACTGTGAAAAATGGGATTCACGCTTCTAGCCAAAATGTAGAAGCCATCGTGAAAAACCCGCCCGTTTATTCCATTGATTTGGAACATGGAAAGGTGGCAAACCAAAAACAATCTGGGAGATGTTGGATGTTTGCTGCACTAAACACGTTCCGTCATAAAATCTTTAATGAGTTTAAGCTAGAGGAATTTGAACTTTCTCAAAGCTATACTTTTTTCTGGGATAAATATGAGAAGGCGAATTTTTTCCATGAGAATATTTTAAAAACGGCTCATGAACCAATTACAAGTCGTAATGTTGCCTTCTTACTTCAAACACCACAACAAGATGGTGGACAATGGGATATGATTGTTTCCATCTTTAATAAATATGGTGTTGTACCAAAGGCAGTAATGCCAGAAAGTTTTAGTAGTTCAGCTTCAGGAGAGTTGAATAAATACTTAAACAAAAAATTACGCGAAGATGCGAAAATTTTAAGAGATTTAGTAGCAGGGGGAGCTACTGAAGAAAAAATCTTGGAAGTTCGTAAACAATTGATGAAGGAAGTCTATGATTTACTAGCCATCAGTTTAGGGACTCCACCAGAAGTGTTTGATTTTTCTTATCGTGATAAAGATAAAGAATATCATCACTATGAAAATTTAACACCACAAACATTTTATAAGCAGTTTGTAGGGTTAGATTTAGAACAATATGTATCAATTATTAATGCACCAACAGCAGACAAACCATACAATCGCTCTTATACTGTTGAAATGTTAGGAAACGTTGTGGGAGGAACTCCTGTAAAATACTTAAATGTAGAAATGGATACTTTCAAGAAACTTGCAATTCAACAATTAGAACAAGGAGAATCAATTTGGTTTGGTTGTGATGTGGGTCAATTCTCAGGTCGTGATACTGGATTGATGGCAATGGATCATTATGATTTGAAAGGTTTATTGGGGTTAGATTTCAAACTTTCTAAAGCAGATCGCTTAGAATATGGAGAAAGTTTAATGACTCATGCCATGGTATTAACTGGGGTTGATTTAGTAAATGGAAAACCAACTCGTTGGAAAGTAGAAAATAGTTGGGGAGAAAAATCTGGGGTCGATGGATTCTGGATGATGTCAGATGAATGGATGGATGAATTTACGTATCAAATTGTGGTGCGTAAGGAATTCTTAACAGCTGAGCAATTAGCAGCATTTGATTCTGAACCAATTGTATTAGCACCATGGGATCCCATGGGCTCGTTAGCCAAGTAATAGGTCGGAAAAGGCTTATTAATATAGTAGCGGAGGACGCAAGCAGCCTCGCTTTTGCGAGTCTCATTGCTAAAAATTGAGCCTAAGGTCTCAATTTTTCCTGCACTAGAATACAGTTTGTATTCTAGTGCTTGCGCTACTATAATAAGCCTTTTCCTTTTTTGCGTGTAAGGATGAGAGTACGTATAAGAGTTGGCGGAAATGACTTTTTGATATAGTAGCGGAGGATGCAAGCAGCTTTGCTATGCGAATCTCATGGCTAAAATTTAAGTCTTGAGTCTCAAATTTTCCAAATGGTAGAAGCTAGTAAAGTAGCTTCTACCATTTTTGCTACTGCGAAAGTCTTTTCTCTTGGGGCGTTAACTTATTAGAGAACGTTTAAGAGTTGGTGGAAATGACTTTTTAATATAGTAGCGGAGGACGCCAGCAAACCTTCAGTTTCATGGCTAAAAATCGAGCCTAAGGTCTTGATTTTTCCTGCACTAGAATCCAGTGTGGATTCTAGTGCTAAGGCTACTATAAAAAGTTATTTCCTTTTTTTATTTCAAAAATCCTAATAAAAATTTAACCATTTAGGTACAAGAGTTTTTAGGCAGAATATGGTATGATAAGTGCGTTATGGAAGGGAGAGATGATGGTGGAAGTGACAAATATGTTTCAAACGGCGTTAGAAAACCAATTGGAAAAATTACCAACGTATCGTTTGTTAGTCATAGGAGAATCTAAGGTTGGAAAAACAACGTTAATTCAATCCTTATTTGATTTAAAGAAAAATGAAAGTATTCCACAATTCCAAGTAGAAGAGTATTCACTATTTGAGGAACTTCCAACTGTATTGGATTATGATGCATGTATTTATTGCCTAAATGGTTCTAGTGATGAATTCTCTGTCAAGACTAGAGAAAATTTATTACAAATAGCTCATCAACTTCCGACGATTGTTGCCTTAACACAATCTATTGGAACAAAAGCTGAACAATTTCAAAGTCAATTAGTCGACTTATCTCTTCCAGTAAAAGGAATCATCAATGTGATGGCAGCACCTTATCCCATTTATGAATCAGTACATCTTCCGTCATTTGGATTAGAGGAATTATTAGATTTATTATTAGAATGTGCGCCTCAGACAAAGGTAGAAACGCTTGTAAGTTTGCAAAAAATCGATTGTAAGAAAAAACTTCAGATGGCTAAACAGATAGTGGAACAGAAAATCAATACTATCTTCCAAGCTTCTATAGATATCCGTCAAGTTTTCAAACAAATAATTGAAATTTTAGGAACTGCGTATGCTTATTTTGGTAATCAAATTGAAGCGAATCGTATGTTGGAAGTGTTAGAAAATCTTCAACAAAGAAAGTTCCAATCATATCAACAATTATGTTTTGTCCATCAACAATCGTATTATTTAGTAATGATGCTAAGTGCTTGTTGTTATAGTGGGATTGAAATGATGGCATTATTATTAAAAAAAGAAAATTCCTTTACGATTCAGGAAAGTAGTATGTTATTAGAAACAAAAATCGCAAGCCGTATGAAGCAAGGAAAACAAAATGCAGAAGTGCAAGCTTTTATTGTTAAGAATGAAATAGAAACAGAAGAAATAACGGTTCAAAAACCAGTAGTTCATGTTCAAGTGAAGAAGAAAAATATACTGCAACAATTCAAAAAGCAATCTCGTCAATGGATGCACAACTCATTAGATGCCTTTAGTAAGTGGGCAAGAAAATAAAAGAGATAAAACAATTCTAAAAAAATAAGAAATGGTTAGGATTTTTTTAGAAAGTAGGATACAATATAGAAGATATGACCGAATTTGAATAGGAGGAAGAAATATGTTTAAAGATGTAAATGAACAAATTTTAAAATTAATTGAAAAAAACAGTCGATTAACAACAGAAGAAATTGCGACTTTATTAGCGATTGAACCAACAGAAGTTCAAAGAAGAATTCAAGAATTAGAAGACCAAAAAGTTATTTGTGGGTATCATACATTAATTAACTGGGAAAAAACAGATGACGTGAATGTATCAGCCATTATCGAGTTAAAAGTAAACCCGCAACGAGGAATGGGATTTGATCGTATCGCTGATAAGATTTACCACTTCCCAGAAGTAGAAGATTTATATTTAATGTCTGGTGGATATGATTTTATGGTGAAATTGAAAAAAGCACCAATGAGAGATATTGCGGCATTTGTATCTAGTCGTTTATCTGTAATTGAAGAAGTTCAATCAACGACAACGCATGTAGTGTTAAAACAATATAAAGACCATGGCACGATGTTTGTAGGAAATAAAGGCGATAAACGGATGGTGGTTACTCCATGATTGAATCATTATTAAGTCATAAAGTAACAGGAATTAAACCTTCTGGTATTCGTAGATTTTTTGATATTGCAAATGAATTAGAAGATGTTATTAGTTTAGGGGTAGGAGAACCAGATTTTGATACTCCATGGCATGTACGAGATGAAGGGATTTATTCTCTTCAAAAAGGGAGAACTTTTTATACTGCTAACGCCGGTTTAAAAGAATTACGTCAAGAAATTTGTAATTTTACCGAGCGCCGTCAAGGAGTGAAGTATGATCCGATGACAGAAGCTCTTGTAACGGTTGGAGGAAGTGAAGCCATTGATTTAGCGATGCGTGCTTTATTGAATCCTGGTGATGAAGTCGTATTTTGTGAGCCTTGTTATGTTTCATACTTGCCATGTATTGTGTTATCAAATGGTATTCCTGTAACAATTCCATTAAAAGAAGAAAATCAATTCCGATTGACTCCTGAAGAATTAGAAGCAGCCATTACTCCAAAAACAAAAGCAATTGTATTGTCATTCCCAAACAATCCAACTGGTGCTGTAATGAGAAGAGAAGATTTAGAAGCAATTGCTGAGGTGATTCGTAAACATAATGTTGTCGTAATTTCAGATGAAATTTATTCAGAATTAACGTATACAGGAGAGCGCCATGTGAGTATTGTAGAAATCGAAGGGATGAAAGAAAGAACGATTTTAATTAATGGATTCTCAAAAGCTTTTGCAATGACAGGATGGAGAATGGGATATGCTCTTGCGCCAGCAGAGATTATGCGACAAATGATTAAAATTCACCAATTCACGATTATGGCAGCACCCACAACAAGTCAATATGCAGGAATTGATGCATTGAAAAATTGCGATGATGATGTAATTGAAATGAGAGACAGTTATAATCAACGTAGACGTTATTTATTGAAGAAAATGGAAGAATTAGGAATTCCATGTTTTGAACCATTTGGAGCCTTCTACATCTTCCCAAATATTTCTCGATTTGGAATGACTTCTGAAGAGTTTGCAACAAAATTAGTGCAAGAAGAACGTGTAGCTGTTGTTCCGGGATCTGCTTTTGGTGAAAGTGGAGAAGGATTTGTTCGAATTTCTTATGCCTACTCATTAGATAGTTTGAAAAAAGCTATTGAACGTTTAGAACGCTTTGTTCAAAAATTAAGAGACGGTCAAATTTCATAAATAAAACTCCTGTCATATCGAAGTGACAGGAGTTTTTGATTGTAACTATTATTCTTGGTTGAAAATACCTGTTGATAGGTAACGTTCACCAGTATCTGGTAAAACTGCTACAACAGTTTTTCCTTTTCCAAGTCTTTTAGCGACACGTAATGCAGCAGCAACTGCAGCACCTGATGAAATTCCTGTTAGAATTCCTTCGGTAGCAGCTAATTTTTTAGCTGTTTCAATGGCTAATTCACTTGTAATTAATTCAAAATCATCGATGACTTCTTTATCGATAATACTTGGTAAGAATCCAGCGGAAATTCCTTGGATACGGTGTTTTCCTTTTTGTCCTTTTGAGATAAATGGAGCTTCTTCAGGTTCTACACCAATAATTTGAACAGCAGCATTTTTTTCTTTCAAGGCACGACCAACACCTGTAATAGTACCACCTGTTCCAATTCCGGCAACAAATGCATCAGGTGTTTCACCATCAAAAGCTTGAATAATTTCTTGACCAGTTGTTTGATAGTGAATGCTTGGATTAGCTGGGTTATCAAATTGTTTTGCCCAGAAATAACCAGGTTGTTGTGATAATTCTTCTGCTTTTTGAACGGCAGCTCCGAAACCTTCAGCAGCAGGTGTTAATAGTACTTCTGTACCATAGGCTGCCATTAATTGACGACGTTCGATAGACATTGAGTCTGGCATAATCGTAATCACTTTGTAGCCTTTAGCTGCTCCAACTAGGGATAAGCCGACACCAGTATTTCCAGAAGTTGCTTCGATAATTGTATCTCCTGGTTTTAGGTGACCTTCTCTTTCAGCAGTTTCAATAATATTCAGTGCGATACGGTCTTTTACAGAACCACCAGCGTTAAAAGCTTCCACTTTCACGTAAATATCTGCACTATCTGCATCTGTTAAACGATTTAGTTTAACAAGGGGTGTATTACCGATTAATTCAGTAATATGGTTTACTCTTTTTGACATAAGAATACCTCCAAAATATTTAATTGGGCAACTTTGAAGGGCTGCTTAAGGGGTATTTTAGACCTATTTTCCTTCTGTTGCAAGAGAAAAAAACAAAAAAATATGAAAGAAGTTAAATATATGAAAAAGTTTCTAAAAACAATGAAAAAAATTGAAGATTTCATGAATATGGGTGTATTTTCAGGATTTAGTGTAGCGTTTATCGAAGAGGGGAAAGTAATAAAGTCTTTTGAAGGAACTCTTACTAATCATGAGCATTCTAAATTAGTTGAAGATGGATTGTTTTATGATTTAGCTTCCGTTACAAAAGCATTCGTAACGAGTACTTTATTAGTCCAAATGGTCGAAAAAGGGGAAATTCATTTAGATGAACCTATTACTAAATGGTTTCTAAATGCGGATAAAAGAGTTACACTTCGGCATTTAATCACTCATACTTCAGGATTATGGGGATATATTGAGAATAGAAATGAATTAGAACCGAATGAGTTAATTGAAGCTTTATCGATATTACCGGTGACGGAAACATTTCATCATACGGTAAAATATACGGATACCGGCTTTGTTTTAGCGGGAATTATTTTGGAAAAAGAATTTGGCAAACCGATAGCAGATTTATTTGATGAAAGAATCGCTCGTCCGTTAAAACTAACCGCCTCATACGGTCCACTTCCGAGTGAGTGTTGTGTTCCAACTGGTTTTGAAGAAAGACGTGGAAGATTATTACAAGGGGAAGTACATGATCCTAAAGCAAGTATTTTACAAAGAAGATGTGGAAGTGCAGGGCTATTTGCAACGCTGGATGATTGTATTACGCTAGTGCAATTATATTTAAACGATGGGAAGTTAGGAGATTTTGAATATTGTAGTGCAGAGATGATACAAAGTTTGCTGATGGACTGGACACCTACAAGAAAAGCGGGAAGATCTCTTGGATGGGATATGGACCAAGTAGGCGAACAAATTTGGTTAAGACACACTGGATTTACAGGAACAACAGTATTAATGAATTTGAAAACAAAGCAGGCAATGATTTTATTAACGAATCGCATTTATCAATATGAAGATACGCCATCTTATAATCGATTACGAGAAGAATTGATTCAGCTTTATGAACGGGAAGCGTAGTATAAAGAGACTTCTTGAATATAGTAGCAAAGGACGCCAGCAGCCCTGCGGTCTCATGGCTAAATTTTGAGCCTAAGGTCTCAAAATTTCCAGTGATAAAATCTGCATACTGCAGTTTTTATCACTCGTGCTACTATAAGAAGACTTTTGTACTTTAAGGGGAGTTTATGAGAGTGCGATATTAAAATGACTTCTTGGTATGGTAGCAATATGGACGTCAGCAGCCTCGCTTGCGAGTCTCGTGCTACTATAGGAGGACTGGTATACTTTTAATTTAATAAGTTTAGAAAGAAGTTTCTTTTGTAGAACTTCTTTTTTTGTAAATTCACTCACAAAATGTAGACTAGAACTTCCGCCAATGATAAACTGACTATATACGGATTATATCAGTCAGGAGTGGGAAAAATGGGTTGGAGAACAATTGTTGTTAAAGCACATGCTAAGTTGTCGTATAAAAATAATTATTTAATTTATAAAGACTCTGAAATTGTAGAACAAATTCATTTATCGGAAATTGATATTTTATTATTAGAGAGAACAGATATTTTAATTACAACGATGTTAATAAAGCGATTAATGGATGAAAAAATATTAGTCATTATTTGTGATGATAAACGATTACCTATTGCTCAAGTGGTACCTTATTACGGAAGTCATAATAGCAGCTTACAATTGGCAAAACAACTTCAATGGGAGAAGGATAGAAAGGTAGAAGTTTGGACAGAAATTATATTGCAAAAAATGATGAATCAAGCAAGTCATCTATATCAGCAAGATTATACAGTGAAATCAGAATCATTAGGTCAACTCATTCATGAATTACAATTAAATGATATTACCAATCGAGAAGGTCATGCAGCAAGAATTTATTTTACAACATTATTTGGAAGTAAGTTTACAAGAGATGATGCTAATGATATTAATGCTGCGCTAGATTATGGATATATGTTATTATTAAGTCTATTTGCCAGAGAAATTGTTTCAAATGGATGTTTAACACAGCTAGGATTAAAACATGCAAATCAATTTAATGCTTTTAATTTAGCGAGTGATTTAATGGAACCATTTCGTCCATTAGTAGATCAAATTGTTTATCAGAATCGTTATAAAGTTTTTATGGATCTTAAAAGAGATTTATTTCAATTATTTTGTAAAACTTATCATTATGATAAAAAAGAAATGTATTTATCAAATATTGTTAGTGAGTATACGAAAAAGGTGATTAAAGTTTTAAATGGGGAGAAGACGGAAGTACCGGTGTTTCGTCTATGAGTGAGAGATATATGCGAATGTTGTTAATGTTTGATATGCCAGTAGAAACAGCGGAAGAAAGAAAAGCATATCGACAATTTCGGAAATTTTTATTGAGTGAGGGATTTATTAAACATCAATTTTCAGTCTATAGTAAATTATTGTTGAATGGAACTGCGAATCAAAGCATGATTGCACGATTAAAACAACATAATCCTAAAAGAGGGATGATTACAATATTAACTGTAACTGAGAAACAATTTGCTAGGATGATTTATTTGTCATGTGAGAGAAATCATTCAGTTGCCAATACTGAAGCAAGATTAGTATTTTTGGGAGATGATGAAAATGATTAGAATTGGATTACCTTTAGCAGATGAAGAAATTTTTGTGGAAGGAGCAACATTAGTAAGTATTGAATCAAGAGAAGCACTTGCTCGTACAGTTGAGAATTTTTATCGTTATGATGGTGAAGGAAGTGTGAAATTAGCCGATAAAAAATTTAAACCGATTAAAGAGTCAGAAGTAATGATTGTGACGGATATACTTGGTTATGATGTTAATTCGACAGCTATGTTAAAACTAATTTATGGAGATATTGAAAATCAATTAAATGAAAAACCAGAAGTTAAATCCATGATTGAAAAATTAACGGATACGATAACGGAATTAATTAGTTATGAACTAGTTGAAAATGAATTAGATCTAGAGTATGACGAAATAACGATTCAAGAATTAATTAAGGCTTTAGGAGTTCAAATTGAAACAAGAAGTGATAGTTTGTTGGATAAAATAATGGAAATTATCCAAGTTTATAAGTATTTGAGTAAAAAGAAGATTTTAATTTTTGTGAATGTATTAATCTATTTCAAAAAAAGAGAAGTGAAAGAAATTTTAGATTATATTCGTTTGAATCATTTAGATGTTTGCTTTTTAGAAGGGAAGTTAGTAGAGGATTTCTCAATGATAAGTTATAAAATAGATGAAGACTTTTGCTTCTTTACAAAAAATGTATAAAAAAAGATGTCGAATCGACATCCACGTATGAAACGTTGTTTACGGACAAGCCTTATTTTAACTTGCTGTGTTGTTCTGAATAGTTCCACACTGAAAGTATACAACAAATAGTTTTAAATGTAAACGTTTTTTTGTTAAAATGAAGCTGTGAATCATTTCTTAAAGAGGTGGGAAATATGAGAAAAAATTACTCCATTGGATTAGATATTGGGACAAATAGTGTTGGGTATAGTGTTATTTTTGATGACAATTATAAAGTTCCCGTAAAAAAAGTAAAAGTTTTAGGAAATACTAATAAAAAATCTATTCGTAAAAATTTAATGGGTTCCGTATTGTTTGATAGTGGTGAAACAGCGATGGCTCGTCGAATGAAGCGCACCAATCGTCGTAGAATTGAACGAAGAAGGAATCGAATTCGTTATTTACAAGAAATTTTCGCGCCATTTATGATGCAAGTGGATGAAAATTTCTTTGTAAGATTACAAGATTCATTTTTATGGGAAGAGGATAAACCACATAGTAAATATCTATTTTTTGGAAATGTTGAACAAGAAGTTGCATTTCATGATAACTATAAAACGATCTACCATTTGAGAAAAGAATTAGCAGATGGAAAAGAAAAAGCGGATTTACGTTTAGTTTATTTAGCCTTAGCTCATATTGTTAAGTTTAGAGGACATTTTTTAATTGAAGGAAATGTAGATGTTGAAAACAATGATATCCAACAATTATTTGATGAATTTTTAACTAGCTATAGTACCTATTTTGAAGATAGTTCTGTGTTAGAAAAGAAAATGGAAGTTAGAGAAATTTTAATAGAGAAAATTAGTAAATCTGCTAAAAAAGATAAAATTGTACAAAGCTATTTGATTGATAAAAAGAGTCCATTGATTGAATTTTTAAAATTAATCGTAGGTAATTCAGGAGAATTTAAAAAGATTTTTGAGTTAGATGAAAAATCTTCTCTTCAATTCTCTAAGGAAAGCTATGAAGATGACCTAACTGCATTATTGGAACAAGTAGGAGATGAAGTAGCGGATGTATTCCTAGCTGCTAAGAAAGTTTATGATAGTGTCGTTTTAGCAAATATTTTATCTATTAAGAATAAAAATACAAAAGCGCCATTATCTGCTGCTATGATTGAACGATATGAAAATCACCAAGAAGAGTTAGCGGAATTAAAACAGTTTTTCAAAGCAACTTTGGAACGAGAAACATACAAAGAATTCTTCAATGACCCTAAAAAAGATGGTTACGCAGGGTACATTGATGGAAGTACGACTCAAGAAACTTTTTATAAACAATTGAAGAAGTTATTTGAAGCAACAGAAGCTCCTGAATTATTCAAAGAAAAACTAGAACGAGAAGACTTTTTAAGAAAACAACGGACATTTGATAACGGATCTATACCACATCAGATTCATCAAAAAGAATTTGAAGCCATTATTGAACGACAAGGTGTGTTTTATCCATTTTTATTAGAAAATAAAGATAAATTAGTCAAAATTTTTGAATTTAGAATTCCTTATTATGTTGGACCTTTAGCGAAAAATCAACAAAGTCCATTTGCCTGGGCGACTTATCATTCTGATGAACCAGTACGTCCATGGAATTTTGAAGAAATTGTCGATACAAAAGTTGCTGCAGAAGAATTTATTCATCGTATGACAAACTATGATATTTATCTACCAGATCAAAAAGTATTGCCAAAACATAGTTATTTATATGAATTATTTACAGTTTATAATGAATTAACTAAAATTCAATTTGTGGATGATCAAAATCATAAATCATATTTTAATGCTAAAGCTAAAAAAGATATTATAGAGAATGTATTTAAAAAAGAACGTAAAGTTACGCTTGAAAAGCTAATGAACTATCTAAAAGTTGCTTATGCTGATTTTAGAATAGAAAGTATTGTTGGTTTGAGTAAGGATACAAAATCCTTTAATGCTTCATTAGGCACGTATCATGATTTATTAAAATTAAAAGTGGATAAAGAGTTTTTAGATAATGAATCTAATCTTCCAATAATTGAAGATATTATTTTAACGTTAACAATTTTTGAAGATCGAAAAATGATTCGTGAACGTTTAAGTCAGTATAAAACTTATTTTGACGAAAAAGTGATGAAACGATTGGAAAGACGCCACTATACAGGGTGGGGGAGATTGTCTAAGAAATTAATTGATGGAATTAGAGATAATGGGAAAACAATTTTAGATTATTTGAAAGATGATCCTGCTGGAAATCGTAATTTTATGCAATTAATTCGAGATGACTATTTAACATTCAAAAAACAAATTGCCGAAGCTCAAGTAGTTGGAGAAGCAGATAGTTTAGTCGAACAAGTACAATCTCTTGCTGGAAGTCCCGCAATTAAAAAAGGTATTTTACAAACTATGAAAATTGTAGATGAACTCGTTAAAATTATGGGATATAAACCAACTAGTATTGTCATTGAAATGGCTAGAGAAAACCAAACAACCGCTCAGGGATTGAAACAATCTAGAACTAGATTTAAAAAATTATCTGAAAGTTTGAAATTATTATCTAGTAAACTACTCGAAGACCATAATATTACGAATAAAGAATTGTTGAAGGAAAAATTATATTTGTATTGTTTGCAAAATGGAATAGATATGTATACTGGTAAACCGCTAGATATTAATTGTTTAAGTAATTATGATGTGGATCATATTATTCCTCGTAGTTTCTTACCAGATGATTCCATTGATAATAAAGTATTAGTTAGTTCGAAAGAGAATCGTGGGAAATCTGATAATGTTCCAAGTATAGAAGTTGTGAATCAAATGGATGCATACTGGAGAGTTTTATTAAATGCAAAATTAATGAGTGAATCTAAATATAATCGATTAACAAAAGCACGTCATGGCGGATTAACAGATAAGGACAAAGAAGGTTTTATTCATCGACAATTAGTTGAAACTCGACAAATTACGAAACATATCGCAAGAATGTTAGACGAAAGATGGAATTCAACTGTAGATGAATCGGGTAAGAAAATCTATGAAGTAAAAATTGTAACTTTAAAATCTAGTTTAGTATCTAACTTTAGAAAGATGTTTGATATTCCGAAAATTCGTGATTTGAATCATTACCATCATGCTCATGATGCATATTTAAATGCAGTAGTGGGAAATCTTTTGATTAAAAAATATCCAAGACTAGCTCCTGAATTTATTTATGGACAACACTTGTACCTAACTCGTAAGGCAAATGAAGAAGAAAAAGCTACTAAAAAGGTAATGCTATATTCAAATGTATTGAATTTTTTAAAAGATGATGGAGAACAGACAGACTCCAAAGGAAATGTGATTTGGAATAAGGATCAACAGATTGGAATGATTAAGAAGATAGTCTTTAATAATCAAGTAACCGTTGTGAAGAAAACGGAAGTTCAATCTGGTGGTTTTACTAATGAAACAGTTGAGAAAAAAGGAACTTCTGATAAATTACTTCCACGTAAAAATGGATGGGATACGAATAAATATGGTGGAGTAGGAAGTCCAAAAATTGCTTATTCTGTTATGTTTGAGTATGAAAAAACTAAAGGTAAGAAAACTGTTAAGGCCAAAGAAATTATAGGAGTATCAATTATGAATCAAAAACGGTTTGAAGATAATCCTAATAAATTCCTTGAAGAATTAGGCTATACAAATATACAAGAAAATTCTATTCTTATTCTTCCTAAATATACTTTATTTGAATTGGAAGACGGTAAACGACGTAGATTAGCAAGTCACCAAGAATTACAAAAAGCAAATGAATTTACAATATCTAAAGATTCTACACTATTGTTATATCATGCAATTCATAGAGATGATGAGGAAAATAAGAAATATCGAGAATATTTAAATCAACATCGCTCTGAATTTAGAGAGTTATTTGATTTCATTATTGAAAAATCTGAACAATGGATTGTTAAGCCAACAGCAGTAACTAAATTAAGAAAAATAATGGATAAAAATTATGAAAAAGCTTCAATTGATGAACTTTCAACAGCAATTTTATCTTTATTAACGTTCACTCAAGCAGGTGCATCGGCAGCCTTTCAATTTTTTGGAGAACAAATCGATCGGCAACGTTATACAACGGTTACGGAAATTTTAACTGGGACATTAATCTATCAATCGGTTACAGGTTTTTATGAAACAAGAATAGATTTGAAACTAGAAAAGTAATATAATCTACCTGTTCATGTAAAATATCAAATATAAAAAATGGAATTATTCAGAACTGAAGTCTTGCTAGGATGAATAGTGCGATTACGAAACCACGCGGAAATTTTGAAGTGCGAGGTTTTAGAGCTGTGTTGTTCTGAATGGTTCCAAAATGACCAAGTTACATTTGTAGCACAAGCTACAGTTTTAGAGCTGTGTTGTTCTGAATGGTTCCAAAATATAGTGTTTCGGGAGCTAATCTATTCGTATCGTTTTAGAGCTGTGTTGTTCTGAATGGTTCCAAAATTTCAAATGTCACGACTCCGTCTCGCCCTGGGTTTTAGAGCTGTGTTGTTCTGAATGGTTCCAAAATATAGTGTTTCGGGAGCTAATCTATTCGTATCGTTTTAGAGCTGTGTTGTTCTGAATGGTTCCAAAATAGTATGGATTGACTCTTTTTTGTGGTAAACAGTTTTAGAGCTGTGTTGTTCTGAATGGTTCCAAAATTGCAGATATAATAGTTACTGTACCTACATGGTTTTAGAGCTGTGTTGTTCTGAATGGTTCCAAAATCCACATTTCGTGGAGAGGAAAATACAAAGGGTTTTAGAGCTGTGTTGTTCTGAATGGTTCCAAAATTGAAGAACATAATGCAGAGACTACAACTAGGTTTTAGAACTGTGTTGTTCTGAATGGTTCCAAAATTACGGCACTTTCTGAATACCCATTTCTTGCAGTTTTAGAGCTGTGTTGTTCTGAATGGTTCCAAAATTTCGCTTTTAAATTTTAATTCTCTTATAGCTGTTTTAGAGCTGTGTTGTTCTGAATGGTTCCAAAATCCATGAAAGTACAGAAACAAACATCCCTCAGTTTTAGAGCTGTGTTGTTTCTATAGTTTTAAATTCAATAGTATTTTTTCTTGTATTTTGTAAAATAGTCGAGTAAGGTATGGATATAGTTCTCAATTTTTTGAGAATTTGCTGGTTATATTTTAAAATTTTAGAATGAAATATTTCTGAGAATAAGTTTGAAAATAGAATATAGGAAATGTTTTAGAGTTGTGTTGTTCAGAATGGTTCTAAAATAATGAAATATAATTTAAAAGGAAGCGGAGATACCAATTCCATAAATAGCACCTAGAACCTATCTAGGTGTTTTTTTGTGTCCAATAATTTGAATAATTAAAATTCGATATAATTCATAAAAATAATAGTTCTTAACTAGAAAAATAATAAATTCTCCAAATATAATGGTTTGTAAGAAGAAATGATGTAGAAAAGAAGAAATTCGAACATATTGTGAATTCTCAAACTATTATATTTTTAGATAATTATATAGTATAATAAAGCATATTTACAATATAAAAATAACAGTAAAGGAGAATACGATGAGAAGAAGATCAGAAAATATGTGGAATAAAGTCCAAAGATTTTCAATCCGAAAATTTTCATTCGGTGTAACATCAGCATTAGTTGGAACATTCTTTCTAGCAAATGCTTCAATGGTTCAAGCTTCATCAGTAGAGAAAGAAGTTGGAACTCAAAATAACCAGTTAGAAATAAATAAGGCAACCGAAGCCCCTTCGAAAGAAAATAAGGTTGAAGTAACAAAAGAAAAAACTGTTGAAAAAAACACTTTATCTGAAGCAATTAATCAGTTAACAGATATTTTAACAACTGTAAATAAGGATAAAGTTTCAAAGAGTAGTTTATTACAATTTGAAACAGCCTTATCAGAAGCGAAATCGGTTTTACAAAATGAATCAGCAACTCAAGAAGAAGTTGATAGTATTGCAAGAAGCTTAAAAAGTGCTATCTCGATTGTAAAATCAATGCCAAAATTATCAGCTTCAAGTGACAAAAAAGAGAAGAAAAATATTGTTCCTCAAAAAGAAACAGTAGAAACACCTTCATCCAAAGTACAAGAAGAAGTTTCTTCTCCAAAAACACAAGAAGAAAAGAATGCATCTTTGAAACAAATTCAAAAAGATCTTCAAAAATATCTAACAGTAGTTGAAGAAAAAGAAAATAAAGAAACTAAAATAGAAGAAGCGAAATCTATTTTAGCCAATATCACAACACAATTAGAAAATCCTACACTAAATTCAGAAGAGTTGACAGTATTGTTAAAACAAGCTAGTCAAGTAAGAAATTCTATTGTAAATGAAGTGTTAAGAGAAAATACAGGTACTCGTGATTTACGTAATGGAAATAAAATTGAAGAAGGTTCTCATAATAGAGCAGCTTCAATTTCTCCAACATGGGATTCAAGTGACAACTTATTAATTTATCAACGTCACCGTGCGAGTGATGGAAGCAGAGTCGTTAGAAATGGATTAACAGAATATACCGAAAAAAAAGTAGATATGTTCGCTAAAACGACAACAATCGGTGGAGAACGTTATGTAGTTTATGATGTTTTCTTCAATAATGATGGTGTCTCAATGGCTCACCTAAGTAGATATCAAATTTATCGATTAATTTTACCACCTCAAATTTTAGATTTGAATAGTGATGGTACATATAAAAATAACACTTTAAGAGATTTGAAATTTGAATCTTATACGAGAAATGGTAACTCTGGAACTCTTTCTCAAAATCCAGAAAACTTTACTAGAACGTCTTCTCATAATGTTAATTTCTTAAACAATTCAGTTGATTATGGTTCAGGTTGGAGAAAATTAACGTATTTCAATGCTTTAGATATTAGACATGGAAATAGTTATAACCAAGATATGAGTGAGACATTTAAAGGAAATAGTAATGACCCGCTTTTAATCCATGCAGTTACAAGAACGGAAAGCAAATTTAACAAATACTCTTATGGTTTTGGGGTTAAAACAGAGGATAGAGACTCTGCAATTCACATGCAAGTGAAAGCTAAGCTGAAAGCTGGAGTAACAGACGATCAGGTAAGAGATGCGTTTGCATTAGCAGTTGTCGGTACATTTGGAAAAACTACAAACCAAGCATATACATTCATTTCAGGACGAGATGCAAATGAACCAAAATATACAGATTATCCAGACCAACCAGTACAACCAACATTAAGAGAAAAACAAGCGAAACTATATCCTATCCAAGGTAGCACTCATACAAAAGTTGTCGGAGATGCAATTCCAAACACAGGTAATCCTGTAGTAGATAAATATATTACACGTAAGGGTAGTGGAGAATTTCCTGGTGGAATGAGTTGGAGCTGGAAAAATAATTCTGCACCAAGTACAGCAGAAGCTGGGAAGTTTACTTATACTGCAATTGCAAGATATCAAGATAATTCAACTTCAGAAGACGCAAATTCAGGTTCAGATGGGAAAGTCCACTTTACGGTTAATCCTAAAAAACCTGTGATCACAGCAAGTGATGTGCAACATAAAAAAGGATTAACTAATCAAACAATCACGGTAAATGTTGGTACAGGAGTTAAGAACGGTTCTGTTGTAAAATTATACGATGGAGATCGTGTAATTGGACAAGGAACATCAAATGGGACAACTGCAAGAATTACGGTGTCAGGAGCTTTACCAGGAAATCCTCTTAAAGCTGAAACAACGGTTGACAATGGTGGAGTTGTAGTTTCTGAGAAAAGTGACTCAGTTACACCAACAGAAGCACCAGATACACAACCACCAACATTAGCTATTACACCAGCTAATCAGACAGTAGTTGAAGGACAAAATGTAACCTTTACAGTAACAGCAAGAGATAATAAACATGTTAATCTTAATGCTAATGATTTTCTAACAAAATATGGTACTAGGGTCTTTTCAGGGAAAGCATCTATAATTTCACCAACAGACACTGAAACTGAAAAAGTAAGAACTATTACGATTACAACAACAGCAGAAGATGTTGGTAAGACTAATACAATTACTTTCAATGCTACGGATAATGCTAATCATACAGCGATACCAGTGAGCTTTACTTTTACTGTAACTAGACGTGACGATATGCCACCAACGGTTAAAATGACAAATCCGACAGACGGAAACAAATCAACTATATTAACAAACAATGAGTCAACATCTCCAGTTACTCGTATTTATAGAGGGGCAACTTTAAATGTTCCATTATCAATGTTTGATAATGATCCTAAAGGAAAAGTAAACTTAAAATATGAAAGTGGATTACCTAAAGGTGTTAATTTTAACAATGGAACAACTCTTACAAAAACAGGAGCAGTAGAAAATAATCCTGGAACAACAACTGTTACTGGAAAAGTTGCTGCTGATGCACCATTAGGAAAACATACGGCTACTTTTAAAGTGTCAGATGACCAAAGTGGTAATGTTGATAGAGGTAATACGTCTACGGTGAAATTTAGAACCGAAGTCGTTGATTTAGAGTTTGAAGATGGTAAAGGTGAAGTTAGACAAGATGGTACTTTAGTTATCAAAGGAAATAAAGGTACTTCACTAAATGATGCTAATGAGTATTTAAGAACTACTGATGGAACAACCCATAATGACAGTTTCTTCCCTGGAGGAATGAAATTTAGATTTATTCAACCAGATAACACTGTTAAGAATAATCTTACTTTTAATACGCCAGGTAAACATGTTGTAAAAGCAGCAGCTTACTTCCCTGAGAATTATGCAGGAACGAATGGAATTCAAACAGTTCCTCGTACTGGAGTTACAGGTGATAATGTTTCTGAAATTATAAATAGAGCATATTTAACGAAAACTATTGAATTCCAAGTAAAACCAACTGCGCCAACAGTAACGCCAGAAACAAATGGGGATGTTACAGTAACGCCAGTGACTGAAGAAAATGTCAATACATTTAATTTCACTTATAATGATCCGAATAACACACCAAAAACTGTTACAGCTACTAAGACTGGAAATGGATGGACATTAAGTAATGCTCCAGCTGATGGTGTGACGATTGATCAAACTACAGGTAAAGTAACAATCAAAGATAGAGCAATAAAAGACTCTATTCCAGTTACAGCAATATCTAAAACAACTGATAACGTAGAAAGTGATCCATCAAGAGCTAATTCAAACGTTGGAGATAAAATACCACCAGTATTTACGTTTACTCCTAATGGAAAAGAAAAAATAGTGGATGCTACTGGAAAACAAGTTGTTTATGTAACTCCAACGGAAGATACAAATCTTAATATTGGGGCTGTAACGGATAATTCAAATAAATTAGTGGAAGCTATATTTAAAGGAACAGATGGTAACGCTAGTGGCTTAGGTTTACCAGGGTTAACACATAATGGAGTACTTCGTGCTAATAATGTCGAAGTAGCCGCACCAAGAGATATCATAGTAACAGGGAAAGTAAGTGAGTATAAAACTGGAACAACACGATGGGTTGATGATGAGTTATATACTCGTAATGTGAATGCGACAGATGCTTCAAACAATTCAATATCTAATACGCGCGAACATCCTACAGCTGTTACCTTTAAAGTTTTAACTCAAGCAACGAAATATGTTCCGCATGTTGGAAATCAAGTAATTAATAAGGATATTACTGCTCCAGGTGCAACGGTTACTCAAGCAGAGTTTGATACTATTAAATCAAATATTACCTTCACTTCAGATCGTGGTGATGTGAAAATCAGTAACGGTGCTAACAATAGAACTGCTAATTTAAATATCACGATGAAAGACAATGGTGCAATTAAAAAGAATCCTACAGATGGTTCATATTATGTAGATGTTAAAATTGAATATCCAGACCACTCAACAGAAGATGTTAGAATTCCGGTTACTAAGTCTGATACAACAGCACCAAGAGTAACAATAAATGGTAAAGAATTATCAGAAACTGCTACAGATTATTCATTTGTAGTATTTAAAGGGTCTACATTTAACCCAACATTAAGAGTAAGTGACGATAAAAACAATGTGAAAAGCGTAACTGTTTCAGGTTTACCAAGTGGGAATAATTTCTCAGCAACAGGAGACTGGTCTAAAAATGGAGCAGATGTTCAAGTAGCAGGTAATACTGTTACAGCAACAAATACTGCTCAATTAGGAGAGCATGAAGCAAGTATTGTTGTAAAAGATGCACTAAATAATGAGAAAACTTATAAATTCAAATATAAAGTTGTAGATGTTGAAATTAAAGAAACACCAAAAACAGTTCCATTAAATACACAATTAGGAGATTCTCATAATTATGTAAAAGTAGTAGACGGCACAAATAATGATGGGGATGATAAATACTATCCAGACGGTATGTCGTTCAAATGGAAGAAGGGTACTGCAGAGGTTGCTAATGAAACTAGATTGAGCAGACCAGGAATTGTTTCTGATTATAAACCAGAAGTGAAGTTTAAATCTGGAGCTGGTTTCTATACAAAAACAATCGATGGTAAGGAAGTTAAAGTATACACACCTGCTACAATTGAAAGAGATCAAGTATTCCGTGTTAAACCAACAGCTCCAACAATTACGCCTAAAGATGACGGAGATGTGACAGTAACGCCGGTAAGTGAAGAAAATGTTAATAGATTAGACTTTACTTATGTTCATCCCAATAATTCTACTTTTAGAATAACAGCTACAAAAAATGGTAATATATGGTCGCTATCGCCAAATACTCCTCAAGATGGTGTAACTATTAATCCAGATACGGGTGTTGTAACGATTAAAGACCGTGCTATTAAGGATGCAACTGAAATAACAGCTAAATCTGTGACAACAGATAGCGTAGATAGTGATACAACAACAGGGAATTCTAAGGCCGGGGATAAAGAACCACCGAAATTTGAATTTACTCCGAATGGTGTAGAAACAAAAGTAGAACCTAATGGAGAACAAGTAGTTTATGTAACGCCTACAGAAGATACAAATCTAACAATTGGTAGAGTAACGGATAATTCTGGTAAACTATTAGAATCTAGAATGATGGAAAAAAATGGGGACATAAGTAATGGTTTAGGATTCCCAGGATTATCTTATAATGAATTGATTCGTAGAGAGAATACTGAAGTAGAAGCACCAAGAGATGTCAATATTACAGGGAAAGTAAGTGAGTATAAAACAGGAACAACACCATGGAATGATACTGACGATTATACACGTTATGTAATTGCAAAAGATGCTTCTACAAATGAGTTAAGAAATATATCAGATGGAACAAATCCTACTAGAGTTAAATTCAAAGTTCTAACTCAAGCAACAAAATATGTTCCACAAGTTTCAGCTCAACCAGTGAATGTGGATGTTAATGCTACAAGTGCAAAAATTAGTCAGTCTGATTTTGATGCACTGAAATCAAATATTACCTTTGATTCAACTCGTGGACCTGTAAAAATAGATAACACAACTACTGGATTGAAGATTTCTATGAAGGAAGAAGGAGCTATTAAGCAAAATGCAGATGGTTCTCACTATGTTGGTGCAACTATCGAATATCCAGACCATTCAATAGATGAAATTCAAATTCCTGTCGTAAAAGCGGATGCGAATGAACCAACTGCAACAATGGATGACATGTTGTTAACAAAAGATGAGAATACTACTGCTAACTTTGTAGTATTTAAAGGAGCAAAATTCACTCCTACCTTCACTGTAAGAGATGATAGAAATAAAATTACTAATCTGAAAGTAACAGGACTTCCAAATGGAACTGAAATTGAAAAAACTGGTTCTTGGACAAGTGGAACAAATGTTATGATTGAAGACGCAGCGAATACCTCAACAGATACTGCCACTTTAGGAGACCATGTAGGTAGTGTAGAAGTTACAGATTCAACAGGTAATAAGGGTACTTATAAATATAAATATAAAGTAGTAGATGTTGAAGTTAGAAATAGTCCAAAAACTGTTGAGTTAGGAACTAAACTAGTTGATGCAGCAAATGCAAATAACGGACAAGACTCTCATAATTTTGTAAAAGTAGTCGATGGTCAAAATAATGATGGTGATGATAAATATTACCCAGCAGGAATGAACTTCAAATGGAGTACGAATAATGCTGAAATAACAACTACTACTGAGTTTAACAAACCAGGTGTAGTAACGGATTATAAAGCATTAGTGAAATTCTCATCTGGTGCAGGATTCTATACAAAGAGTATCGATGGAAAAACTGCTAAAGTTTATACACCTGCTAGCATCGAAAAAGAGGTTACATTCCATGTAGCACCTCCAAAACCAACGTTTAATCAGGATGCAGTATCATCAACAACACGTACAATTAGTGGTACATTAGGTGGATTCACATTAGATAATAATAATGATAGAGTGGTAGAAGTACACTTAAATGATAAAGACAATACAGTTTTATCAAGTAAAAATGGACAAGTAACTATTAATGGAGATACTTGGACAGCGACATTACCAGATAATGTGAAACTTCGTCAAAGTGAAAATAAAAACGGAGAAACAACGCAACCATCAGCTATTACAGTAGTGAACAAAGTTGGAGATACAAATGTTTCTAAAACGAGTGATCCTAAAGTAGTTACAATGGGAGATTACTCACCTTCTGCTACGATTGCAGGTAGCAAGCATATTGATGTAACAGTGCCACATGATGCAAAACGAATCGAGATACGATTCCATAACAGCACTGACTCAGATAATACACCAAACAGTATTGTCCTTGTCCGTGATGAAAATGGTGGAGATTGGAAGGTTGATCCTTCTACAGCACCAGATGGAGTTACAAATGCAAATGGTTTTGTAAATGTTATTACAAATAGTATTAATGAAGGAAATAAAGCTCAAAACAAAGTAAGTATTGCTCTAAAAGAATCAGATAATAATAAAAAACTTCTTATTAAAGAAGAAACTGCTTCTGGAGACAATACAGATAACTATACTAGTGGATTAGGATTACGTGTAGATTACAAACCTGAAACTGGACAAAATCCAACACCAGCAGGAAAATGGCAAGTTATTACAGTAACTAATGATGCTCCAGTAGTAACGTTGAAAGATGCAGCAGTAGGAACTCAAGAAAATCCAAAAGTTTATACTGCAGGAACAGTATTAACAGCAGATAAACTAAAAGAATTAGTAACGGTATCTGATACTGAAGATGATCGTACTACGGATAAACCTTTCGGAACTGGTACTGTTAATGTTACTGGTCTTCCAGAAAATCCAACTGCAGGAGTATACACTGTAACGCTTCAACCAGTTGATAGCCAAGGAAAAGCAGGAAACCAAGTTACTGTACATGTAGTTGTAAAAGAAGAGAAACCAGCAGCTCCAACTATTTCACAATGGCAAAATGGAAATGTTAAAGTAACACCACCAACAGATGGAGATAAAGTAACGATTCCATTAGCGAACGGAAATGTAACATTAGTGAAAAATGGAAATGATTGGCAGCTTGAAACACCAAAAGAAGGTGTTGTATTCCGTAATGGTTCATTAGAAATTCCTAAAAAATTAGTAGGAACTAGTGTGACTGCCAAAGCAACAAAAGGTACAGGTGGTTCAGCTGTAGAATCTGATGATGCGACATATACAACAACACCTCACAAAGTAACAACTGTTGATGTTATTAAAGAAGTAGATTCTCCATTAACAAATTCTGATTTATCAGGAAAAACAGGGGTTACTGGAGTAGTAGATGGAACTGAAACGAAAGATTTCACAGCAGCGAAGATTACAAGTGTAGTGGAAAAAACATCACCATTACCAACTGTAACTCCAGATACTAAACATACAATTCCAGTGACAATTACTTATGAAGATGGTTCAACAGAAACAACTGACGTAATTGTTAAAGTGAAACCACAAGCTCCAACAGTGACACCAAAAGAAAACGGAACAGTAGAAATTACACCGATATTAACGGGAGAAGGAAATACAACTATCACATATACAGGTGAAGACAACACGCCACAAACAGTGACAGTAACAAAAACTGGAGATGGAACTTGGACAAGTTCTGATCCAACAATTGCTGTTGATGCAAATGGTAAAGTGACTATTCCTGCAGATAAAGTAAAAGATGGTTCACCAGTTACTGCGAAAGTGACAAGTAAGACAACAGACTTAACAAGTCAATCATCTACAGAAACAGCTGGAAAACCATTAACAGTAGAAGTAGGAACACCGGTAGATGCGATTGAAAATAAAGCATATACAAGTGATAAAGTGGTAACACCTAATAAAGATAATAGTACAATTACTCCAACTCCTAAGAATGGATTAACCGTGACTCCTGATGGTAAAGTTACTGGAACACCAGATATTAAAGACTGGGGAGAAATCGAAGAAAATCGTACTGTAACAATTAAAGTAACAGTAACACATGATGGTGACACACCGGTTGAAAAAGATGTTGTAGTCAATGTATTAAGAGATACAGATGGAGATGGAACGCCAGATAAAGATGATTTAGACGATGATAATGATGGTATTCCAGATGATCAAGATGAAAATCCAAAAGTAGCGGATGAACTTACAGGAAATGTGACACCACCAGCTCCTGTAAGAGAAAAAGCTGAAGTTCCACCGGTTACAGTTGTAACAACAAATAAACCAGGTGCTAAAATTACAACAGAAAATCCACCAGTTAATGGCTTGTCAGTTAACGGAAATGGTGAGTTAACAGGAACTCCAACAGTAGATAATTGGGACAAAGATGAAGAAGAACGTCAAATTAATATTCCTGTTAAAATTACAAAAGAAAAAGATGGAAAAACTGGAAAAGAAACTGAGGAAATTAAAGTAAATGTTCCAGTAACTATCCTACGAGATACAGATGGAGATGGAACTCCAGATAAAGAAGATTTAGACGATGATAACGATGGAATTCCAGATGAGGAAGAGAAGAAAAATGGAACAGATCCAAAAGTTGCTACGACTCAAACTCCAACTATAGGAATTACTCGTAAAGAAAATGGTGATGCAATCGTAACACCAACGAAACCAGGTGGAGGAACATATCCACCAGGAACTAAGGTAGTTATTCCAGGTGATAATAATACAACAATAGAGGTAGAGATTGGAAATGACGGTTCAGGAACAGTACCAAATGATAAACTTCCAAAAACTGATAAACCAGGAACAGGAACAGTAACAGAACCGAATAAAGCACCATCTAAACCTGTGAATGTAACAACACCAGCACGTAAACCATCAACAATAGAGTTAGAACAAGATCCAAAAACTGGAGATGTTACTGTAACACCTAAGAAACCAGATGGAACAACATATCCACCAGGAACAACTGTGGAAATTCCAGGTAAGAATGGAACACCTATTGTCGTAACAATAGAAGATGGCGGTAAAGGAAAAGTTTCAAACGATGATTTACCGGAAGATAAAACACCAGGTACAGGTACAATTACAGAAAAAGGTAAAGACCCTGAAGCCGTTAAAGTGGAAACACCAAAACGAATTGATCCAACGTTACCAGAAACAGATGCTCCAACAGAGATTGCAATTACTCGTAAGGAAAATGGAGATGCTATTGTAACACCTAAGAAACCAGGTGGAGGAACATATCCGCCAGGAACTAAGGTAGAAATCCCAGGAGAAGATGGAAAAACTATTGAAGTAACAATTGGAAATGATGGTTCAGGAACAGTTCCAAATGATAGCTTACCAAAAGATACTAAACCGGGAACTGGAACAGTAACAGAACCGAATAAGAAACCATCACAACCTGTAAATGTAACAACACCAGCCCGTAAGACACCAACAGTTGAGTTGGAACAAAATCCAAACACTGGTGATGTAACAGTAACACCTAAGAAACCAGGTGGAGAAACATATCCACCAGGAACAATTGTGGAAATTCCAGGTAAAGATGGAAACCCAATTAGAGTAGAAATTGGACAAAATGGTAAAGGCACAGTTCCAAATAGTGAATTACCAGATGGAAATACACCAGGTAATGCTAAGATAACAGAACCGAATAAACCTGTTGAAAATGTAACTGTTGTAACGCCAGCCCGTAAGACACCAACAGTAGAGTTACAACAAGATCCAGATACAGGGGAAGTAACAGTAACACCTAAGAAACCAGATGGGTCAACATATCCAAGTGGAACTAAGGTAGAAATTCCAGGTAAGAATGGAACACCAATCGTTGTAACAATTGGTGAAGACGGTAAAGGAAAAGTACCAAATAAAGATTTACCAGACGGTAAAATCTCAGGACCAGGAACAATCACTGAACCTGGTACAGGAAAAACACCAGAAAAAGTTACTGTAGAAACACCAGCTCGTTTAACACCAGCGTTAGTATTAGATCAAGATCCAAATACTGGTGATGTAACAGTAACACCTAAGAAACCGGATGGAACAACATATCCACCAGGAACAAAAGTAGAAATTCCAGGTAAGAATGGAGTACCAATTGTAGTAACAACTGGACCAGATGGAAAAGTAATTATTCCGAATAAAGACTTACCAGACGGAGAAATTCCAGGAACAGGTAAAATCACACCACCAGGCAAACCTTCTGTTGAATTAGAAGTGAAAACACCTAAGAAATTAGATCCAAATGCACCTCAAACAGAACAACCAGGTGAAATTGAAATTACAAGAAAACCAAATGGAGATGCTGTAGTAACGCCTAAGAAACCAGATGGAACAACATATCCACCGGGAACTAAGGTAGTTATCCCAGGTGATCATAATACTCCAATCGAAGTGACTATCGGAGATAATGGATCAGGTGAAGTGCCAAATGATAAACTTCCAAAAGGCGATTTACCAGGAAAAGGAATTGTAACAGAGCCGAATAAGAGACCATCTAATCCAGTTGATGTAACAACGCCAGCACGTAAGACACCAACAGTTGAGTTAGAACAAGATCCAAGTACAGGGGATGTAACAGTAACACCTAAGAAACCAGATGGTTCAATTTACTCACCAGGAACGAAAGTAGAAATTCCAGGTAAGAATGGAATACCAATTGTCGTAATAATTGGAGAAGATGGTAAAGGAAAAGTGCCAAATAAAGATTTACCAGAAGGAGATGTTCCAGGAACAGGTAAAATTATAGAGCCAGGAAAACCTGATGAAAATGTTAATGTAACAACACCTTCACGTAAGACACCAACAGTAGATTTACAACAAGATCCAGATTCAGGGGACGTAACGGTAACGCCTAAGAAACCAAATGGGTCAACATACCCACCAGGAACGAAGGTAGAAATTCCAGGTAAGAACGGTACACCAATTGTCGTAATAATTGGACAAGATGGTAAAGGAAAAGTACCGAATAAAGATTTACCAGATCGTGAAGTACCAGGGAATGCTAAGATTACAGAACTAGGGAAAGATCCTGTAGAAGTACCAGTGGTGACAACACCAGCGCGTAAGACACCAACAGTAGTATTGGAACAAGATCCAGATTCAGGTGATGTAACAGTAACACCTAAGAAACCGGATGGAACAACATACCCACCAGGCACTAAGGTAGAAATTCCAGGTAAGAATGGAACACCAATCGTCGTAACAATTGGAGAAGACGGCAAAGGTAAAGTACCAAATAATGAATTACCAGATGCTGATATTCCAGGAACAGGTAAGATTACAGAACCAGGTAAACCAACAGTAGAAGTAAACGTGAAAACACCGAAGAAATTAGATCCAAATGCACCTCAAACAGAACAACCAGGTGAAATTGAAATTACAAGAAAACCAAATGGAGATGCTGTAGTAACACCTAAGAAACCAGATGGAACAACATACCCACCAGGAACTAAGGTAGTTATCCCAGGTGATAATAATACTCCAATCGAAGTTATTATCGGAGATAATGGATCAGGTGAAGTGCCAAATGACAAACTTCCAAAAGGAGATTTACCAGGAAAAGGAATTGTAACAGAACCGAATAAGAGACCATCTAAACCAGTTGATGTAACAACGCCAGCACGTAAGACACCAACTGTTGAGTTGGAACAAGATCCAAATACAGGTGATGTAACAGTAACACCTAAGAGACCAGATGGGTCAACATACCCACCAGGAACGAAGGTAGAAATTCCAGGTAAGAATGGAAAAACAATCACTGTAATAATTGGACAAGACGGTAAAGGTAAAGTACCAAATAATGATTTACCAGACGGTGAAGTACCAGGAATTGGTAAGATTACAGAACCAGGAAAAGATCCTGTAGAAGTAAACGTGAAAACACCTAAGAAATTAGATCCAAACGCACCTCAAACAGAACAACCAGGTGAAATTGAAATTACAAGAAAACCAAATGGAGATGCTGTAGTAACACCTAAGAAACCAGATGGAACAACATACCCACCAGGAACTAAGGTAGTTATCCCAGGTGATAATAATACTCCAATCGAAGTTATTATCGGAGATAATGGATCAGGTGAAGTGCCAAATGACAAACTTCCAAAAGGAGATTTACCAGGAAAAGGAATTGTAACAGAACCGAATAAGAGACCATCTAAACCAGTTGATGTAACAACGCCAGCACGTAAGACACCAACTGTTGAGTTGGAACAAGATCCAAATACAGGTGATGTAACAGTAACACCTAAGAGACCAGATGGGTCAACATACCCACCAGGAACGAAGGTAGAAATTCCAGGTAAGAATGGAAAAACAATCACTGTAATAATTGGAGAAGACGGCAAAGGTAAAGTACCAAATAGTGAATTACCAGATGGAAAAGTTCCAGGAGTAGCTAAGATTACAGAACCAGGAAAACCAACTGAAGAAGTTCCAGTGGTAACAACACCAGCACGTAAGACACCAACGCCAGAAGTGAATCGTAATCCAAATGTACCTCAAACAGAGCAACCTATTAAGATTGAAATCACAAGAAAACCAAATGGAGATGCTGTAGTAACACCTAAGAAACCAGATGGAACAACATACCCACCAGGAACTAAGGTAGTTATCCCAGGTGATAATAATACTCCAATTGAAGTGATTATCGGAGAAAATGGTTCAGGTGAAGTACCAAATGATAAACTTCCAAAAGGAGATTTACCAGGAAAAGGTACAGTAACAGAGCCGAATAAGAGACCATCTAATCCAGTTGATGTAACAACGCCAGCGCGTAAGACACCAACAAGTGAATTAGAACAAAATCCGAAGATAAGCGATAAATCAGAAACATCGAAAGATAATCAAACACCAGCAACAACAGGTGAACCAGTACAACAAACTCAAGATACAAACCAAAATATCTTGCCAAATACTGGTACTGCAGATGGACTAGGAATCTTCTCTGCAGCAGCAGCTTCAATTCTTTCAGGTTTAGGATTAGTAGTTTTTGGAAAGAAAGAAGATGAAGAAGAGGAAAATAATTAAGTAGATTAATTAAAGTTAGTCTATTCATGAATTTCTAACTTCATCATTAAGGATAGAAAATAGTATCTCCGCTATTTTCTATCCTTATTCTTTTATAGAGACAGAAAGTATTTTATTGCATATGGGACAACAGATACCCGCCATGGAATTGTTTCTCTATATACTTGATTGTTGGACGCTTACATGTATTTTTCTAATTTTTTTGCTATAATTTGAATAGGCAATTAAAGGAGGCGTATTATGTCATTTGAAACAGAAAAATTTATAACATTACTATATAAATTCTTGGATGAACATGGAGATGAATATGAAAATGATGAGGAAGCCATTGCTGATTTTCAGATGAAATATAATTTGAACATAACGATGGGCGGAGGTTTTATCGATGATTCTGATGAAGATATACTATGGGATTTGCTAGAAGAATTACATTATGCAAGACCAGGAACTCCAAAACGTAAGAAGGTTGCGAAACAAATTTTGGAAATAGAGCCAGACAATCTCGAAGCTAAGCAAGCTTTGTTTAGCTATCTACCTCGACTTGAGGAACTTTATGAGTTAGAAAAACTTGAAAGAGAAGAATATAAAAAGTTAGATCCAGAAGAGATGGGATGGGAGTATATTGAAAATCGTCCGTATCTTCGTTTAAAAGCTGATTTAGCAGGTAAATATGTTAGAAATGCTTTCTTTACAAAAGCAGAAAAGCAATATAAAGAATTGCTAGAAATGAATCCAAATGATTCACTAGGTGCTCGTTTTGAATTAATGAATGTGTATGCACATTTAGAAAAATACGATGAAGCAAAAGCATTTTTAGATGAATACGAAAAAGAATATCGTTTGAATGATTTATTGCTAGTACCGATGATGTTGGTCGCTCTTAAAGTTGGTAAAAACGAAGTAGCTGAGGATTATTATAGAAAATTATTAAAAGGTAATTCTGATGTAACGAAATTTTTACGTCTGCTGAAGAAAGAGGGAGTAGAAGGCGTAGAAATGATAGCAGATGAGCCAAATGATGGATATTATAGACCGGATAGTATGGATAGTTTAGTGTTATGCTTTGGTCGATTAGCTAAGACAATTGACTTAAACTATTTTGCTGAATGGTTAATAGTGACAAAGAAAACTTTAACGAAGAAGAAATAGAGCTCGAAATGAAGAGGAGTATTACAATAGAAAACTCTCAAAAGACTTGGGTCATAGATGGATATTTATGGTTTCATTGCCCAGTATGCGGATATGAAGTAATGGACTATGATATTTGTGATATCTGCCATTGGCAGAACACTGGAATTATAAATATTGATGGCGGACCAAACAAGATGACACTTGCAGAAGTAAAAGAAGCGTATGCTAAAGGTTTACCGATTTGATAAATTGCACCTAGAATATTCTAGGTGTTTTTTATAAGACTCAAAAGTAGGACAAGTATAGGTTATATGTTAAAATTAGAGAAAATAGAAGCAAGGGGTTAGGAAGATGAAAAGTATTTCAGCAACAGAATTTCAAACAGTTAAACAATTAGAGGAAGTCGTTTTAATTGATGTTCGTGAAAAGGATGAATATCAAGCTGGACATATTCCGGGAGCAGACAATTTCCCATTAAGTGAATTAGGTACAATTTATACGAATTTAGATAAAAATCAATCTTATTATGTCGTTTGTCAAGCAGGTGGACGTTCAGGTAGAGCGTGTGAATTTTTGGAAGCGCAAGGATTTGATGTGACTAATGTTACGGGTGGAATGAATGAGTGGCAAGGTGAAGTTGATAAATAGAGCAGTTTTCTATGTAGCGGCTAATTCTCAGGTTTTCGTTTTTCGCTAGAATCTTGAATTTTGAATTTAAGTTCATTGGAAAATATGATAAAATGAAATAGAATTTGCGAAACTAGGAGGAGTATTGTGCCGGGATTATTTATTACGATGGAAGGCCCAGATGGAGCAGGAAAAACAACTGTGATTGAAAAGCTTATTCCATTATTAGAAGAACGAACAAATGTGACCATTACTTCTACTCGAGAACCTGGAGGAAGTCGAATTGCAGAAGATATTCGACAAATTATTTTAGATGTTCAAAATGTAGAAATGGATATTCGAACAGAAGCAATTTTATATGCGGCTGCAAGAAGACAACATTTAACGGATCGAATTTTACCGAATTTAGAAAAAGGTGGCATTGTATTTTGCGACCGATTTGTAGATAGTTCATTAGTTTACCAGGGGGTAGCTCGGGGAATTGGTGTTGAAGAAGTGTATCAATTAAA
The DNA here is from genome assembly GCF_963516875.1 of uncultured Granulicatella sp. Taxonomy (GTDB): domain Bacteria; phylum Bacillota; class Bacilli; order Lactobacillales; family Aerococcaceae; genus Granulicatella. The sequence goes on along the minus strand of NZ_CAUQCL010000001.1, from coordinate 147,407 downwards.
TCAATTTGCAACAGCAGGAAAAACACCAGATGTGACATTATATTTAGATGTTCCAGCTGAAATTGGATTAGAAAGAATTCATTTAGCAAAAGGAAATCGTCAATTTGACCGTTTAGATCAAGAGGGATTACAATTCCACAAAATGGTTCGCCAAGGATATTTGGATATTATTCCAACAGATCCTGAACGTTTTATCCAAATTGATGCAACAAAAACAGTGGATGAAGTTGTGCAAGAATGTTTAACAGCTTTAGTAGAACGTTATCCAGAATATTTTACGAATGGAGAGAGATAATATGAAATTAATTATTGCAATCGTACAAGACAAAGATAGTCATTTATTAAGCGATGAGTTTGCAAATGCAAATATTCGTGCTACTCGTTTATCTACAACAGGTGGATTTTTACGAGCAGGAAACACAACATTCTTAGTGGGAATTGAAGAAGAGCGTGTAGAAGAAGTCTTATCAATTATTCGTGAAAACTGTGAATCAAGAGAACAATTAACAACTCCTCCAGTACACTTGGATACAACATTAGAAGCAGGAATGTCAATGCCGGTTCCAATTCGTGTAGGTGGTGCAACAGTATTTGTTGTTCCAGTAGATGCTTTCTATCGTTTCTAGTATGAAGATGTTGAAGCAATCTTTTATTCATGCAGTTCAAAAAAATCGTTTAGGTCATGCGTATTTATTTGAAGGAATGCAAGGTGTTGGGAAAAGAGAACTAGCTCTATTTCTTGCAAAATTAGTTTTTTGCCAAGAGCGTGACACTCACGAAGAACCTTGTCTAAAGTGTGATTATTGTCGAAGAATTGATGAGGGAAATTTCCCTGATGTTATGGAGATTACTCCAGATGGACAGACATTAAAAGTAGACCAAATGAGAGAATTGAAACAACAATTATCCAAGACCGCAATGGAAGGGCATATGAAAGTATGTATCATCCATGATGTGGATACATTAACGACTGGAGCAGCGAACAGTCTGTTAAAATTTCTAGAAGAACCAGAGTCTTCGATATTATTTTTATTATTAACAAGCCGACTTAGCAAAGTATTACCAACGATTCAATCTCGTTGTCAAATTATTCATTTTGCAACGCCTGTTATGGATACTTTAACGAATCGATTAGAAGAAGCAGGAGTAATCCCTTCTGTTTCTCGTTTATTAGCGACACTGACAAGTGATTTGGATGAGGCATTAGAATTAGCCAACAGTGAATCATTCCAACAATTGCGTCAAGATAGCTGGCAATGGTATACACGAGTATTCCAAAATCGTTCAATGGCATTTGTAACGATTCAGTCACAAATGATGCCGTTACTAACTTCAAAGGCTGAAGGTCAACGGTTTTTAGAATTGTTATCCATTTATGTGAGAGATTCTCTTTATATGGCTATAGGTGCCAACAAGCAAATCATTCAAAAAGATAAAGCAGCTACGTTACAAACAATTGCGAATCAGTTATCTGTACAAAAATGGATTGAATTACATGAAAAGACGAGTAGAGTTTTAGAAAAAGTTCAATCAAATGTAGGAATACAAGCAGCCCTGGAACAATGGGTATTAATGATTCCTAAGTAAGAAAGGAGAGATGGTATGACGAATCGTCAATTATATGACCGAGTAGAACAATTAAAAAGACAAGTTCATCAGCAATTAGAATTGTTAGAAGAAATTAGTCAAGAATTACAAGTAGTCATTGAAGAAAATCATAACTTAACGATGGAAAATCTTCACTTAAAAGAACGATTAGATACCATCGACGAATCTGTTCCCACGGATCAATCAAACGAGCAGGTGGAACAAAAGAAAAAACGTAGTCAGTCATTAATTAATTTGGAAAATATTTACGACCAAGGCTTCCATATTTGTAATTTTTATTATGGAAAACGTCGTGATAATGATGAAAACTGCATGTTTTGTACCGAAATTTTATTTAGTGAAAAACAGTAATAGAATAACAGACTAAAAAATACTTTTCGATTAGTAGCAAGGACGCAAGCAGCCTCGCAAAAGCGAGTCTCATTGCTAAACTTTGAGCCTAGGTCTCGAAGTTTCCTGTAATATAAGCCAGTATGGCTTATATTACTACTGCTACGGGAAAAGTGTTTTTTAGTCTGTTATTCTAGGTTCTATCATGATATTTGGTTGATATGTAAATGACGTAGAATACTAGGAACTGATGCATTTTCTCCGTAGCAAAAGTAATATAAACCGTGCAACGGCTTATATTACAGGTGAAATTTGAGACCCAGGCTCAAATTTTAGCCATGAGACAGCATAAGCTGGCTGCTGGCGACCTTGCTACTATTAGAAAATGCATCAGTTGCTAGTATTCGTTTTTTTTAAAAGAAAACAATATCTTGATAAAATGAAGCAATATATTATGCAAGGTTAACCTTTCTATAAAAAATACAATCGTTTATAATAAAAATACGTAAGAAATGGGAGTGAAAGATATGAAACAAAAACCAAATGTTATTTTATTAATGGTGGATCAAATGAGAGCCGATGCACTATCTTTTAATGATCCAAACCATTTTGCGATAACACCAACTTTAGATATGATGGCTTCTTTAGGATATAATTTCGAACAAGCCTATTCTCCTGTTCCGAGTTGTGTACCAGCACGTGCAGCCCTATTAACCGGAATGGATCAGTCTTCTACCGGTCGTGTAGGGTATGAAGATGAAGTTCCTTGGAATTATACGAATACATTACCTCAAACGTTTAGAGATTGGGGATACCAAACAGAGTGTATTGGGAAAATGCACGTTTACCCATCAAGAAAAAGAATGGGATTTGATCACGTAGTATTACATGATGGATATTTACATGTCGATCGAAAATATGACAAAGCTTATGGACAGAATTTTGAAGCTTCTAGTGATTATTTAGAATTTTTGAAAAAAGAATTAGGTCACGATATTGATATGATTGATGATGGTGTCAATTGTAATTCGTGGGATGTTCGTCCTTGGGAATTGCCAGAAAAATATCATCCAACGAACTGGGTAGTAAGCGAGTCAATTCAATTTTTAAAACGTAGAGATCCTTCTGTGCCATTTTTCTTAAAAATGTCATTTGAAAAACCACATGCACCTTTAAATCCACCAAAATATTTTTATGATTTATATATGGATGCATTGCCAGATGAAACAGATTTGCATATTGGAAACTGGGAACGACTAGAAGAAAAAATTCCAGACTTATATGCTCATCGTGGAAAATTAAAACCAGACGCTCAAAAAAGAATGTTAGCAGCTTATTATGGCTTAGTTTCTCATATTGATAATCAAATTAGCCGTTTCTTAACAGCGTTGGAAGAATTTGATTTAGATAAAAATACGATTATTTGGTTTGTATCCGATCATGGGGATCAATTAGGAGAACATTATTTATTTAGAAAAGCCTATCCTTATCAAGGAAGTATTAAAGTTCCATCATTTATTTATGATCCAGGAAATATCATTGCAGCCAGTCATAAAACAATTAAGCAATTAGTAAAATTACAAGATATTTTCCCTTCATTAGTTGATTTAGCGCTTGGAGAACATGTAGAAGTGGATGGAAAGAGTGTGAAGCAATTATTGTTTGGGCATTATGAAGGGTGGAGACAAGATTTCCATGGGGAACATAGTAAGGGAGTCGATTCTTGTCAATTTGTCTTAACTCAAGATTGGAAGTTCATTTGGTATCCTGTAAAAGATGAATACCAATTATTCCATATGCCAACGGATCCAAATGAAATGAAGAATTTAATAACAGAAGAAAGTTATGCTCCAGTTATTGAAGAGTTAACAGCGAAACTAGTGCAATATTTACAAAATCGTCCGGAAGGATTTGTAAAAGATGGACAATTACATCAAGTGCCAGTAGAAGCGATTCGTGCGACTCTTTATAAGGAGGAAGCATAATGGAATTTGTTCAAATACCAGCAGGGAAATTCTTAATGGGAGATTCTACTCATCAAGGATTTGTAGAAGATTATGAAGGTCCAGCTGTTGAAAAAGAAGTTCATGCATTTGAAATGGCAAAAACTCCGGTGACAAATGCAGAATTTTTAGAATTTGTACAAGCCACTGGTTATCAAACTTTAGCAGAAAGATTAGGAGATTCCTATGTATTTCATTTATTGTTGCCTGAGGAAAAAAGGGAGAATTATCCTCATGTAACAGGCTCTCCTTGGTGGAAAGTTGTGCCAAACGCTCATTGGGCACAGCCGTTTGGAGAAGGGTCTAGTATAGAGGGTATTGAAGATCATCCAGTCGTTCATATTGCATTAGAAGATGCTATTGTGTATTGTCGATGGGCAAAGGTGCAATTGCCAACGGAAGTGCAATGGGAATATGCAGCTAGAGCAATGAGTACAAGTACTTATCCTTGGGGAGAGGAGTTAGTACCTGAATCAGGATATCGTGCGAATACATGGCAAGGAGATTTTCCAAATGTCAATGACGCATTAGATGGATTTGTAGGAACAGCTCCTGTGTATTCATTTGAACCAAATGATTTTGGATTGTATCAAATGATTGGAAATGTTTGGGAATGGTGTAGTCATCCAAGAGGTATTGTTTTACCTTTAGTAGAAGAGAGAATTTCCTTGGATTCAATAAAACCTAGTGGAGAATTTGCGATTCGTGGGGGATCATTTTTATGTCATTGTTCCTATTGTAATCGATATCGAGTAGCTGCTAGAAATGGCGCCTTTGTAACGTCTACAACAAGTCATATGGGATTTCGTTGTGTCCGTTTTGAGGAGGGATCATATGTACGTAGCAATTTATAGCATCATCGTCTGGATTGCGACCTTTATTGGCGCAATAACGGGATTAGGTGGAGGAATTATTATTAAACCGGCTTTTGATTTTGTTGGGTTAGATCAAGCAGCGATGATTAGTGTGTATTCGACAATTGCAGTATTTTCCATGTGTATCGTGTCGCTCTATAAAAGATGGGATGATGTAAAAAATAGTCAGCGAAAAATTTCTATGGGACTTTCGATAGGATCGATTATAGGCGGATTATCTGGGGAACAAATTTTTCAGATGGCTTTACAATATTGGGGGAATCGATTCGTAAGTTTATCTCAATCGATTTTGTTAGTAATCATTCTTGTGGGGATTATTGTGTATGCTTTTTTCCAAGAAAAAATTTCGACGCACTCCTTAAATCATTTACTTGGGATTATGGTTTTAGGATGGGGTGTAGGTTTAGTATCTGTTTTCCTTGGAATTGGCGGAGGACCTTTGAATATTGTGCTGTTATTATATTTCTTTTCAATGAAATCAAAAGAAGCAGCATTTTATTCGATTCAAATGATTTTCTTTGCGCAAATTATGAAAATGGGTTCGATTGTGACGCATTTGCAACAGATTGAGTGGAATGGTTTTTTAGTGATTTTGATTATTGTTTTTGCATTTCTAGGTGGATATTTTGGGACAAAAATTCAAAAGAAATTAACCCACCAACAAGTACTAACTTGTTACCATTTATTGATGATTTTATTACTATTTATCAATTTGTATAATGTGTACCAACGACTATGAATAAAAATACAGAAAAAGCTTTTTAGTTGCAAGGTCGCCAGCAGCCTCGCTATGCGAGTCTCATGGCTAGAATTCGAGCCACAGTCTCGAATTCTCCCTGTAAAATAATCCAATAGTTATATTGGATTATTTTACTAATGCTACTAAAAAGCTTTTTCTGTATTTTTACTGTTCCAAAAAAGTACTTAAGATGACAAAGAAAATAAGATAGGGAATATATTGACTTCCGTGAAAAAAGCAGGAATGATAGATACGGATACGGATAATTGACAAAAATTTAGTAGTGCGAATTTTTCAGTATTTGTGTAAAAGATGAACAAAAATAATAAAAACTAGAACAGACTTTTTTTAGTAGCAAAAATAATATTATCCGATAGGTATATTGGATAATATTATAGGGAAATTTCGAGACCAGGGCTCGAAATTTAGCCATGAGACAGCATTAGCTGGCTGCTGGCGACCTTGCAACTAAAGGAAGTCTGTTCTAGGTTTTATTTCCGTTTATTCTTGGTGAATCAACTTATAAACGTCTTGTTTTTTTAGTTGGTTCTGTTTTGCCACCCATTTAATGGCATCTTTTTGAGAAAGTTGTTGGTGTTCCATTGCCCATTGGACTTGTTCTTCTAAACTTAAATGTTCGCAAGAAGAAGTCTCTTCCGTAGCAACACTCGTTGTTACCTCATCAGGACGAGTAGTCCCAATTAAAATACAACATTCGCCTTTCAATTCTTCTTCCTCACACAGTGTTTTCAATTCTAAAGCAGTTCCACGAATAAATTCTTCATGCTTTTTCGTCAATTCTCGACATAAAACGACTTCTTTTTCTTCACCATAAACTTGAGCAATAAGACTAAAACAATCCTCTAATCGATAAGGAGACTCATATAAAATTACCGTTTCGCTATGACTCGATAAAGCTGTTAACTCAGCCACTCGATCTTTTTTCTTTCTAGGAAGAAATCCATAAAAATAAAATGGTTGAGGAACTAATCCAGATGCAATCAGTGCAGTAATCGCAGCATTAGCACCCGGTAATGGAATAACAGTAATTCCTTCTTGAATACAAGCTTGAACAAGTTCAAATCCTGGATCACTAATCGAAGGAGTTCCGGCATCACTGACTTGAGCAATATTTTTTCCTTCTTTTAACCATTCGATAACAGAAGGAATTCGTTCCTGTGTGTTATGTTCATGGAAACTTTTTTGTGGAGTTTGGATTTCAAAATGATTTAATAATTTCTGAGTATGTCTTGTGTCCTCTGAAAGAATAAAATCGACTTCTTGTAATGTTTTAATGGAACGAAAAGTCATATCGTCTAAATTCCCAATAGGAGTAGGAATTAAGTATAACTTTCCATAAGGGGATTCTTCAAAACTTTTTTGTCTCATGACAGTTCCTCCTGTTGTAATAATTGAATGATAGGCTTGGCTGTTTTTCTAATTTTCACACCTTGGCTGGTTAGATAGTTTATTTTTTGGCTACGTGTTTGTTGTTTAAAAGCATATTCTGCTTTCAGCGCTTCGGATTTTGTAGCATATTCTTTGGCATATAATAGGGTAATAGGACGTCTTGTTTTTGTATATTTAGCCCCTGTTCCGTTATTATGAGCCATGATTCTTTTTTCTACGTTTGTCGTATATCCTGTGTATAAAGTGTTATCCTTGCATAAGGCAATATATATAAAATGTGTTCCCATCTCATTAACCCCATAATACTTCTTTTAATTTATCCGTATATTGATTATTTTCATCAAAAATAGTAATCGGTGGTAAAATACGAACGCCACCTGGTTGCCCATCTTTTATAAATTCAACTAGGACAATATTACTTTCTTTTCCTTCTTTAGGATGAATGAACTGAATCCGTTTTGGCTCTAGTCGGTATTGTCTTGCCGTTGTTAAAATGTCGGTCAGACGATCTGGACGATGAACAATAAAGGCTTTGCCTTTCATCTTTAGTAATCCGGATATATTTTGTAGCAATTCTTCTAATGGTAAATGAATTTCATGACGAGCAATGGTGAAAGCTTCTTTTTGATTGACGAGCGCTTGTTCTTGTAATTTAAAATAAGGAGGATTACACGTGATGTAATCGATGGAGTCTTTCTTTAGAATCGTTGTAATTTCTCGAACATCTGCTTGGATTATTTCTACTTTTTCTTCTAATTGATTGAGTTGAATGGTTCGATTTGCCATATCACATAAGGCTTCTTGTAATTCAACGCCAAGAATTTTATTGTTCGTTTTAGCACTGAGTAAAAAGCTGACGACTCCATTTCCTGTACATAAGTCTACAATTGTTGCTTTTCTTTGCTGAGGGATAGTAGCAAAGTCACTTAATAATACTGCATCAATTGAAAAGGAAAATACTTCTGAACTTTGGATAATATCAATATTTTCTCGTTCTAATCTATCTAGTCTTTCATGTGGTTTTAACTCAATTGTCATAAAGGCTCCTTACATTCATCCAATATAGTAGGTTTATTTTAGCATAGAAGGGAAGACTCTGTACAAAAATATATTTTTAAGAATCAAACTTAAGACCTATGACATCTAAAATGGAAAAAGGCATAATAGACTTGTAAATGAAATTAGTTAAACAAATGGAGGAATCCGATATGAATGAAAAAGAACGTATTTTAGATTTAGTAAAAAAAGGAGTGATTAGCTCGCAAGAAGCGATTTCCTTATTAGAAGAGCTAGGAAAAAATCAAGGTGAAGCTTCAAAAGTGAGTGAGCAAGAGAAAAAAGATGCATCCACTTACCAAAAAGAAGATGAAAAACGATTTGATACAGTATTAGACAGCATCGCATCTGTTGTCACAAATTTTTCAAGTGAATTTGATGAAGAATTTGAAACATTAAATCAAGTGACTCAACAAGTGAAACAAAAAGAAGAAAGAATCGAAGAACTTCATTCAGCAAAAGCTCTTGATAAACTAACTGTAGAACAAGAAATGGAATTACAAAGACTCACTGAAGAATTAGAAGTCTTGCGTTCTCAACAAAGAAGTTTAGAAGAAGAGAAAAAAGCAGCACAAGATGAAATGAAACGATTGAAAAAAGAAGAGTTTGATGAAAAAATTAAAAAAGCCAAACAAAAAATTGAAGAAACAGATTGGCAACAAACAACAAGTGATTCTTTATCACAGTTAGGAGGAATCATTGGACGCTTTGCAGGACAATTTGCGAAAGCAGCTGCTGAAACAGCACGTAATGTAAGTGTGACGATTAAAGATCATCCAAACTTTTCAACGATGTCTCCATTTTTCTATAAAACTAGTCATTCATATGCCTTTGAAGAAGAATTTGGAGAAATTGGCATTATTGAAATTAAAGTGGCAAATGGTGATATCAAAATGAAAACTGCTCCTCAGTCAACTGTAACGATTGAAGGAGAATTTCGATTAAATGAAGAATTTGAAACGCAAGAAGAAATTGAACAATATATTAATGAACGATTGAATGTTAGTCTAGAGAACGATACATTTAAATTCTTCGTCCCAAGTAAAAAAGTTTACGCAGATGTTACCTTTGTTTTCCCAGAAAAAGAGTATGATTATGTCAGTGTTAAAGGGTTGAATAGTGGGATTCGTATGAAAGATTTCACTGGGAAAGATTTTTATGCAGAATCACAAAATGGAGAAGTTTCTGTTAAAAATGTGAGTGGAACGATGTTAGAACTTACAAGTAAAAACGGAACGATTAAACAATTGGATGGACAATTCAAAGATTCCATTTTAGATGGAACAAATGGTAATATTATTTTTGATGCAGAAGCAGAAAGTGCAACACTAAAAACAGTGAATGGTTCTATTAAAGTGAAGAAAGTATCCCAAAATGCAAAACAAATTATGGCTAAAACCGTAAATGGAAGTGTATATTTAGACGTGCCTGAATCATTAGAATTAGAAGCAGCTTTAAGTACATCACTAGGGAAATTACATTATGATGATGCACAATATGAAGTCATTAAACATGAAAAAACAGTGACAAGTCATTTAGTCGTTTTAAGAAGACAAAAAGAAACAGTTCCTGTTAGAATTACAGGGAAAACAACGACTGGAAGTGTGACATTAAATCCGGTACAATAGAGATAAATTCGTAAAGAGGAGAAAATTATGAAAAGAAAAAAATTAATGCGTTCTAAAGATAATCGTATACTAGCAGGGGTTATAGGTGGACTTGCAGAATATTTAGACGTTGATGCAAGTATTTTAAGAGTCATCTTTGTATTGTTAACATGGTCAGGAATGCCAATCTTATTATATATTTTACTAGCGATTATTATTCCATCAGACAAAAGATCAAGAAATCAAAACTATTATTATGATTCTTACAATCGACCAAGAAAAGAAGCTCGCAAAGTAGAAGAAGACGATTCTGATTGGAGTGACTTTTAGGTAAATGTTTTTAAGAAAAATCGCTATTAACACAGTTGGATTTATGGTCATTGCAGCATTGCTCCCTCAATTCGTTGTCACTAATTGGGGATCAGCTTTGTTTGCGGCGATTGTTTTATCGATATTAAATGTTGTCGTGAGACCAATTTTGATGATTGCCTTTATTCCATTAATTGCAGCAAGTTTTGGTGTGTTTATGTTAATTATTAATGCGCTAATACTTTGGTTAATGATGGGAATTGTTCCAGGAATTCACGTGACATCGTTTTGGATGTTAATCGTTGTTAGTGTGTTATTAAATATTTTTAGAAAATTTGTTGAAAATTTCTTCAAGGAAGAAGAATATTATTAGAATAAAAATGACTTTTCATGAGTAGTAATAAACAGCTACTGTGGAGAGTCATTTTTTGTTTCAGTCATCTGGACTTAGAAAAGTATTAGAGAATCTATTAAGTTTTGATATAGAATTTACCCGAGAAGTATAAAAATGTGGTATGATAGAATAGAATAAGTAGAAAATGAGGGATGATATGAAATCAATCGTAACCATAGAAAAACTTGCTGAAAAACTGCATTTAAAACCATTACATGGTTTAGAATATTTAGATAGAGAAATTACTACAAGTGAAATTTCAAGACCAGGACTAGAATTAGCAGGATATTTTAACTTTTATCCAGCAGAAAGAATTCAATTATTAGGAAGAACAGAATTATCTTTTGCAGAGCAATTATCTTCACGCACAAGATTAAAAACAATGCGTCGATTATGTACTCCTGAAACACCTTGTTTTGTGATATCTAGAAAATTATTACCACCAGAAGAGTTAGTTCAAGCAGCTGAGGAAGCAAAAATTCCTATTTTACAAGCAAGCTCAAGAACGACTCATGTATCAAGTAGTGTTACAAACTATTTAGAGAGTCGCTTAGCCCCTCGTATGTCCATGCATGGAGTACTTGTGGATGTGTATGGAATTGGGATGTTAATTACTGGTGAAAGTGGCGTGGGTAAATCTGAAACGGCGTTAGAATTAGTTCAAAAAGGTCACCGTCTCGTAGCAGATGACCGAGTGGAATTATACCAACATGATGAATTAACGCTTGTAGGGGAAGCACCTGAAATTTTAAATAATTTAATTGAAATTCGTGGAATTGGGATTGTTGATGTAATGACATTGTTTGGTGCTGGGGCAATTTTAGATTCGAAACAAGTGGATTTATTAGTTCATTTAGAAAACTGGACACCTGATAAACAGTATGATCGTTTAGGTGGAGCAGCTGAACCAACTGAAATTATGGGAGTTACAATTCCAAAAATGAGAATTCCTGTTAAGACTGGTCGAAATGTATCGATCATTTTAGAAGTTGCAGCAATGAATTTCCGTGCGAAAAAAATGGGCTATGATGCAACAAAAACATTCGAAGAGCGTTTAGGGCAATTAATTGCTGAAAACAGCCAACGTTAGGAGGATGAGAGATGAATGAATTTTTACTTCAAACGATTAATCCAATAGCAATCGAAATTGGACCTTTACAAGTTCGTTGGTATGGTATCATTATTGCTTCAGCGATTTATATTGCAGCAACTTTAGCCGATAGAGAAGCAACGAAAAAAGGATTTCGTAAAGATTTTGTAGTTGATTTAGTATTTTGGGCGATTCCTTTAGCTTTTTTAGGAGCAAGATTTTATTATGTCTTGTTTGAGTGGAAACATTATATTGCTAACCCAATTGATATTATAAAAATTTGGGAAGGTGGTATCGCTATTTATGGTGGATTAATTGCTGGAGCTTTAACAACGTATTGGTTTTGTAAGAAGGAAGAAGTTTCTTTTACGTTGTTATTAGATATTTTAGCGCCAGTTGTTTTATTAGCGCAGTCTATTGGACGTTGGGGAAATTTCACGAATCAAGAAGCTCATGGTGCGGAAGTTACGAGACAATTTTTAGAAAATCTTCATTTACCAAGTTTTATTATTGAACAAATGAATATTGATGGTGTTTATTATCATCCGACTTTCTTATATGAATCATTATGGTCAGCTTTAGGAGTTATTTTATTAGTTATCTTAAGAAAGAAAGCTCCTATTAAAGTTGGGGAAATTGCGGCTACTTATTTGATTTGGTATGGATGTGGTCGTTTTGTCATTGAAGGAATGCGTACAGATAGTTTATGGTTATTTGGAGTGTTGCGTGTTTCTCAAGCATTATCTTTAATTTTAGTAATTGGTGCAATTGTCTGGGTATGGATGCAAAGAAGCAACCATCCACAGAGACCTACTTATGTATCCGTTGATGATCCAAAATCATCGGATTTATGGATTTAAAGGAGTCAGTTTATGAAACAAAAAATTGCAATTTTAGGAGCAGGTTCTTGGGGAACAGCATTAGCTATGGTTTTACAAGATAATGGTCATGAAGTATGTTTATGGGGAAATAATGCTTCTCAAATTGAAGAAATCAATACAAAGCATATGAATCATCAATATTTACCTGAAGTTATTCTAAATGATGAAATTTATGCAACGACTAATTTAACAAAAGCTCTATTAGGGGTGAATGCTGTTTTATTTGTTCTGCCAACTAAGGTCATTCGTTCAGTAGCAAAACAAGTGGCACCTTTATTAGAAGGAAATCCTGTCATTATTCATGCTAGTAAAGGACTAGAACAAGAGAGTTATTTGAGAATTTCCGAAATTTTAAAACAAGAATTACCGAAAGAAAAGTACCAAGATATTGTGGTACTTTCTGGACCAAGTCATGCAGAAGAAGTTGCTAAACAAGATTTAACTACCATTACTGCTGCATGTGCTGAATTATCTTCTGCACAAATTGTCCAACAATTATTTAGTAATTCGTATTTCAGAGTGTATACGAATACGGACGTTATAGGTGTGGAATTAGGAGCGGCATTAAAAAATGTCATTGCAGTTGGTGCGGGTGCTTTACATGGTTTAGGCTATGGAGATAACGCTAAAGCAGCTTTAATGACTCGTGGATTAACAGAGATTAGTCGATTAGGAGTAGCGTTCGGAGCAGATCCATTAACATTTATTGGATTAAGTGGTGTTGGCGATTTAATTGTAACTTGTACAAGTGTTCACTCAAGAAACTGGCGTGCAGGGGATCAATTAGGTCAAGGAAAATCTTTAGAGAATATTTTAGAAAATATGGGAATGGTTGTTGAAGGTGTTGAAACATGTAAAGCAGCTTACAAATTAGCCCAGTCAAAAGGAATTGAAATGCCGATTACAAATGCTGTGTACAATATTTTATATAATGGGAAAAATATTAAAGCAGAAATTTTGCAATTGATGGAAAGAGAAAGAAAATCTGAAGTTTCATTAAAATCACATCAAGAACAAATGGAGGTATCACAATGAAAAAAGTCAAAAAAGCTGTTATTCCAGCGGCAGGATTAGGAACACGTTTATTACCAGCAACAAAAGCAATGGCAAAGGAAATGTTGCCAATTGTAGATAAACCAACTATTCAGTATATTGTAGAAGAAGCATTAGCTTCAGGAATTGAAGAAATTTTAATTGTTACTGGTAAGAGTAAACGTCCAATTGAAGATCACTTTGACTCTAATATTGAATTAGAATCGAATTTGGAAGCAAAAGGAAAGACTGAATTACTTGAATTAGTTCAAGAAACAACAGGAATTAAATTGTACTTTGTTCGTCAATCTTATCCTAAAGGACTTGGAGATGCTGTATTACAAGCAAAAGCATTTATTGGTGGAGAACCATTTGTCGTAATGCTTGGTGATGATATTGTTAAAGCAGAAGTACCATTAACAAGACAATTAATTGAAGGGTATGAAAAAACTCATGCTTCAAATATTGCAGTTATGGAAATTCCACTGGAAGATACGAATAAGTATGGAATTATCGAACCAGAAAGCAAAGTAGCGGATAATATGTATAATGTTCGTCATTTTGTAGAAAAACCAAAACCAGAAGATGCACCAAGTAATTTAGCGATTATTGGACGTTACTTATTAACTCCTGAAATTTTTGATATTTTAGAAAAACAAGAACCAGGAGCTGGTGGAGAAATTCAATTAACAGATGCAATTGATACATTAAATCAAACACAACGTGTATTTGCGAAGAAATTTGAAGGTACAAGATACGATGTTGGAAATAAACTTGGCTATATGACAACAAGTATCGAGTTTGGATTAGAGCATCCAGAAATTAAGAATGAACTAAAAGATTATATTATTGATTTAGCACATCGTTTAGAAGGGAAATCTTCAAGCAAGAAAGTTGTTGAATCAGCTGAAAAAGAATAAAATAGAATAGAACATAAAAAGACTGAACAACAAAAATTGCAATAGAGCAGTAGTTTTTGTTCAGTCTTCTTTTATAACTGAAGGTAAAGGAGATTTGATAATGGAAGAAAGAACAATTTATGATGTGATTATTATTGGTTCAGGTCCTGGAGGAATGACAGCAGCATTATATGCTTCACGTGCAAATTTAAAAACATTAATTTTAGAAAAAGGAGTTCCTGGAGGAGAGTTATTAAATACTTCTGATGTAGAAAATTATCCAGGATTTTCAAATATTAGTGGACCAGATTTAGCTGATAATATGTATAAAGGTGCAATGCAATTTGGTGCAGAATATGCTTATGGCAATGTAAGTGGCATTGAAGTGGATGGAGATTTACGTATTGTTCATGCTGGTAAAAAATCATATGCCGCTTATGCAGTAGTGATTGCCACTGGTTCTTATCACCGTAAATTAGGAGTTCCTGGAGAAGAAGAGTATTCAGGAAGAGGCGTTTCTTATTGTGCGGTGTGTGATGGAGCTTTCTTCAAAGGTAGTGATTTATTAGTTATCGGTGGAGGAGACTCTGCAGTTGAAGAAGGAACTTATTTAACACAATTTGCCAATAAAGTGACGATAGTTCATCGTAGAGATGCGTTGCGTGCACAAAAGATTTTACAAGATCGAGCATTTGCGAATGAAAAAATGGACTTTTTATGGAATAAAGCTGTAGAAGAAATTTCAGGAGACGAACAAAAAGTGACTCATGTTACATTGAGAGATACTCAAACTCAAGAACTTTCTCAAGTAGAAGCAGCTGGAGTATTCATTTATGTTGGCTTATTACCGTTGACAGAGCCATTTAAAGATTTAGGTATTACAAATGAAGAAGGCTGGATTGTCACAAATGAAAAAATGGAAACAAGTATTCCTGGTATTTATGCAGTAGGGGATGTGCGTCAAAAACATTTAAGACAAATTACAACAGCTGTTGGTGATGGTGGGATTGCCGGAAATGAAACTTATCACTATGTAGAAGCTATTAAGGGAAAATTAGCGGAATAAGAGACGAAAATTATTATTAGATTTGTCGAATGACTAGAAGTTACTTTGAAACTTTACGGAGGAACAAATTATTTGGAATTTGTAGTAGAGCCATTGACAAAGGTCTAGGATTTTGTTATTATAAACAGGCAAATCGTAAAAAAATCGATGAGTTATTGAATCTATTTGGAAATGAGAGGTGTCATTCATGCGTATCAACATTTTATTAGAATGTGCTGAAACAGGTGAACGTTTATACTTAACAAGCAAAAATAAACGTAACAACCCAGAACGTTTAGAATTAAAAAAATATTCTCCAAAATTACGTAAACACGTTGTTTTCAAAGAAACTAAAAAGTAATTTCGAGAAAAGTAAATGGAAGGTCAAGCGAAGCTTGGCCTTTTTTTCTTGTTATGAGCGAGAAATGGAATTTTCTGAGGTAGCAAAGGACGCAAGCAGCCTCGCTGTACCGACCCCAAAAAGTTGGACCAAAAATCTAACTTTTGGAGGTCGGTATTTTTATGGCTAAATATGACTTTGAATTTAAGAAGAAAGTTGTGGAAGCATATCTTCGGGGAGAAGGTGGCTATCAAATTTTAAGTAAAAAATTTGGTTTAAAATCTACTAGGCAAATTGGTTATTGGGTAAAAGCCTACAAAAAATTTGGCGATGAAGGATTAAAAGTTTTGGAGAATGGACGTGTATACCCTTTTGAATTAAAACTATTAGTGGTAGAATCCTACTTGAAGGGAAATGGTTCTTATAGTAAATTAGGCTTAAAATATGGAATTTTAAATCATAGGGTCATCGGTTCTTGGGTTAAAAAATATAAAAAAGATGGTCCTGAAGCTTTAAGAAATCCTCAGGAAGGTAGAGAATATACAGTGGAATATCAACAAAAACGTCCATCAAAACCAAAAAAACAAAAGAATATAAGTGAAGAAGCATTCAAAAAATTAGAAGAAGAAAATTATCACCTAAGGATGGAAAACGACTTTTTAAAAGCAGTGCGGAGACTGAATTTAGAGGACGAAGCAAAAACGAAAGAACGGCTAGAGTCATTGACAGTCTCCGAGAAAAATACAAATTAAAAGATCTTTTAGAATATGCTGGTATGGCTAAATCAACTTTTATGTACTGGCAAAAACGTTTTACTAGAGAGAATCCAGATAAAGATATAGAAGAAAAAATACTTGAAATTCGTAACGTTCATAAAGATTATGGTTATAGAAGAATTCATGCAGAACTTCGTAATCAAGGATATTGTATTAACAAAAAGAAAGTTCAGCGTATTATTCAAAAATTAAAATTACAAGTAACATCCTTTACACGTAAAAGTAGAAAATTCAATTCTTATCAAGGCACAGTTGGAGTTATTGCGCCTAATAGAATTAAAAGAAGATTTCACACTTCTATTCCACATCAAAAAATTACAACAGATACAACAGAATTCAAGTATTATGAAGTAGATGATAAAGGTAAAAAAACACTACACAAATTATATCTGGATCCATTTATGGATATGTTTAACAATGAAATTATAAGCTATAATATCACTAAACATCCTTCGGTTAAAAATATTATTGATGTTTTAGATAGAACAATAAAAATAACATCAGATTGTATCTATAGGAGGACATTTCATTCTGATCAAGGATGGGCTTATCAATTAGACGAATATGCTTCTAGATTAAAGGATGGGAAAATTTTTCAAAGTATGTCTAGAAAAGGAACTTGTTTAGATAATTCAATAATGGAGAATTTCTTTAGTATACTTAAGCAAGAAATTTATTACGGCAGAATATTTTATAGTTACGAAGAATTAAAAAATGAAATTGAACGATTTATTAAATATTACAATGAAGATCGTATAAAAGAAAAATTGGGATGGATGAGTCCTGTTCAGTATAGAATACATTGTTCAGTATAGAGAAAAAAAGTGCCAAAAATTGGCGCAACCCCCTAGGGGGTTATTCATACATTTTATTTTAAGAATCAAAAAGAGACGACTAAAGTCGTCTCAAAAAAGTCTAACTTTTTGGGGTCACTACACGCAAAAGCGAGTCTCATTGCTAAACTTCGAGCCTAGGGTCTCGAAGTTTCCTAATATTAGTAGCCATCGGTATGGCTACTAATGCTCTTGCTACGGCGAAAAATCCATTTCTCTTTTTTCGTGTTCGTATGAGGGAGCGTAGGTGATGTGGATTTTTTTGATATAGTCGTAAAGGACGGCAGTAGCCCAGCGGTTTCATGAGTTTACTACTATAAAAAACCATTTCTCTTTTTATTCTATATTTTATAGAACTACCATAACACTACCTTAATCCTGCAAAATCTTGTATACTGTTAAAGGTGATTAAAATGGAGAGAAAGAATACAAAAAATTTTATAACGAGTGGAAATATTAATCGAGTCATTTTAACGATTGCCACTCCTTTAATGATTAATAACTTAATTCGAACTTTATATAATTTAACGGATGGATTGTATGTAGCTCAGTTGTCTGCTGAAGATTTTGCGGCGACTGCGTTTATTTGGCCGTTAAATTTTTTGTTTATCTCAATTGGATTGGGAATTAGTGTCGGAGCAACGGCTCTTATTGCGCAATATTTTGGAGCAAATGATTTAAAATTAGCGAAGAAATATACGTGGAATACGATGGCGCTAACGTTTGTTTTTGGGTTTATATTGTCGACCGTTGGCTATATTTTTGCAGGTCAGTTTGTCGAATGGATGGGAGCCAGTGGCGTCTTTTATGAGAAATCCACTTCATATTTGAAAATTAATTTTATTGGATTGTTTTTTGACTTTGCCTATTTTGGATATCAGGCACTACTGAATGCGCAAGGTAGAACGAGAGTAATAACAGTGGTCAGTACAATTTCATCTATCACGAATGTTCTACTAGATCCGATATTTATTTTTGCGACTATTCCTTTTACTCAAATTCCTGGGTTAAATGCTGGGATTGAAGGGGCTGGCTGGGCAACGGTGATTTCGAAAGTTATATTATTGATTTTAGTGATTATGGCTACTAGAAAAGAATCTATTATTCATGTTCCATTGTATGAAGTGGATTATGATACGTCCGTTATTCGTAAAATTTTACAAGTAGCATGGCCTTCTGCATTTGGATATGGAGGAGCTGCGTTTGGGTTTACTGTATTAAATGGATTAATTCAATCCTATGGCACATCGGTTCTTGCAGCTTATTCAATGGTCAACCGTATTTCAGATATTTTAACGCAACCTCAAATGGGAATTGGATCTGCTTTGACGGCTATCATTGGTCAAAATATGGGAGCTGGTTTATTTGAACGGGCTCATGCGATTTTTAAACGAGCATTGATTTGGGTGTTACTCATTTCTGCACTTGGAAGTGTCGCCATTTTTATGTGGCAAGATGCTTTACTTCATATTTTTATTAAAGATGTAACGGATACGATTCTTTGGAATAGTGCGGTTGAATATTTATATTACACAGCATTCATTATCTTCTTTATGGGGATGTTTTCTGCTTATAGTGGATTTTTCCAAGGTTGTAGTGCAACAAAATATTCTATGAATATGTCAATTGGTCGTTTATGGGTGGCTCGTTTACCAATTATTTGGATCTTAGGAAGCCTGACAGAGTTGGGAGCAACTGGGATTTGGATTGCGATGCTACTTTCGAATGCTTTAACAGTTTTATATGGACATTTAGTTTATAAATGGAAAGACTGGAGTAGTATGCATTATGCAAAAGGAGAGAGTTAGTAGATGTTAAAAGAATTTATTAAATATTATAAACCGTATCGAAAATTATTTTTATTAGACTTTACTTGTGCGGTTATTGTGGCAATTTTAGAATTAGCCTTTCCTGTAATGGTTCATCGTGTTATTGATGAAGTGTTACCACAACAAAATGTTGGAATTATCCTAGTAGTAGGATTTAGTTTAGTGCTTCTATATGTGACTTCTACCGTGTTAAATTATATTGTCGTATCATTCGGGCATTTATTAGGAATTAATATAGAAACGGATATGAGAAGAAATTTATTTGAGCATATCCAAAAACAATCATTTTCATTTTTTGATAATATGAAAATTGGTGAATTATTGAGCCGTTTATCAAGTGATTTATTTGATATTAGTGAATTAGCGCATCATGGCCCTGAAGAATTATTTATCGCTATTATGACGTTAATCGGGTCGTTTGTATTGATGTACCAAGTTCAGCCTACGTTAGCTTTATGGACAATTGTATTTGTTCCGTTTTTAGCGATTGCTTTAGCAGTTTTCAATCGAAAAATGTCAAACATTAATCGTCAAATTTATAAAGGGCTAGCTCATTATTCTGCTGGTTTGGAAAATGTTTTAAGTGGGATGCGAGTGGTAAAAGCTTTTGCCAATGAAGAACATGAACAGCAATTATTTGAAGGATTAATTCAAGAATACCGTACGAATAAAATTCAGTTTTATAAAACAATGGGTTCAAGTAGTTCGTTTAATTATTTATTAATGCGTAGTATTAATTTATTTACGTTAATGCTTGGTTCGTATTTTACCGTTACAGGCAAACTTACTGCGGGAGAATTAGTGGGCTATATTTTACTAGCAAATGTCTTTGTTCGACCAATTGATAAAATGAATTCGATGATTGAATTATATCCAAAAGGAGTTGCTGGATTCCGTCGTTATCAAGAATTAATGGCTATTGAACCGGATATTCAAGATCGACCTGATGCAATCGAAGCGCCTCATTTTGAAGGAGATATTTCTTATCGCAATGTAAGTTTTGGATATGAAGAAAATAAAGCAGTCTTGGAACATGTTTCAATGGATGTGAAGAAGGGAGAAACCGTTGCGTTTGTAGGCCCTTCTGGTGTAGGGAAAACAACATTGGTGAATTTATTACCTCGTTTTTATGAATTACAAGAGGGAGAAATTTTAATCGATGGACAAGATATTCGAAACTTTACAATGCAATCGTTAAGACGTCAAATTGGAGTTGTTCAACAAGATGTATTTTTATTTAATGGAACAATTCGTGAAAATGTACTTTATGGACGATTAGATGCAACGGATGAAGAAGTAGAAGAAGCTATTGAGCGTTCTAAATTAAGAGAAGTTGTCGATGATTTAGAGTTCGGATTGGATACTCAAATTGGAGAACGTGGAGTAAAACTATCCGGCGGACAAAAACAACGCTTATCGATTGCTCGTATTTTCTTAAAAAATCCTTCGATTTTAATTTTGGATGAAGCAACAAGTGCATTAGATACGCAAACGGAAAAATTCATTCAACAATCCTTTGATGAACTTGCAAAAGGAAGAACGACTTTTATTATTGCGCACCGCCTAGCAACGATTCAACATGCAGACCGCATTATTGTAGTAACAGAGGATGGTTTAGCAGAAGATGGTATGCATGAGGAATTATTGAAGAAAAATGGTATTTATGCTGATTTATATCATGCGCAATTTGCGTAGTAGAAAAGAAAAAAACTTTGCGATAGTAGCAAAGTTTTTTTCTTTTCCACCTATACTTTGATATTCCTCTTGTAAATATGATACAATGACCCAGAGAAATTTGAAGGAGAAAATCAATGAGTATTTTAAATGTAGAAAAATTAACCCATGGATTTGGGGAACGTGCCATTTTTAATGATGTTAGTTTCCGTTTATTAAAAGGGGAGCATATTGGATTAGTCGGAGCGAATGGTGAGGGTAAGTCCACTTTTATGAATATTGTAACGGGGAAACTTCAACCAGATGAAGGAAAAATCGAATGGTCTAAAAATGTAAAAGTTGGTTATTTAGATCAACATACAGTGTTAGAAAAAGGAATGACCGTTCGAGAAGTATTACGTAAAGCCTTTGATGATTTATTTGTGGCGGAAGCTCGTATGAATGAATTATATATGGCAATGGGAGATGCAGATGAAGCTTCTATGAATGCAATGTTAGAAGAAGTTGGAGAAATTCAAGAGCGTTTAGATAGTCATGATTTTTATATTTTAGATGCAAAAATCGATGAAGTGGCTCGTGCTTTGGGCGTTGTAGCATTTGGTATGGATAGTGATGTGAGTGAACTAAGTGGTGGACAACGTACGAAAATTTTACTTGCAAAATTATTATTAGAAAAACCAGATATTTTATTATTAGACGAACCAACGAACTACTTAGATGTGGAACATATTGAATGGTTAAAACGTTATTTACAAGAGTATGAAAATGCGTTTATTTTAATTTCGCATGATATTCCATTTTTAAATAGTGTTGTCAACTTAATTTACCATATGGATAATCAAGAATTAAGTCGTTATGTAGGAGATTATGATCAATTCCAAGAAGTGTATGCGATGAAGAAATCTCAATTAGAAGCAGCTTATAATCGTCAACAAAAGGAAATTGCAGATTTGAAAGACTTTGTAAATCGAAATAAAGCTCGTGTAGCTACTCGTAATATGGCGATGTCACGTCAGAAGAAATTAGATAAAATGGAAGTGATTGAGCTAGCGGGTGAAAAGCCAAAGCCTAAATTTGACTTCAAAACTTCTCGTGCACCAGGTCGTTATATTTTCCAAACAGAAGGATTAGTTATTGGATATGACCGTGCTTTAACGGGTTCATTGAATTTAGAAATGGAACGTGGACAAAAGATTGCGATTGTCGGTGCAAATGGTATCGGGAAAACTACTTTATTAAAGAGTTTATTAGGTATTATTAAGCCGTTAGAAGGAAAAGTGACTCGTGGAGACTATATTGATTTAGGATATTTCGAACAAGAAACTCCTCAAGGCAATCGTAAAACAGCACTAGAAGAAATTTGGGATACATTCCCATCGATGACACAACCTGAAGTTCGTGTAGCATTAGCTCGTTGTGGATTAACAAGTAAACATATTGAGAGCCAAGTTCAAGTACTAAGTGGGGGAGAACAAGCAAAAGTTCGTTTCTGTAAATTAATGAATGATGAATCGAATGTATTAGTGTTAGACGAACCAACGAACCACTTAGATGTAGATGCTAAGGATGAATTAAAACGTGCCTTAAAAGAATATAAGGGTAGTATTTTAATGGTTTGCCACGAACCAGAATTTTATGAAGGTTTAGCAACAGATATTTGGGATTTTTCAAAACTTTCATCTTAAATATATGATTTTTTGGCAAAATTGAGTACAATGGTAGTAGCAAATGATTTGAGGAGGAAATATCATGGCAGATAAAGGCGTTACATTATATTTCATGAGACATGGCGAGACAGTTTTTAATCGATACAATAAAATTCAAGGATGGGCGGATACTCCATTAACAAAAGAAGGTAGATTAGATGCAATTCGTTCTGGATTAGGAATGAGAGATATTCCATTTCACGCAGTGTATACAAGTGATTTAAGAAGAACAATTGAAACAGCTCAATTAGTATTAAGAGATCATCCTTTAAGAGATCAATTAAGCTTGCAAATGATGCCAGAATTTCGTGAAGTTTGTTTTGGAAGTTTAGAAGGACAAAATGCAACAGAAGTTTGGACGAATTTGTATAAAACATTACAACGTACCTTTGATCAAAATGATGGTAGAAATGTAATTGAAGAGATGAATCAAATTAAAGCAATGGATCCAGATCATATTGGAGAAAACTTTATGGAATTTTGGTCTCGTGTAGAACAAGGGTTGATTAAAGTAATCGATAAACATCGTGATACAAATCAACATATCCTAATTGTTAGCCATGGAATGACGATCCGTAATATTTTACATGAATTAATTCCTGATTTTAAATTATCAGATATGATTGATAATTCATCTTTAAACATTGTGGAATATTCAAATGGACAATATCATTTGAAAGTATTAAATCAAACAAGTCATTTTGCATTGAGAAAAGAAGCGGTAGAGCGTGAATTCTCATTATTACCAATGACATTATTTGAAAAATAAACACAGAAAGATTTATAAAATTGAAGTGACCCCAAAAAGTTAGACTTTTTGGGGTCACTTCATAATCTTTTGTAGATATAGATAATAGCAGTTATTATTTGCGTGAAGGTTAAATTTTTGTTAGTATAAAGGAATATACGGGGTCGTTACGGATTCGACAGGTATAGGTTGAGCTTTCAATGCATTTCGTAGGTTACGGCTACGTAAAAACGTTACAGTTAAATATAACTGACAAACAACAAACAAACACTTTAGCTTTCGCAGCGTAATACCTGCAAGCTAAGATCTGTCCGGCATCGCCCATGTGCTCGGGTCCAGGTCTCATTATTAGTGGGATACGGTTCACTTTTCCGTCTGTCTAAGTGAAACAGAGATGATCAGGCTAGCTTAAGATGATGCTTGTTTATCAGCTAATCAGTAGCGAATCTCTAAATGGATAAACTATGAATGTAGATTTGATTGTGTCGATATATTTGGACGCGGGTTCGACTCCCGCCGGCTCCATTTTTTACGATGAATAAGGCTTAGAAATGTTGATGTTTCAATGTTTCTAAGCCTTTGTTTTTTTAAAAATATTCAATGTTTTTAGGGAAGTCTTATGAAGGAAAGTGTATAGGTGTTTACTTCTTTCGCCCCTTTTTAAAGTACATTAAGTAAGTGTAGATAATATTTAAAATGATGCTAATATAAAGAGCAATCTTTGTATATTCTCCGTCAAATAAAACAGCGAAAACTAGTAAGCTTAATAGTAACAAAGGTATTACGATATCTCTAAATCTATTGTTCTGTTTCATTTTTTATACTCCCTTTCTTATGCCTATACTAATTATAACACAAACAAAAAGAAGCTTAGAAATGAATCTCACACATTTCTAGGCTTCTTTATTCTTATTGTTATTTACTTAATTGTCGTTGTGCGGCTAATTCAATCATACGATCAGCAAGATGTTGATTTCGAACGAGCAGTGGTCCATGGAAGTAAGAGCAGAAGACATTTTTGTAATGCACACCTTCTGTTTTGTCCTCATCATTATTTCCATTTCCACTAGTAACGGTACCTAATGGTTTAAGACCTTTGCAGAGGTAAGTTCTTCCGATGTGGTTTTCATAACCAACATATGTTTCTCCTGTTTCTTCATCCTGAATTGTAATATCTCCGATAAATCGGTGGTCAAATTGACCATTTGTATAGCAGTCAATGGCGCCAATTCCATCTAATTTTTCACCGGCTGCATTGATGTAGTAACGTCCTAATAATTGGAAGCCACCGCAAATTCCTAAAACAACTCCATCATCTTCGATGAAGTGGATTAAGGCTTCTTTTTTGGATTGTAAGTCTTTAGCCACGATAGTTTGTTCATAGTCTTGACCACCACCGAACATGACGATATCAAAGTCTTCAGGATTGAATGGATCACCTAAGCTAATCAATGTTGTTTCGACTTCATAGCCTAATTGTTTTGCACGATGTTGGAGCATCAGTAGATTTCCATTATCTCCATAAGTATTCATTAAGTTTCCGTATAAATGACAAATTCTGATTTTCATGAAGTCATTCCCTCTTTCAAGTAACCATGTTTAGCTAAGTCTTTACGGAGTTGTAATAATGCCGTATAGGTTGCTAAAATATTGATTTTTTTTGTTGGTACTGATTTTAATTTTTCAATTAAGTCATCATTATTTTCTATTTTTGTGAGATTTGTAAATCCTGCAACTTCCATTCGAGTTTCTAAGTCGTCAACTCGAAGTCCGCCAATGTATGTTTGTTTTGGAGTAAGTTTTGTAAGTTCTTCAAACTCACCATCCCAAATCCAACTAATATCTTGCCCGTCTGCATAATTATCGTTTAATAAAACAGCAAGTGAAAATTCTTCTTTTTCATAGCCAAGTAGTTGGACGATTTGGTTAAATCCTACTGGATTTTTAATTAAGTTAATCATGACTTCTTTGTCTTCTAGTGTAAAGGTTTCTTGACGACCGAAGACTCTTTGCGCTTGTCCAAATCCTGCTTGAATTTCTTCAGGAGTTAAGCCGAAAAATCTAGCTGTTGCATAAGCGCTTAGAGCGTTATAGATGTTGTATAGTCCACCAATTGGAAGTGAAAAATCAAATCCATCAATTTTAAAAGAAGATTTTGTTAGAGACAATTCTGTTAACTCTGTCACGGCATAGTCTAATTCAGGACGTTTGAAATCTCCGTTAGGGCAGTAATATTTTCCTAAATTACTATACGTAATAAAGTTATATTGTAAAATGGAATGGCAATGTGGACATAAAATACCATCCGTATTGTAATGTGCTTGATAGTGACTATCTTCTGTATGATTGAATCCAAAATACAGTCTTGGATTTGGAAGAGTATCACTATTAAAAATTGGCGCATCTCCATTTGATAAAATAGTTGCTTCTGGAACAAAGCTTGCCCCATCTAACATAAATTGATAAGTTGTATAAATTTCGCCAAAACGATCCATTTGATCGCGAAAAATATTTGTAAATACGAATAATTTTGGTTGAATAAATGGTGTAATATGTTTAATCGTTGCTTCGTCAACTTCTAATACAGCAATATTTTTTTCACCTTTAACAGGAGTATGATTTAAGAAAGTAGAAACAATCCCTTGTATTAAATTGGCTCCGGTTGGATTCGTTAAAATATTTGGGTATTTTTGTTTTAATAATTGAACGATTAATGAAGTCGTTAAAGTCTTTCCGTTTGTTCCACTAACAATAATGACTTCATAATGGTCTGATAAATGTTTTAAAATATGTGGATCAATAGCATGAGCTACTTTTCCTGGGAAACTACTTCCACCATTTGTAAAAGTTTTAAGTGCCCAGCGAGTCAATTTTCCCGCTTCAATGGCAAGTTTGGTACGTATATTCACGAAACGTGCATCCTTTCAAAAAATATTCTTTTTTATTGTAGCATAAAATGACTGAAAAGGAATACAATTCGCTTCTTTTCTTATTAAGAAATGAATAAGAATTTGTTTGGAATTATATGAAAAAGTTCATAATGATTTTTTATAGTTTTTCGTTGCACAACTCTCGATATTATCGTAAGATGTTAAAGGTATATAAAAGTGTCAGGAGGTTAAAATTGTGGCACAATTATTTTTTAAATATGGTGCAATGAATAGTGGAAAGTCGATTGAAATTTTAAAAGTTGCTCATAATTATGAAGAACAAAATAAATCTGTATTATTATTTACAAGTGCAATCGATGATCGTGATGAAGTAGGATATGTTTCTAGTCGTATTGGAATTCGTAGACAAGCGATTCCTATTTATGATGAAACAGATATTATTGCCATTGTGAAAGAACAAGAAGTAAAACCTGCTTGTATTTTAATTGATGAATCTCAATTTTTAAGTAGAGAACATATTTTAGATTTAGCGCATATTGTAGATATTTTGGATATTCCTGTGATGGCTTTTGGATTGAAAAATGATTTCCAAAATGAATTATTTACCGGATCTAAATATTTATTATTATACGCCGATAAAATTGAGGAAATTAAAACGATTTGCTGGTACTGCCATAAAAAGGCAAGTATGAATATGCGTGTCGTTGATGGAAAACCTGTTTATACAGGTGAACAAATTCAAATTGGCGGGAATGAATCTTATTATCCTGTTTGTCGTTATCATTATTCACACCCAGGTGAAGAAAGAGTTTAAGGAGGAAATTATGTTTGATCAATTAGATAGTTTTATTATTCGATATGATGAGTTATCTGAGTTATTAAGTGACCCAGATGTGATTAGCGATACAAAACGTTTCATGGAATTAACAAAAGAAGAATCGAATTTACGTCCAAAAGTTGAAACTTTTAAACGTTATCAACAAGTAGTGGAAGAAATTGGCGATACAGAAGAAATGCTAGGAGAAGGCTTAGATAGTGAAATGGCTGAAATGGCTAAAGAAGAATTAGCTTCTCTAAAAAAAGAAAAAGTAGAATTAGAAGAAAAAATTAAATTCTTATTATTACCAGAAGATCCAAATGATGGTAAAAATATTATTATGGAAATTCGTGGAGCTGCTGGTGGAGATGAAGCAGCGTTATTTGCTGGAGATTTATTAGCAATGTACCAAAAATATGCGGAATCTCAAGGCTGGCGTGTAGAAGTAATGGATGCTAACATTACAGGTATTGGTGGATATAAAGAAGTTATTTTAATGATTACGGGGGATAATGTATTCTCTAAATTAAAATATGAATCAGGAGCTCACCGTGTTCAACGTGTTCCTTCAACAGAATCTCAAGGTCGTGTTCATACATCGACTGCAACCGTTGTAGTTATGCCTGAAGCAGAAGAAGTAGAAATTGAATTAGAAGATAAAGATATTCGTGTAGATATTTATCATGCTTCTGGAGCGGGTGGACAACACGTTAATAAAACAGCTTCTGCCGTTCGTTTAACTCACTTACCAACAGGTATTGTCGTAGCGATGCAAGATGAACGTTCTCAATTAAAAAACAGAGAGAAAGCGATGAAAGTATTACGTGCTCGTGTATACGATAAAATCTCTCAAGAAGCTCAATCAGAATATGATGCTAATAGAAAATCTGCCGTTGGTACAGGGGATCGTTCAGAACGTATTCGTACATACAACTTCCCTCAAAACCGTGTGACAGATCATCGTATTGGATTAACGTTACAAAAATTAGACCAAGTTCTTGCAGGAAAAATTGATGAAATTGTCGATGCATTAATTTTATACGATCACACTGAAAAATTGGAGCAATTAAATAATGGAAATAACTAATCCAACGAATCAGGAAGTCCTAGTTAGGGCTTCTTGTTTTTTACAAGAAAGACAACCTTCTTTTTTGAAAGAAGATTGTGAGTGGTATGCTCGTCAATTAAGTTTATATTTGAATGATTGGACGATGACAGAGTTACTTATTCATTTGAATCAGCCTGCAGGAATTGGATTATGGGATCAAATGGAACCACTACTTATTCGTTTATCAAATTTTGAACCATTGCAATATATTACAAAGCAAGCGGAGTTTTATGGACGAGAATTTATCGTGAGTCCCGACACTTTAATTCCAAGACCTGAGACAGAAGAATTAGTTGAAAAAATTATTGCTTTTTTATCTAAACATTCTAGTGGAAAAGTATTAGAAATTGGAGTAGGGACAGGTTGTATTATTCATACATTAGCGTTAGAATGTCCAGGCTTTTCTTATCAGGGCGTGGATATTTCAGAAGGAGCGCTTGACGTTGCTAAGAAAAATCAAGAGAAATATCAGTTAGAAAATGTTTCTTTATATCTTAGTGATGTATTTCAAGAAGTTTCTCCTCAAAAGTTTGTCTGTATCATAAGCAATCCACCTTATATTGATGTTTCAGAAAAAAATGTGATGGATGAATCGGTTTTACGATTTGAACCAGAAGTAGCTCTTTTTGCAGAAGATGAAGGATTAGCGATTTACCGGAATATTGCCCAAAAATTAGAAACTTACTTATTAGAAGAAGGACAAGCATTTTTTGAAATTGGATTCCAGCAAGGAAAGGATGTTCAGCAATTATTTGAACAGTATTGTCCGAATCGAGAAGTGAGTATTCATAAAGATTTATCAGGAAATGACCGAATGATTATTGTAGGAGGGAGGAAGTAACATGAAAACACAAATTTTTCATCAAGAAACATTAGAAAAAGCAGCTACTTTATTGAAAGAAGGAGAAGTTGTAGCTTTCCCAACAGAAACGGTGTACGGATTAGGAGCGATTGCAACGAGTCAAGAAGCGGTCTTAAAAGTGTTTCAAGCTAAAGGAAGACCGAGTGATAATCCATTAATTGTGCATGTTCATTCTTTAGAACAGATTATCGATACTGTTGAAGAATTTCCAGAAAATGCGAAATTATTAGCGAAACATTTTTGGCCGGGACCATTGACGATGATTTTAAAAGCAAAGCCTGGTATTTATGCTTCAGCATTATCAGCAGGATTACCGACTGTATCATTTAGAATGCCAAATCATGAGTTGACATTATCGTTAATTGAACAAGTTGG
This sequence comes from uncultured Granulicatella sp., assembly GCF_963516875.1. Lineage (GTDB taxonomy): Bacteria > Bacillota > Bacilli > Lactobacillales > Aerococcaceae > Granulicatella. Next base: position 118,170 of record NZ_CAUQCL010000001.1, on the reverse strand, counting down.
CATTCCATTAGTTGGTCCAAGTGCCAATCAATCGACAAAACCAAGTCCGACAAGAGTCCAACATGTAGTAGAAGATATGGATGGAAGAATTGCAGGAATCGTTGATGGTGGAGATACAAGTGTTGGGGTTGAATCTACAGTCATTGATTTAACCAATGAAGAAGGTCCAGTCATCTTACGTCCAGGAGTCATTACAAAAGAAGAAATTGAACCAATTATTGGTCCATTAGTAGAATATATGAAAACAACAACCGGGGAAAAAGTAACTCCTAAATCACCAGGAATGAAATATCGTCACTATGCTCCAACTACTCCTGTTGTTGTGGTGGAAGGTTCTTTAGAGTTTTGGCATTTACTAATTGAAGAATATCAAAAACAAGGAAAAAAAGTTGCAGTGATGGCAACAAATGATGTTTTAGATGAAGTGAGCCCTAAAGTAGAAGAGTCTTATTCATTAGGAGAAAAAGATTCTGTTGCAGATATGAATCATCATTTATTTAATGCATTGCGTTCATTAGATCATACAGATGCGACTATTATTTTAGCGCAAGCAAGTGTGAAAGAAGGTGCGGGATTAGCATATATGAATCGTTTGGAAAAAGCGTCAAGTGCTACAAAAAAAGAACTCTAGGAAATCAATGTACTCATGGTAGAAATTAATAGCAAACAAGAAGCTACTAATTTTGAGGATATTGATAAACTATGTTAGAATAATTCTATTGAAGAAAAGGAGTGAAGCTAATGACACAGTTTAAAGAAGACACACTTGTGTTTGATGCAATTGAAAAAGAAGCCCAGCGTCAAAAGCACGGGATTGAATTAATTGCTTCAGAAAACTTCGTTTCACCTGCTGTATTACGAGCGCAAGGTAGCATTTTAACGAATAAATATGCTGAAGGCTATCCAAACCGTCGTTATTATGGTGGATGTGAATATGTCGATGTAATTGAACTATTAGCAATCGACCGTGTAAAAGAATTATTTGGAGCGGAATATGCCAATGTTCAACCCCATTCTGGTTCTCAAGCGAATATGGCGGCTTATCGTGCGCTTGTTTCAAAAGGAGACAAAATTTTAGGAATGGACTTAAGTCATGGCGGACATTTAACCCATGGAATGGGAGTGAACTTCTCTGGTCAAGATTATGATTTTATTGCGTATGGATTGAATCCCGAAACAGAAATGATTGATTATGATGCCTTAGAAGAAATTGCTAAATCAGAACGTCCAAAACTAATCGTTGCAGGGGCATCTGCCTATCCAAGAGAAATTAATTTCAAACGTATTAGTGTAATTGCTAAAAGTATTGATGCTTATTTCATGGTAGACATGGCTCATATTGCAGGATTAGTGGCAAAAGGAGCTCATCAAAATCCAGTTCCTTATGCTGATGTTGTTACTTCAACAACGCATAAAACATTACGTGGACCAAGAGGTGGCTTGATTTTAGCGAAGCAAGAATTTGCAAAGAAAATTAATAGTGCCATCTTCCCAGGTATCCAAGGTGGGCCATTAGAACATGTAATTGCAGCAAAAGCAGTTGCCTTCCATGAAGCACTTCAACCAGCATTTGGAGAGTACATCGAGCATGTTGTTGAAAATGCAAAAGCAATGGCAGAAGTATTTAATGAAAGTGGTATTCGTCCAATTTCTGGCGGAACAGATAATCATTTACTATTATTAGATATTACTTCTACTGGATTGAACGGAAAAGAAGCTCAAGAATTATTAGATAGTGTTGGAATTACAGTGAATAAAAATGCAATTCCATTTGACCCACTTCCACCTATGAAGACAAGTGGTATTCGTGTTGGAACAGCAGCAATTACAACACGTGGCTTTGATAAAGAAGCAGCAAAAACAGTTGCCCAACTAATTGTAGACACACTAACTCATGCAAACGACGAAGATAAATTAGATGAAGTTCGTCAATCTGTACAAGAGTTAACAAAACAATTTCCATTGTATGGATAACACAATGTAATCAGTCACATAAAAAATGAAAGCAATATTTTCTTAATGAAATTTTAAGGAAAAAACTCTTTTTTTCCTATTTATATACTAGTATTTTGATTCATTTTTTTGTAGAATAACAAATAGTGAAAATATATTGTGGAAGGAGCAAGCAAGATGGGTAAGTTTAATGTGTTAGATCATCCGTTAATTCAACATAAATTAACAATGATTCGACAAAAAGATTGTGGAACAAAAGTCTTTCGTGAGGTTGTAAATGAAATTTCAATGTTAATGGCATATGAAGTTTCAAGAGATTTACCGTTAGAAGATGTGGAGATTGAAACTCCATTAGTAAAAACAACATTGAAAACTTTGGCGGGTAAAAAAGTTGCCATTATTCCTATTTTACGTGCTGGTTTAGGAATGGTTGACGGAATTTTAGAATTAATTCCAGCTGCCAAAATTGGACATGTTGGAATGTACCGTGATCATGATACATTACAACCTGTTGAGTATTTTGTAAAATTGCCTTCAGATATTTCTGAAAGACAATTATTTGTAGTTGATCCAATGTTAGCTACAGGAGGATCTGCAGTGGCTGCGATTGATGCGTTATTAAAACGTGGAGCGCACCCTGAATCGATTAAGTTTTGTTGTCTTGTGGCTGCGCCAGAAGGGGTAAAAGTTCTTCAAGAAGCGCACCCAGAAATTGATATCTATGCTGCAGCATTAGATGAGCGATTAAACGAAAACGGCTATATCCTTCCAGGATTAGGCGATGCTGGTGATCGCCTATTTGGAACCAAATAAATAAACTCGTAGTCACGCTTTTGCGTCTGACTATTGCCATGAATTCTGACAATAATCACCGTAAAGCGAATGAATGCGATAGGTGGAATTTGTCAGTTTTTTATTTGGAATAAATAAGGGAGTATGAGTTATGGAAGCTTTACCAAAAACGATAGAATTTTTTGGTTTGTCTTTTTCAGTTCCAATCTTACTTTCTTGTCTAGTGACAGTATTAGTAGTTACGATTTTTTCTATTGTAGCTGCTAGAAATGTTTCTATGAAACCAGGAAAGATGCAAAATGTTTTTGAATCTCTAATGGATTTTACAAAAGGGATTGTAAACAGTGCGGTAGATGAAGAAACGGGCAAGTCATATTACTTATATGTATTTTCACTCTTCTCATTTATTTTAATCGCCAATATAGTCGGTTTAGTGATTTATTTCCATTATGGAGAACATAGTTACTTTGCTTCTCCTACAGCAAGTCCGGAAGTGTGTTTGGCATTATCATTGATGACAACTTTAATTGCACACTATTCTGGTGTTCAAAAAATGGGATTAAAAGGCTATATCAAAAACTCTTATTTGAGTCCGATGTCTTTAATGTTACCGATTAAATTAATTGAAGAGTTTACAAATACAATTACACTTGCATTCCGTCTTTACGGAAATATTTATGCAGGTGAAGTGTTGTTAGGATTAATTGTGATGTTTTCATCCAGTTTTGGAATCTTAACATATATTTTTGCAATTCCATTAGGAGTTGTTTGGCAAGGATTTTCTGTAGTAATCGGAGCAATTCAAGCCTATGTATTTTGTACATTAACAATGGTGTACATTGCACATAAAGTAGAACATGAATAATTTTTAGAAATGAGGAATTAACTTATGACAGAATTAGCAGCAGCAATCGCAGTAGCAGGGGCAGCTTTAGCAGCCGCTTTTGGTAACCAAGCAGTTATCGTAAAAACAATTGAATCAATGACACGCCAACCAGAAATGAGTAATGAATTACGTTCAACAATGTTCGTTGGGGTAGCCTTAATCGAAGCGATGCCAATCTTTGCGGTATTAATCGCTTTAATCCTAGTTTTCATCAAATAATCATTTATAAAGATAAATTTGTTGAAAAGGAGGGATGATGGATGTTTCAGTATATGTTAACAGGTAGCCCTGTTCTTGGGAATACACTTATTGTCTTAATTTCAATTATTATATTACTATTTTTAGTAAAACATTTTGCTTGGGATAAAATCGAAGCTACATTAGAGGCTCGTCGTCAAAAAATTAGTAAAGATTTAGATGAGGCAGAAGCAAAACGTAAAGCAGCTGAAGAAATTCAAGCAAATGCAAAAGAAATTATTCATAATGCAGAAGCAAAAGGTCAAGAAATTTTAAATACGACAAGAGAAGCTGCTTCAAAAATGCAAGATGAAATGATTAAAGAAGGACGAGATGTTGTTTCTAGAATGAAACTAGATGGACAACGTGAAGTAGATTCCATGAAACAACGTGCTTTAGCACAAATGCAAGGACAAATCGTAGATTTATCCGTTCAACTTGCAAGCCAAATTTTAAATAAAGAGTTGACTGAGCAGACACATCAAGATGTGATTGAATCCTTTATTGAAGGGTTGGAAAGCTGATGGTGAGATTTCATAAAGAATTAGTCAAGGCGGCCAGTCATTTTTATGGACAAGTAAAGTATGATGGAACTCTAAATATTGTTACACAAGAATTGCAAGAAGTATTAGAAGGCATTCAAAATACGGCACGTTTTCGTCAATTGATGCATTTAGAACAAGTGTCTGTTGATGAGAAAATGTCAATATTATCAGAAGCTGTTTCAAATTTATCCCAAAGTACACAAGATTATTTAAGACCGTACTTACATCCGGATAAATCATCATATTTAATTGAAGCAGTAGAAGCATTTTTAGATATTTACTCAGCTAATCGACTTGAAATGATTTCAGCGATTCCATTAACTGAGGAACAAATCGAACGTATTGCACAAGCTTTTCAAAAGAAAACAAAAAAAGAATATGATTCTTATGTGAATACGGTCGATCCAACTGTTATTGGTGGAGTAAAATTAAAGACAAAAGAATATTTATTAGATGGAACATTATTATATAAACTAGAACAGTTTAAGAAAAAAATTTGTCAAACAGGATTGAAGGGGTGAGACAATGGATACGGAATTCGGTAATATTACAGCAGGAATCCGAAACCAAATTAATTCCTTTGAAGCGGAACAACATATTGAAGAGATTGGTGAAGTTTCATTTATTGGGGACGGAATTGCTCGTGTCATCGGTCTTACCAACGTGATGGCTGGTGAATTAGTAGAATTTTCAAATGGTACTTATGGTATGGCACAAAATCTAGAAAAAAATGATGTTGGTGTTATTATTTTTGGTACTTATGAAAATATCCATGAAGGAGAATCAGTGCGTCGTACAGGTCGTATTTTAGACGTTCCTGTAGGAGATGCTTTGATTGGTCGTGTTGTGGATGCTTTAGGTCGTCCAATTGATGGCTTAGGAGCACTTGAAACAACAAAACGTCGTCCGGTAGAAAATGAAGCACCAGGTGTAATGCAACGTAAAAGTGTGCATCAATCATTAGCAACTGGATTAAAAGTAATCGATGCTTTAGTTCCAATTGGTAAAGGTCAACGGGAATTAATTATCGGAGATAGAAAAACAGGTAAAACAAGTATTGCAATTGATGCAATTTTGAACCAAAAAGGAAAAGATACTTTATGTATCTATGTCGCAATTGGACAAAAAGAATCTACTGTAAAAGCTTTAGTAGAAACTTTAAAACGTTATGGAGCAATGGATTATACAACAGTTGTATCTGCTAGTGCTTCACAACCAGCTCCAATGCTCTATATTGCTCCTTATGCAGGAACTGCAATGGGAGAGGAATTTATGTATAACGGAAAAGATGTTTTAATTGTTTATGATGATTTATCAAAACAAGCAGCAGCTTACCGTGAAATTTCATTATTACTTCGTCGTCCTCCAGGTCGTGAAGCGTATCCAGGAGATGTGTTCTATCTACACTCACGTTTATTAGAACGTTCAGCGAAGTTAAATGATGAATTAGGTGGAGGTTCTTTAACAGCCTTACCAATTATTGAAACTCAAGCGGGAGATATTTCGGCTTATATTCCTACAAATGTAATTTCTATTACAGATGGCCAAATCTTCTTAGAAAGTGATTTATTCTATTCAGGTGTTCGTCCAGGGTTATCTGCCGGATTATCTGTATCACGTGTAGGGGGATCTGCGCAAATTAAAGCGATGAAAAAAGTTTCTGGTACATTACGTATCGATTTAGCAAGTTACCGTGAATTAGAAGCATTTACTCAATTTGGTTCTGATTTAGATGCAGCAACACAACAAAAATTAAATCGTGGTAAGAGAACCGTGGAAGTACTAAAACAAGATGTTCATAGACCATTACCAATTGAACATCAAGTATCGATTTTATTTGCATTAACAAAAGGAATTTTAGATTCAATTCCAATTGAAAGATTAAAAGATTTCGAAAAAGCATTGTATCAACATTTAGAAAATGAACATGCAGATATTTTAGCAAGTATTCGTGATGAAGAAAAAATTCCGGATGAAGAAGCTTTCTACCAAGTAATTGAGAAGTTTAAACAAATTCATCTATACGAACGCTCAAAATAATACGAACTAGAAAGAAGAGGTGAATTGTATGGCGTCTTCATTAAACGACTTGAAGAAGCGTATTATTTCAACGAAAAAAACAAGTCAAATTACAAGTGCTATGCAAATGGTTTCTGCTTCAAAACTAGCTAAGTCTGAACAAGCCGTTCGTCGATATCATGATTATGCTGAAAAAATTCGTGAAGTTGTAACTCACTTACTATATGCACAGCATGATCATAAAGATGAAGAATTAGAGGAAGAAGTAATTCATGATGAAGATGAATCATTTATTGATTATCATGATTTATTAATTGAAAGACCTGTGAAAAAAACAGGATATCTTGTGATTTCATCTGACCAGGGATTAGCAGGAAGTTATAATTCTTCTATTTTCCAAGCAACACGTGAAATGTTACAAACAGATCATGATTCAAAAGATGAATATGTAATTTTAACGATTGGTGGAGCTGCAAGTCGTTTCTTCAAAAAGATGGGGATTGATGTTCGTTTAGAAATTAATGAAGTTAGTGATATTCCATCATTTGAAGAAGTTCGTAAAATTGTAAGTAGTGCCGTACAAATGTTTAGACAAGGTGAATTTGATGAATTTTACGTTTGTTATAATCACCATGTGAATGCATTATTATCAAATTATCGTGTTGAAAAAATGTTACCGATTATTGACTTAGATGAAGATGAAGCGAAAGAATATGAGTTAGATTATATTTTTGAGCCAAATAAAGAAATTATTATGGAAACATTATTGCCTCAATATGCTGAATCTCTTATTTATGGGGCAATTATCGATGCAAAAGCTGCTGAACATGCTTCACGTATGACAGCTATGAGAAGTGCAACGGATAATGCGAGAGATTTAATTAGTGATTTGACACAAGATTTAAACCAACGTCGTCAAGCACAAATAACACAAGAAATAACTGAAATCGTTGGCGGAGCAGCAGCTCTAGAAGAACAGTAAGAGTGAAAGGAGGAAATTTTTTTGAGAACTGGAGAAATTTTGCAAGTAGTTGGACCAGTTGTGGACGTTGTATTTCCTTTAGAAGCAGGCGTGCCTGATATTCACAATGCCCTGCATGTTATTAAAGAAGATCAAGAAGGGCATAAAAAAACAATTACGCTTGAAACAGCTGTTGAATTAGGGGATGGTGCTGTACGTACAATTGCCATGGAATCAACTGATGGTCTTCAACGAGGCATGAAAGTTATTGATTTAGGACGTACGATTAGTGTTCCAGTTGGAACAGAGACTTTAGGTCGTGTATTTAATGTATTAGGCGATACGATTGATTTAGGAGAGGAATTTCCTGAAGATTTTAGACGTGATGAAATTCATAAACCAGCGCCTAAATTTGAACAATTAAGTAGTCAATATGAAATTCTACAAACAGGAATTAAAGTTATTGACTTATTAGCTCCTTATCTGAAAGGAGGAAAAATTGGATTATTCGGAGGTGCCGGAGTAGGTAAAACTGTATTAATCCAAGAATTGATTCATAATATCGCTGAAGAATTAGGGGGTATTTCTGTATTTACGGGTGTAGGGGAACGTACTCGTGAAGGGAATGACCTTTACCATGAAATGCAAGACTCAGGGGTATCCGCTAAAACAGCGATGGTATTTGGACAAATGAATGAACCACCAGGAGCACGTATGCGTGTTGCATTAACTGGATTAACGATTGCCGAACACTTCCGTGATGAGCAAAAACAAGATGTATTATTATTCATTGATAATATTTATCGTTTTACTCAAGCAGGTTCAGAAGTATCAGCACTTTTAGGTCGTATGCCTTCAGCTGTAGGGTATCAACCAACATTGGCAACTGAAATGGGTCAATTACAAGAACGTATTAGTTCAACAAAAGATGGTTCTATTACTTCGATTCAAGCGATTTACGTTCCGGCGGATGACTATACTGACCCAGCGCCAGCTACAACATTTGCCCATTTAGATGCAACGACAAACTTAGAGCGTCGTTTAACCGAACAAGGGATTTATCCGGCGGTGGATCCATTAGCATCAACTTCAAGTGCATTGACTCCAGAAATTGTTGGGGAAGAACACTATGAAGTAGCTATGAAAGTTCAACAAATGTTACAACGTTATCGTGAATTACAAGATATTATTGCTATTTTAGGGATTGATGAATTATCTGATAGTGAAAAGATTATTGTAAACCGTGCAAGAAGAATTCAATTCTTCTTATCTCAAAACTTCCACGTTGCAGAAGCATTTACAGGTCAACCAGGTTCATATGTACCGATTAAAGATACAGTACGTGGCTTTAAAGGAATTATTGATGGAGAATATGATGATATTCCGGAAGACTTATTCAGAAACGTTGGACCGATTGAAGATGTTCTTAAAAAAGCACAAGCGGCAGGTTACCGAGGAGGTAATTAATCATGCTTGAAAATCATGAACTTTTAGTAGTCGTAACAACACCAGAAGGAAAGGTTTATAATCATAGATCTTATTCCGTAAGTGCACAAGCTATTGATGGGGGAATTACGATTCTTCCAAACCATGCACCAATCATGTTGCCATTAAAAATTGGAGAATTACGAGTAAAACGTTTCTTAGAAGATTCTCCTACCGATTATATTGCGATTGGTGGAGGAATTATGGAAGTACGTGATAATGTCGTAACAGTTATTGCGAACGTTGCCGAACGTGCACGTGATATTGACGTTAATCGAGCAGAACAAGCACGTGATAAAGCAGAAGCAATTATCCAAAATAAAAATTGCTCTAAGAGTGAAGTAGAACGTGCGAAAATTGCTTTAAACAAAGCGATTAACCGTATTGGTGTTTCAAAACACCGTCGATTAAAACAATAATGAAAATGAAAACTGTTGGTTTAATACCAGCAGTTTTTTCATTTTCTTCGAAAAAAACAGTAAAAACCTATTGCAAAACAAAAAAAGAACTGTTATAATCATAAAACGTAAATGTTACGATTTAAGAAAAGTTAAAATGAAAAGAGGAGAACAAATGGCTAAGAAGTCAAAAATTGCAAAACATCAAAAACAATTAGCATTAGTAGAAAAATATGCTCAAATTAGATATGAATTAAAACAAGCTGGAGATTATGAAGCTCTTCGTAAATTACCGATTAATTCAAATCCAAATCGTGTAAAAAATAGAGACATGGTTGATGGTCGACCAAGAGCCTATATGAGAAAATTCGGAATCTCAAGAATTAAATTCCGTGATTTAGCTCATAAAGGATTAATACCAGGTGTTGTCAAAGCAAGCTGGTAATTTATAGTAATGGAGGGAAAGAAATGAAACAAGATTTAGCAACAGCATATAGACAAATGAAAAGCCCAAATATTAAAACTCGTAAACGTGCGTTAAAATTGATTCATGAAGCGAAACGTGGAAAGAAAAAATAAGAGGAGTACAATGATGAAAGTAAGTAAAAAAATAATAGCAGTGTTAGGAGCAGCATTTTTATTAGGTGCTTGTTCTCAACCAACTACTTCTACAAAACCTCAAAAAGAATCTAAATTAAATATTATGACAACATTTTTCCCAATGTATGACTTCACTAGAAATATCGTTGGGGAAGAAGGGAATGTGACATTATTAATTAGTGCAGGAACTGAACCACATGAATATGATCCAACAGCAAAAGATATTGCAAAAATTTCTCAGTCAGATGCTTTAGTTTATGATAATGAAAATATGGAAACTTGGGTTCCAACTGTGATGAAGAGTTTAACAGATTCAAAAGTAAAAGAAATTAAAGCAACAAAAGATTTGGAATTATTGCCAATTGAAGAAGATCATGATCACGAAGGAGAAGAACACCATGATGAACATGAACATGAGTTTGATCCGCATGTATGGTTATCTCCTAAAAAAGCAAAATTATTAGTCGAAAAGATTACAGCTCAATTAAGTGAAGCATTTCCTGAAAAAGCATCTGCATTTAAAACAAATGCACAAGCATACTTAGAAAAATTATCTCAGTTAGATAATGAGTACACAACAGCTTTGAAAGATGCAAAACAAAAGAATTTTGTGACACAACATACAGCATTTAGATATTTAGCAACAGATTATGGGTTGAATCAAGTTGGGATTGCAGGAATTTCTCCAGAAGCAGAACCTTCACCAGCTCGTCTAGCTGAATTAACGAAGTATATTAAAGAAAATGAAATTCGTTATATTTATTTTGAAGAAAATGCATCAGAAAAAATTGCGAAGACTCTAGCAACAGAAACGGGAGTTGTGTTAGAGGTGTTAAATCCATTAGAATCTTTAACAAAAGAAGAAATGGATAAGGGTGATGATTATATTTCAGTGATGAAAGAAAATCTTCAGGCTTTATTGAAAACAACGACCGTAGCAGGAAAAGAAATTAAGCCAGAACATTAAAATTTTTCTAAGTTAGAATGAGGAAATTTATAGGGGAGTATGATTATAGTAAATCTTCTTCATTCGTTTAGAGACTTTAAGATTAAACTTCTATAGAGACGAGAGTGTCTATAGAAGTTTTTTTGTAGGTAATAATACTATATATAGTTTTAAAAATAGTTGAAAAACACAATATATAGGTGTATGATGATGTAGGTTATAAAAAATATAAAGGAGGAGTGAGTGTGACAGAATTATTTGTAACGAAAAAAGATAGTAGAGTACAGCCTTTCAATCATAAAAAAATCTTTTATGGTTTAGAAAAAGCAGAGAAAAGTTTATGCGGTGAACTTTCAAAAAAACGTAAAGAAGTGCTAGCAGAAGTTACGAGAAGGATTTTATCAGAAATAGAAAGTTTACAGCTAGCAGAAATTAAATCAGAAGAGATTGAACATATAATTCTTCAATCTTTAAAAAAAGAAGGGGAAACGGTATTAGCGAATCAATTTCTTGTCAATCGAATTGAATGGGATAAAAAAAGAGAAAAAGAAATGGATATTACCCAGCGATTAACAAAATTAAGTCAAAGAGATGCAAGTATTATTCATGAAAATGCCAATAAAGATAGTGAAGTCTTTAATACGCAACGAGATTTGATGGCAGGAACAGTAGGGAAAGCTTTCGGATTAAAAATGCTACCACCTCATGTTGCAAATGCGCATTTAAAAGGCGATATTCATTATCATGATTTAGATTATCATCCATATCTACCAATGACGAATTGTAGTTTAATTGATTTTAAAGAAATGTTTGAATATGGATTTAAAATTGGGAATGCTGATGTTGAAAGTCCAAAATCAATTCAAACAGCTACTGCTCAAATGGCACAAATTATTGCGAATGTTGCTTCAAGTCAATATGGAGGATGTTCAGCCAATCGTATTGATGAAGTATTAGCTCCCTATGCAAAATTAAATTATGAAAAACATATACAAGATGCTAAAAAGTGGGTAGATGGAGAAGAAAAACAAGAAGCGTATGCATTAGAAAAAACGAAAAAAGATATTTATGATGCTATGCAATCCTTAGAGTATGAAATTAATACGCTATATACTTCTCAAGGGCAAACCCCATTTACAACATTAGGATTTGGATTAGGAGTGTCATTATTTGAACGAGAAATTCAAAAAGCAATTTTAAAAGTAAGAATCAAAGGGATTGGGAAAGAACAAAGAACAGCTATTTTCCCTAAATTAATTTTCACGTTAAAACGTGGTATGAATTTAGAACCAAAGGACCCGAATTATGATATTAAATCATTAGCATTAGAATGTTCGACCAAAAGAATGTATCCAGACGTTTTAAATTATGAACAAATCGTTAGAATTACGGGTAGTTTTAAAGTGCCGATGGGTTGCCGTTCATTTTTACAAGGTTGGAAAAATGAAAAAGGTGAAGATGTTTCGGATGGAAGAATGAATTTAGGAGTTGTGACCCTAAACCTTCCAAGAATTGCGTTAGAATCAGATGGTAATCAAGCGCAATTTTGGACTATTTTAGAAGAAAAATTACAAATTTGTAAAGATGCATTAGTGTATCGTGTAGAACGTTGTAAAGAGGCAAAATCAGCGAATGCGCCTATTTTATATCGTTATGGTTCATTTGGAAAACGATTGATGAATGATGAACCAGTAGATGAAGTATTCAAACATCGTCGTGCAACAGTATCTCTTGGATATATTGGCTTATATGAAACGGCTACTGTCTTTTTTGGCAATTGTTGGGAAACAAATCCAGAAGCAAAAGATTTCACCTTAAATATTGTGAAACGATTGAGCGAGAAAACAAAGGAATGGTCGGATGAATATGACTATCATTTTAGTGTATATGCAACGCCAAGTGAAAGTTTAACAGATCGTTTTTGTCGATTAGACCAAGAAAAATTTGGAGATGTAGCGGATATTACAGATAAGGAATATTATACAAATAGTTTCCATTATGATGTGAGAAAGTCTCCAACTCCATTTGAAAAAATTGAGTTCGAAAAAGATTATCCAATTTATTCTTCAGGTGGATTTATTCATTATTGCGAATATCCTGTTATGAAACAAAATCCAAAAGGGCTTGAAGCAGTTTGGGATTATGCATATGAAAGAGTAGGTTATCTTGGAACGAATACACCGATTGATCGTTGTTATGAATGTGGGTATGAAGGGGAGTTTGAACCGACTGCAAAAGGATTTGAATGTCCAATTTGTAAAAATAGAAATCCGAAAACTTGTGATGTCGTTAAACGAACTTGTGGTTATTTAGGAAATCCTCAAGCTCGCCCCATGGTCCATGGAAGACACCAAGAAATTAAATCACGGGTAAAACATCTCTCTACTGAAAGAAATCTAAAAAATTAGGAGGGCTGGGTATGAAGTTTCCAAAGCCGGGAGAATGGACAAGTGATGAATATTCTAAAGGGAAAATTGCTAGTTATAAGCCTTATAATTTTGTAGATGGAGAAGGAGTACGTTGTTCTTTATATGTGAGTGGCTGTTTATTTGCCTGTGAAGGTTGTTATAATGTTAAAGCACAAAATTTTAATACAGGAATTCTTTATACAGAAGAATTAGAAAAACAAATTATTCAAGACATTGGAGCTAGTTATTGCCAAGGATTAACTTTATTAGGTGGAGAACCTTTTTTAAATACGCAAGTATGTTTGTCTCTTGTTCGTAAATTACGGAGTGTGTATGGGCATTCTAAAGATATATGGTCATGGACTGGATATACTTGGGAAGAGCTACAGTTAGAAACACCTGACAAAAAAGCATTGCTACAAGAACTCGATATTTTAGTAGATGGACGATTTGATATAACAAAAAGAGATTTAACATTGCAATTTAGAGGAAGTTCGAATCAAAGAATTATTGATGTACAAAAGTCTTTACAGGATGGACGAGTTGTTTTATGGGATGGATTAAGAGAATAGGAGAATTTTACTGGTACTTGACGATTCTTAGCATCATTCAGTAAAATAAATACTAATGTTTTTTAAGGAGTTATGTATATGAAGTTATCTACTATTTCAAAATTTTCATTAGTGAGTATTTCGACTTTATTAATGTCTCATTTGGCGATTTCTCCAGTACTACCTAAATTATATGAGTATTATCATGGGATGAATCCAGAACTAGGATTGGCTTCTGTCGAAAGTTTAGCGACGATTCCGGCAATGATGATTACGATTTTTGTGTTAATTAGTAATTTTGTCATGAATAAAATTGGAAAAAAGAATACAGTACTATTAGGGATTGCTTTAATTATTATTTTTGGACCTCTTCCAGCCTTTTTAACGAATTTTAAATTAGTGATGATTAGTCGAATGTTGTTAGGAGCAGGGATTGGATTATTTAATTCTCTGTCTATTAGTTTGATGAGTGACTTTTTTGAGTCGGATGAAAAAGCAACAATGATTGGGATGAGAACAGCTTTCTTAAATATTGGGAAAGCACTAACGACATTTTTATCAGGGTACTTATTGTTGTTTGGAGAACGTGCGGTATTTTTAACTTATTTAATTGCGATTCCAATTTTCCTATTATTTTATCAATATGTTCCAAATACTCCAGTAGAACAACGTGTTAAGAAAAAAGGAAACATTCGTTTAGCGACCGTTATGTTAACACTTCTAACATTTTTAGTAGGAGTGAGTTATATGGGATTAACGATTAAAATTCCATCGCTTATTTTAACGCATTATCAATTAGAAGTGGCTTTATCTCGTAATTTATTAACGATTTTAGCTCTCAGTGGTACGATTGCTGGCTTTATTTTCGGAATGTTATTGAAAAAAGTTGGAGATTTAACATTGCCGATGATGCTACTTAGTATGGCTATTGGTAGTTTAATCTTTATTTTCTTTAAACAGATTGTTTTATATTATGTAGCGAGTGTTTTAATTGGGGTAAGTTTTGTAGGTACAATGTCGTTTATTTTCTATTTTATTTATAAAATATTTGAAAAAGAAGAGATTAATTTAACAACTAGTATTGTGTTAGTTGGAGGGAATATTGGGGTGATTTTAACTCCGGTTATTATGACGAAACTCCCTGAATGGTTGAATTGGAATCCGTTTATTGCTCCATTTTATATGGCGAGTGCCTTTATGGGTATCGTTGCAATGATTAGCGGATGGTATTTATATAAAAAATAATTTTTTGAAAAAGAGTTTATGATAGTAGTATTAGGACGCCAGCAGCCTTGCTGTGCAAGTCTCATGGCTAAAAATTGAGCCTAGGTCTCAATTTTCCCTGTGATAGTATTTGTAAGAACAGATACTATCACTCATACTACTATGAAAACTCTTTTTCTCTAGCCTCAAGTATGAAAAAATTCTAAAAGAAGTTGAGATTTCAAGATGAATTCGAGTAGAAAGCATAGCAATTTCTTTGGAAAATCTTTATAATGTAACTGATAACAAAAAAAGAAGGAGCGATTATGCCTCAAGGAAAAATTATTCGAGCCTTAAGTGGCTTTTATTATATCGAGTCCTCTCATCAAATTTATCAAACTCGAGCACGTGGAGTTTTTAGAAAAAGAGGGCAGTCTCCATTAGTAGGAGATATTGTGGATTTTACAAGTGATACTCTGGAAGAAGGAGTATTGGAGAAAATTCATCCAAGAAAAAATTCTTTAGTTCGTCCGCCTGTTTCAAATGTAGATATCGGCGTAGTGGTAATGTCCGCTGTGGAACCGGATTTTTCAACGAATTTAGTGGATCGGTTTTTAGTCTATTTAGAAGGAATGGAAATTCAACCAGTCTTACTGATTACAAAGGTAGATTTATTAACTTCAGCACAATTACAATACTTAGAAACAGTGAGGAAGAAATACCAAGAAGTAGGATATGAAGTATGGTATTCTTCAGAAGTAAAAGAACACCAAAGTGAATTTTTAGCTTCTTATAAAGGGAAATTAGTAGTCTTTTTAGGACAATCTGGGGTTGGAAAATCAACGATGTTGAATCAATTAATTCCAGAGCTAAATCAAGAAACTGGAGAAATTTCTAGTGCATTAGGTCGAGGAAAACATACGACTAGACAAGTTTCTTTACATGAAGTAGAAGAAGTTTGGATAGCTGATACCCCTGGGTTTAGTACGGTAGACTTTATTGGAGTGGAAAAAGAAGATCTTCCACATTTATTCCCAGAATTTGAAGAATACTCTACTTATTGTAAATTTAGAGAGTGTTCTCATCAACATGAGCCTCAATGTGCTGTCATAAAAGCGGTAGAAGAAGGAAAAATTTGGCAAGAAAGATATGACCATTATCAAGATTTCTATGAAGAGATTAACCAAAGAAAACCAATTTATCAAAGAAAAAAATAATTGTTATAAAGGAGTCAGAAACATGAAAGTAGCACCTTCAATTTTAAGTGCGAATTTTGCAACACTAGGAGAAGACGTTAAAAAAGTAGAGCAATTAGGAGCAGACTGGATTCATATCGATGCGATGGATGGACAATTCGTTCCTAACTTAACACTTGGACCAAATATTGTAGAAGGACTTCGTCCCATTACAACATTAACATTGGATTGTCATTTAATGGTTCAAGAACCAGAACGTTTTGTAAAGGAATTTGCTAAAGCGGGGGCGGACTATATTTCAGTTCATATTGAAGCAACAAACCATATTCATCGTACATTACAATTGATTAAATCTGAAGGAGTAAAAGCAGGGATTGTCATTAATCCAGGAACGCCAGTTAGTGCGATTAGTGCTGTGTTAGGAATGGTGGACTTAGTATTAGTGATGACTGTAAATCCAGGATTTGGTGGACAAGCGTTTATTCCAGAAACATTAGATAAAGTAAGAGAATTAGTAGAATTACGTCATGAACAAGGTTACCATTATTTAATTGAAGTAGATGGTGGTGTAAATGGTAAAACTGCTAAATTATGTCGTGAAGCAGGGGTAGACGTTGCAGTAGCGGGATCTTATGTTTACTATGCAGATGATATTAAAAAAGCAATTGATTCTATTAAAGAAGCTTAAATGAGGAAATGGGTATGGAAATCATTGTAGTAATTGGGGGACCTTTGGAAGAAGGAGCTATACGACGATGGCTTCATCAAAAACTTCAACAAAAAGATAATCAAAAATTTCAATTTATTGGAGTAGATGGTGGCTGTTTGAAATTAATGTCAGAAGAGTTGCCGATTGATTTAGCAATTGGTGACTTCGATTCGATTTCTTCAGGAGATAAAGAAATATTAAAAAATTATGCTGCTAAAATGATTGAATTTCCTTCTGAAAAAGATTTTACAGATTTTGAAGAAGCATTAATGTGGGTTGCTAAGTCATATCCTCAGCAAAAGATTCATGTATTAGGTGCTTTTGGAGGAAGAGTGGACCATGCGATTAGCTGTTTATGGACTATGTTTCGTCCAGAATTACAAGCATTAATTCCTTATCTTTCGCTAGAAGATGAATGGAATCATATTTCTTTTTTAACTCCAGGAGAGTATGTCATTCATAAATTAGAGCATACGAAATATTTATCTTTTATTTCAACGGGATCTGTAAAACAATTAACGTTAAAACAGGTGAAATATCCTTTGAATCATCAAGATTATGATTTTCCAATCGCATTAATTAGTAATGAGTTTATCGATGAACAGATGGAAATTTCGTTTGAATCTGGTGGAATCATTGTAGGGCAAACAAGAGATTCGTGGAGATAAACCGTATCTATATCTACAATTTTAGGATTAATTCAGAAGTCGCTCTCGTATTTTCTTGACGGAATATGAGAGTGATTCTTTGTTTATTGTTGAATTTTTTACAAAAAACGGTATACTATATATGAGTCTATATAAAGACTTAAAAAAGTATAAAAATGGAGGACTTTTATGTTAAGAGAAGTATTTGAATTAGGAAAAATCGTTAAAAAAACGAGCGTTTTTGTTAGTGGAGTTGTGGTAGGTTCATTAGGCCTTAAAGTTTTAGCGAACAAAGATACAAAACATATTGCTGCAAAAGCTGTTGCTGTATCATATAAATTAAAAGATGGATTAGATGCAACAGTTTCTCAATTGAAACAACATGCAGATGATGTATTAGCTGAAGCAAATGACTTATATGCTGAAGAAAAAGCAGCTAACTTAGCAACAGTAGAAACAAGTGAACAATAATGAAAGTAATTATTAAGGCTCAATCAAAAAACAGAATGCGTTTGGAAGTGCCTTTTAGATGTACAGCTGCTGTTCAGTTGTATTTAGAAGAGGAAAAAAGATTATTTCCTGAAATTACGCAAATTGTTTGTTACAAAGATGAAAAACATATTGCATTTAGCTTTGAAACGGGACAAGAGTCAAAAGTTTATCGTTTCTTGGATCGTTTAGATGTATTAACCTTGAACGAAAAACAAAGAGAGTTTACAGTAGAAAAAAATGTCACACCGCTTGATATTGTAGCTTCTCATGTTTATCGTAAAATGGTGGCAAAAGTGCTTATTCCACAACCATTAAAAATTTTCTGGTTATTATGGAAAATGAAGAAATTCGGAAGAGCTGCATTTGAATCTCTTTTAGAAAAGAAATTATCCATGAGTATTTTGGATTTTGTAGCGATTGTAACATCGATGGCAATGGGAGATCATAAAACAGCTGATACGATTATGTTCTTATTAAATCTTGGAGATGATTTAGACGAATGGTCTCAAAAGAAATCCGTTGAAGATTTAGAGAAAAATCTAAAAAATAATATTTATGAATTATGGATTGAAAAAGACGGAGAACGATTCAAAAAATTAAGTCATCAAGTAGAAGTGGGCGATGTGTTTGTTGCTACTGAAGGACAAGAAATTTATTTTGATGGAACTGTTGTATCCGGTCGTGGATTTTTAAATGAAAGTTCATTAACTGGAGAAGCCTTCCCAGTATCTAAAAAAATTGGAGATACTGTTTTTGCGAATACAGTTGTGGAACAAGGTGAATTATTAGTAGAAGTTACAAATGCTGAACAAAATTCACGTTTACAACAAATTGTTCAATTGATGAAAACAAGTGAATTACATCAGTCGAAACAACAAAAACAATTATTAGAAAAAGCTGATGGATTAGTGAAATATAATTTCATTGGAATGGCAGTGACGTATTTATTAACTAGATCGGTGCAAAAAGCATTAACCTTCTTATTAGTAGATTATTCATGTGCCTTAAAATTATCATCACCAGTGACTTATTTAACAGCTATTAAAGCAGCTTCTACAAGAGGAATTGTTGTGAAAGGGTCTAGTTCGCTAGATGAATATCCAATGATTGATACGTATGTATTTGATAAAACAGGAACTCTAACAACAGGAATTCCAAAAATTCAAAAAATTATTCCGTATCGAGGATATTCTCAAGAAGAAGTATTACGAATTGCAGCATGTTTAGAAGAACATATTTATCATCCAATTGCCAGTGCCGTGGTGCAAAAAGCAGAAGATGATGGAGTCGAACATGAAGAAATGCATGGTAAACTAACGCATGTAGCTTCAAAAGGAATTTTATCTTCGATTGATGGTGAAAAAGTCGTAATTGGAAGTTTAGAATTATTGAATGAACAACATGTAGAAATTTCGAAAGAACAAGAAGCGGTAATTGAAGAGTATATTCAAAAATATCACCTATTATATTTAGGATATAAAGGCCAATTAATTGCTATTTTCTTAATTGATACACCATTACGTCCAGAAACGATTGAAGTGTTACAATCGTTAAAAGACCGTGGAAAGAGTATCATTCTATTAACTGGAGATACGAAGAAACGAACGGAATCTATTTGTTCGATCATTGACTTTGATGAAGTATATACAGAAGTAAAACCAGAACAGAAACATCAAGTGATTCAAGATTTACAAGATAAAGGTCATCGTGTCTTTATGATTGGTGACGGTCTAAATGATTCAGCTGCTTTATCTAAAGCAAATGTTGGTGTAGTAATGGCAAGTTCATCAGATATTGCTCGACAAGCTAGTGACATTGTGTTCTTAGAGGAAACATTATCAGGAATTCTTGTTTTAGACGATATTTCTGCACAATTGCAAAAGCAGTTAGGAAGAAACTTGAATACGACTGTATGGGTAAATACTTCTCTAATGGGCTTAGGATTGTTTAATCTATTAACACCAAGTACATTAGCTGTATTCCATAATTTAACAACAACGATTATTATCGGAAAGAGTTTTACTTATATTAAATAAAGAAAAAAGACTGGACAATGTCCAGTCTTTTTGTTTGTGTAAATTAAACGCGTTCTACTTTACCTGATTTTAATGCACGAGTTGAAACCCATACTTTTTTAGGCTTTCCATCGATTAAAACACGAACTTTTTGTAAGTTTGGTTTCCAAGTACGACGGTTAGCGTTCATAGCGTGAGAACGAGTGTTACCTGTTTCAGAACGACGTCCAGTGAAATAACATACTTTAGCCATGGTCATTCTCCTCCTTTAATTTAAATCATTGATCAGCTGATATAATTTTTAAACTAAATCATATACTTAAATAATTTATCATAGTTGGCGATAGAATGCAAGCTAGAGTCTAAGATAAAGTATAATTTTTTGTTCAATCCATTCTGATAGCGTATTTTCATGCATAAAAAGTTAGGTAAAATGAATCATTTATGATAAAATAATAGAGAATCATCGAACAGTCTGTAAAGATGGATTGTAAGAATTTTAAGGAGGTTACTAAAATGACAGTCAAAATTCAAACAGAACAAGGGTTAATTGAATTAAGCAATGAAGTTATTGCTACTGTAGTTGGTGGTGCAGCAACAGATAACTATGGAGTTGTTGGAATGGCCAGCCGTAATCATATTCGTGATAATTTAAATGAAATTTTGAAAAAAGAAAACTATTCTCGTGGCGTTGTGATTCGTCAAGAGGAAGAAGGTGTAGCTGTTGATGTATACATTATTGTAGGCTATGGCACAAAAATTTCTGCAATTTGTCGCAATGTTCAAGAACAAGTGAAATATAATTTAGAAACGATGTTAGGATTTTCTGCGAACACTGTTAATGTTTATGTTCAAGGAGTAAAAATCATTGAAGCGTAAGCTTTGATGGTGTGTCAGGAGGATATAAGAATCAATGGTAACAAAAAATATTATTACGGCTCAAGATTTTCGAGCAATGGTAGAAATTGGTGAAGCACGTTTAAGTGAAAATGCTGAATTTGTCAATTCATTGAATGTATTTCCAGTTCCAGATGGAGATACAGGTACAAATATGAGCCTTTCATTTAAGTCAGGTGCAGAACGTGTGGCAAATTCTTCGGCTCAAACGGTAGGAGAGTTAGCACAAGATTTAGCAAAAGGTTTATTAATGGGTGCTCGTGGAAATTCAGGAGTTATTTTATCTCAATTATTCCGTGGTTTTTCAAAAGCAGTTGAAGGAAAAGATAAATTAACAGGTGAAGATTTAGCAGAAGCATTCACTAAAGGGGTTGAAACAGCTTATAAAGCAGTGATGAAACCTGTTGAAGGGACTATTTTAACGGTTGCTCGTGAATCTGCTAAAAGAGGCGTTCGTAAATTAGAACGTTCGAATGATATTATTGAAGTGATGGGTTCTGTATTACGTGGAGCTCAAAAATCATTAGATAAAACTCCAGATTTATTACCTGTATTGAAAGAAGTTGGCGTAGTTGACTCAGGTGGTCAAGGTTTAGTATTTATTTATAATGGATTTTACGAAGCTTTAACAGGAGAAGCTACTCCAGTTCAAGCATTATCAACGAATAAAATTGATTTAAGTTCAGTTGCTCATCATGAAAGTGGTATTGATTATGAACATGCTTCTACAGCGGATATTCAATTTGGTTACTGTACTGAAATTATGGTACGTATTGGCGAAGGTGAAACAGTAGTGGATACTTTTGATTATGATACATTCCGTAATTACTTAAATGAATTAGGAGATTCTTTATTAGTTGTAGCGGATGATGAAATTATTAAAGTTCACGTTCATACAGAACGTCCTGGTGAAGTGATGAATTATGGTCAACGCTTTGGTTCATTAATGAAAGTGAAAGTTGACAATATGCGCTTGCAACATGAGGAAGTTTTAAAAACAGACTATACTGAAAAAGTAAAAGCAGTTGCTCCAAAAGCTGAATATGGAATTGTTGCTGTAGCTGCGGGTGAAGGAATCCATGAATTATTCAAGAGCATGGGTGTGACAACAATTATTAATGGTGGTCAAACAATGAACCCAAGTACAGAAGATATTTTAGCAGCAGTAAAAGAAGCTCATGCTGAAAAAGTGATTGTTTTACCAAATAATAAAAATATTTTAATGGCTGCAAATCAAGCTGCTGAAGTAAGTGAAGATGCAGAAGTAGCAGTTGTAGCAAGTAGAACAATTTCTGAAGGATTATCTTCATTATTAGCGTTTAATCCACAAGCAAGCCTTGAAGAAAATCAAGAAGCAATGACAGAACAATTGTCATTAGTGACAAGCGGTCAAATCACAAATGCCGTTCGTGATACTTCCATTGATGGCGTAGATATTAAAGAAAATGACTTCATGGGTATTGTAAATGGTAAAATTTTAATTAGTGTACCAGATCGCAAACAAGCGACAATTGATACAATTGCGAAAATGGTGAATGATGAATCTGAAATTTTAACAATTTTAGTTGGGGAAGATGTAGCATTATTTGAAGCCGAAGAAATTGTTTCTTATGTAGAAGAACATTTCCCAGATATTGAAGTAGAATTACACGAAGGTTTACAACCTGTATATGCATATTTATTAGCAGTAGAATAAAATATTAGAGAGACTGGATGGAAAACGTCCAGTCTTTTTGACGTGTTTTTGCAACTATAAAATTTCGTCATCGAAAACGTTCAAGCAAAAGAACTCGCCAAAATAGACAAGAATTTTCATAGTAGCAATATTATAGGGGAAATTCGAGACCTTAGTCTCGAATTTTAGCCATGAGACTCGCTTGCGAGGCTGCTGGCGACCTTGCTACTATGAAAATTTTTGTCTATAAATTATTAAAACAACAACAACAGTTGACAGCATCTCTTTTCCTCTCTAAACTATAAAAGAATAGAATGTTTGGAGGTGAAGAAATGGATAAAACAATATTTCAATCAGTAAGATTTTTATCAGGCGTCGGACCTAAACGAATGGAACCATTACATGACTTAGGAATTGATACTATTTATGACTTACTAACCCATTTTCCATTTCGCTACGAAGACCTTCAAGTAAGAGATGTTTCTACTATTATGGATCAAGAAAAAGTCACATTAGCAGGAATCATTGTAACTGAGCCAGTCATTCATTATTATGGATTTAAGAAAAATCGAATATCCTGTCGAATGGCAATTGGTGAACAAGTTATCCAAGTTTCATTTTTTAATCAACCCTATTTGAAAAATAAGTTAATCCAACATCAAGAATGTATCATTTTTGGAAAATGGGATGCAAAACGATCCACTTTAATGGGAATGAAAATTATTTCTACGAAAGAAGATATGGAAGAAACGTCCAATTTTGAAGCGGTATATCGAACGAATAAATCCATTCGACAAAGCACATTGTTGAAATTAATCCAAACAGCTTTACCGTTGTATAAAGAAAATATTCCAAATCCATTGCCTGCTTCCATTCAGAAAAAAAGACAATTACTATCGCATCCAGAAGCAGTGGAAGGAATGCATTTTCCAAAAGATGAACGTCATTCAAAACAATCTAGACAGCAATTAGTGTATCAAGAATTATTTTGTTACCAACTAAAATTACAAAGCTTAAAGAAGAAGAGATATCATGCTCAAAAAGGACAAAGTATTTTATATGAAAATGCAGCCTTAAAGGCGTTTATTCAAACTTTACCTTTTACATTAACAGAAGGACAAAAGAAAGTGGTCAATGAAATTTGTTATGACTTAAGAGCGCCTTATGAAATGAGTCGATTATTACAAGGAGACGTAGGAAGTGGGAAAACAGTTGTTGCTACAATTGCAATGGTAGCGACTGCTTTAACCGGAAAGCAAGCATGCTTAATGGTTCCAACAGAATTATTAGCAGACCAACATTACGAAACTATTTGTGCTTTAACGAAAGAAACAGAACTCAAAGTTGGAAAACTTACTGGAACAACAACACTTAAAGAAAGACGGCAGTTATTAGAGCAATTAGAAAAGGGAGAACTCCAACTCTTAGTTGGGACTCATGCTTTATTCCAGGAAGATGTCATTTATCATGATTTAGCGTTTATTGTCATTGATGAACAGCATCGATTTGGAGTGAAGCAAAGAGCACAATTAGCTCAAAAAGGTACAGGAGTAAATGTGTTGCAAATGACAGCAACTCCAATTCCAAGAACATTAGCCATTACAACTTTTGGAGAAATGGATACATCCATCTTAAAAGAAGCTCCTAAAGGAAGACAGCCAATTAAAACATTTTGGGTCAAAGAACAAGAGTTGGAAAAAGTCTATGATTATATTGAAAAACAAGTCCAATCAGGAAGACAAGCTTATGTGATTTCTCCTTTAATTGAAGAAAGTGAAAATTTAGATGTCCAAAATGCTACTGAAATTTATGAAATGATTTCTAAACGATTTGAAAATCGTTTGTCAGTAGGATTATTGCATGGACGGTTAAAAAGTGATGAAAAAGAAAATGTCATGAATGCCTTCCAAAAAAATGAAGTACAAGTACTAGTTTCTACAACTGTTATTGAAGTAGGTGTAGACGTACCAAATGCCACTGTAATGGTCATATTAGATGCAGATCGATTTGGATTAGCTCAATTACATCAGTTAAGAGGACGAGTTGGACGTGGTGAACATGCTTCTACGTGTATTCTCATTGCAAATCCTAAAACAGAGCAAGGAAAACAAAGAATGCAAATTATGTGTGAATCAACAGATGGGTTTTATTTAAGTCAAAAAGATTTAGAATTACGTGGGTCTGGAGATGTTTTTGGACTACGTCAGTCTGGAATTCCAGAGTTTAAAGTGGCTGACATTGTACAAGATTATGATATACTAGAACAAGCAAGAGAAGATGCTATTACATTTGTTATCGAAGAAGAGGACAGCGTAGCTTATAAAGAAATACAAGAATTTATCGAACAAACAAGTCGTGAAACGGAGGAAATTATAAATGGTTAGAATTGCCATTGATGCGATGGGTGGAGACCACGCTCCTAAAGAAATTGTAGCAGGTGCTATTCAAGCTGCAAAAGAATATCCAGAAAATGAATTTCAATTATATGGAGATCAAGATAGTATTCAAGCAGTGATGACAGAAACTCTGCCAAATATTAGAATTATTCATTGTAGTGAAAAAGTAACAAGTGAAGATGAACCGGTTAAGGCTGTTCGTCGTAAAAAAAATGCTTCCATGGTAGTTGCAGCTCAAGCCGTGAAAGATGGCGAAGCAGATGCTCTATTTTCAGCAGGAAATACTGGTGGATTACTAGCAAGTGGTTTATTAATTGTGGGTCGTATTAAAGGAATTGATCGTCCAGGGTTAATGCCAGTTTTACCAGTTGTTGGAAAAGAAAATCGTCAATTTATTTTAATGGATGTGGGTGCAAATGCTCAATGTAAAGTACAAAATTTAGAACAATTTGCAGTCTTAGGTTCTTATTATGCCAAATATGTATTAAAAATTGACAATCCAACAGTCGGTTTATTAAATAATGGAACTGAAGAAGGAAAAGGAAATGACTTAGTAAAAAGTGTGTATCCACTTCTTCAAGAAAATTCATCGATTAATTTTGTTGGAAATGTTGAAGCAAGAGAAATTTTAAATGGAATTATGGATGTTGTTGTAACAGACGGTTTTACGGGGAATGCCGTTTTAAAAACGATTGAAGGTACAGCTTTAACAATGATGAGTTTATTAAAGGAGAATATTTTAAATCAAGGGATTACAGGCAAATTGGGAGCTTTATTATTAAAAGGTACTTTCCGTTCATTAAAAAATACATTGGATTATTCTCAGTTTGGTGGGGCTGTTTTATTTGGATTGAAGGCTCCTGTCGTGAAGGCGCATGGTTCTTCTAGTGCAAGTAGTGTTTATTTTGCGTTGAAGCAAATTGATACGATTGTTCGAAGTGGCGTCGTGAAAGATTTGGTTGACTATTTTGAGGAAAATTAGAAATAGACTTTGCTATATAGTAGCTAAGGACGCAAGCAGCCTCGCAAAAGCGAGTCTCATTGCTAAACTTCGAGCCTAAGGTCTCGAAGTTTCCTGTGATATAATCTGCATTGCTGATTATATCACTTGAGCTACTATGCAAAGTCTTTTCTGTTTGGACGGATATTTATGAGAGAGCGTTTGAGAAGTAGACTTTGCGATATAGTAATAGACGACGGCAGCAAACAGCTTTGCTGTTTCATGCCTAAAAATTGAGCCTTGGTCTCAATTTTTCGTGTGATATAATCAGCAGTGGCTGATTATATCACTAGTATTACTATGCAAAGTCTTTTCTGTTTAGACGTATATTTATGAGAGGGCGTTTGAGAGATAGACTTTGCTATTTTGGATGAAAAATTTTTTCTACGTAAGTACAAAAAAGTGACGTGCTGTTGTTGCAGGTGTCACTTTTTTTCGTTGATTAATTAAAAATTGTTGGAAATGTTAGTAGAATTGAAATAATCCATAACATTGCAAAAGTCCATAAACAAAATTGAATAATAGACTGATATGATTTTTTCTTTTGTGGAACATACCCTTTTTTCTTTGAACGAAAACTATAAAGGAAAAAATCAAAGTTTCCAGATTGAATCACTAATAAAGTTAAGCCAATAATTAAAAAAGGGAAACTTAATAGTGTTAAACTATTTCCAATATACACAAAATCAAAAATTATTTTTTTAGTTAAACTTGCATAAATGATAACGAGTATTGTAAGGATAATTGTAGTTCCTAGTGCATGTAAAAAGAGTCGTTTATTCAATTGGATAACCTCTCTTATTCTTTTGAAGAATCAGAATCTTCATCTTCTGTTTCCATAAAAGTAAAATTCTTTTCAATTAGCTCTGAGGCTTCGTTGATTAGTTTTCTCATAGCAATATAAGATTGTAACATTCGAATCGCATTTGAAATACTAAATGTGGCAAAAACACAACAAAAAATTGTCGAAAATTCCCAACCACGAATGGGAAGTAATTGTTCTGCTAAAAAAATAAAGAAACATGCAATAAAAATTTCAATTATAAAATGTACAAAAAACTGTTGTTTACTAATCATTAAAGAACCTCCCCATTATTAATCTTTAAAAAAATCTTACAAGATTATAGAGAATTTTTCAAGTAATTTTTCTTGATTTTTTTTGACCAAATGAGTACTATAGTAATGTGGTTAGCACTTAAGGATAAAGAGTGCTAAAAAATCAAGGAGGAATGATTATGTTAAAACCGTTAAAAGATCGTGTTGTTATTCAAATGGTAGAACAAGAAGAAAAAACAGCTGGAGGGTTGTTTTTACCAACTGCAGCACAAGAAAAATTACAATTTGCGACAGTATTAGCTGTTAGTGAATTTACAGAAGAAAAAGATCGTCAAGTTCAAGTAGGAGACCGTGTTGTCTTTGAAAAATATACAGGAACTGAAGTTAAATTAGATGGTCAAGAATATATTATTGTAAAAGAACAAGATATTATTGCAATTGTACAATAAGAAAGTGAGGAACTGAAAGATGGTAAAAGATATTAAGTTTTCAGAAGATGCAAGAGCATCAATGCTACGTGGAGTAGATATTTTAGCAAATACAGTAAAAGTAACTTTAGGGCCTAAAGGTCGTAATGTTGTATTAGAAAAAGCATTTGGTTCACCATTAATTACAAATGATGGGGTAACAATTGCAAAAGAAATTGAATTAGAAGATCATTTTGAAAATATGGGAGCTAAATTAGTCGCAGAAGTAGCTTCTAAAACAAATGATATTGCAGGTGATGGAACAACAACTGCAACAGTTTTGACACAAGCAATTGTTCGTGAAGGATTAAAGAATGTTACTGCAGGAGCAAATCCTGTAGGCATTCGTCGTGGTATTGAATTAGCGACACGTGCTGCTGTAGAAGAGTTACACAAAATTTCTCGTCCTGTAGAATCAAAAGAAGCGATTGCGCAAGTAGCAGCTATTTCTTCAGGTTCTCAAGAAGTCGGTAGTTTAATTGCAGAAGCAATGGAAAAAGTAGGTAACGATGGCGTCATTACAATTGAAGAATCTAAAGGAATTGAAACAGAATTAGATGTTGTAGAAGGAATGCAATTTGATCGTGGCTACTTATCTCAATATATGGTAACAGATAATGATAAAATGGTTGCTCATTTAGATAATCCATTTATTTTAATTACAGATAAAAAAGTTTCTAATATTCAAGAAATTATTCCATTATTAGAACAAATTGTTCAACAAGGTCGTGCATTATTAATTATTGCAGATGATGTAGATGGAGAAGCATTACCAACATTAGTTTTAAATAAATTACGTGGAACATTCAATGTAGTAGCGGTTAAAGCTCCTGGATTTGGTGACCGTCGTAAAGCAATGTTAGAAGATATTGCTGTATTAACAGGTGCTCAAGTCATTACAGAAGATTTAGGCTTAGAATTAAAAGATGCTACTTTAGCACAATTGGGTACAGCTGGAAAAGTAGTTGTTTCTAAAGATAATACAACAATTGTTGAAGGAGCAGGTTCAAAAGAATTAATTGCGAATCGTGTAGCTTTAATTCGTTCTCAAGCACAAGATACAACAAGTGATTTTGATCGTGAAAAATTGCAAGAACGTTTAGCAAAATTATCAGGGGGAGTAGCTGTCATTAAAGTAGGTGCTGCAACTGAAACAGAATTAAAAGAGAAAAAATTACGTATTGAAGATGCTCTAAATGCCACACGTGCTGCTGTTGAAGAAGGAATCGTTTCTGGTGGTGGAACTGCGCTAGTGAATGTTCAAAAAACAGTAGATGCATTAGAATTAGAAGGTGACGAAGCAACTGGAGCGAAAATTGTTTCTCGTTCATTAGAAGAACCACTTCGTCAAATTGCAACAAATGCTGGCTTAGAAGGTTCTGTAATTGTGGCTCATTTGAAAGCTCAAGAATTAGGAATTGGATATAATGCAGCAAGTGATGAATGGGTAAATATGATTGAAGCAGGAATTGTAGACCCTACTAAAGTAACTCGTTCAGCTTTACAAAATGCAGCATCTGTATCTGCTTTATTATTAACAACAGAAGCAGTTGTGGCTGATAAATCTATTCCAGCTGCACCAGCAATGCCTGGAATGGATCCAGGAATGGGTATGATGTAATTGTATAAACTATAAACTAGACTTCTCTGAAGTAGCTAGGACGCAAGCAGCCTCGCGAAAGCGAGTCTCATTGCTAAAAATTGAGCCTAAGGTCTCAATTTTTCCGGTGATAAAATCTGCAGTAGCAGTTTTTATCACTCGAGCTACTGCGAGAAGTCTGTTTATTATGAACGTGTGGTTATGAGTGAACGTATAAAATCAAGACTTCTCTGAAAGTAGCAAAGTGAACGTAACTGGGCGTGAGCTACTTCGGGAAGTCTTTTTTCATTTTTATGAAAAAATTCTCTCATTTTCATAAAAAAACATTGAATTCTGTAAAGTTATGGTATACACTACTGTATATACAGTAGAAAAGGGGATATTTTCAATGAAAAAGAATAGATTTTTAACGTTCACAGCTTTACTAACAGCAATTGCGATTGTTGTTCCAATTATAATGCCATTTAAAATTGTCATTCCACCGGCATCTTATACTTTAGGAAGCCACGTAGCTATTTTTATTGCGATGTTTCTTTCTCCATGGATGACAGTATTTGTTGTATTAGGTTCTACCATTGGTTTCTTCCTAGCAGGATTCCCATTTATTATCGTTTTGCGAGCATTTTCTCATATTTTATTTGGAACTTTAGGAGCTCTTTATTTGAGAAAGTTCCCTAATATATTAGAAAATAAAAAATCTTCATGGATTTTTAATATTGTTTTAGCAATTATTCATGCCATTGGTGAAGTTTTTGTATGTTTTGTCTTTTATAGTGTGACAGGTCAAGATCTTCAAAAATTATTGTATGTCTTATTTGTCTTAGTTGGGGTTGGTACGATTATTCATA
The DNA here is from genome assembly GCF_963516875.1 of uncultured Granulicatella sp. Lineage (GTDB taxonomy): Bacteria > Bacillota > Bacilli > Lactobacillales > Aerococcaceae > Granulicatella. The sequence continues at coordinate 88,188 of NZ_CAUQCL010000001.1, read as the reverse complement.
GTATGGTAGACTATGTAATAGCGATTGGTATTTATCGTTCATTAAAGAAAATCCATAAGAGAGAGGGTTAATAGTGACCATTACACGTCGAAAGAAATTATTGACTTTATTAAAAGAATCTTCATCAGCGATTAACGGACAGCAATTAGCGGATCATTTTCATGTGACAAGACAAATTATTGTTCAGGATATTGCCATTTTACGTGCAGATGGGGAAGAAATTATTTCAACAAATCGAGGATATATTCATTCTGCTTCTAAGCAACCGCAACAAATGCATCGTTTGTTTAAAGTGAAACATACGATTGATGATATTGAAGATGAGTTAGTTGCTATTGTTGATAATGGTGGAAGAGTAAAAACCGTGTTAGTAGATCATCCTGTTTATGGGGAAATTCAAACATTATTGAAAATGACTTGTCGTAGAGATATTGTTCATTTTATGAAGCAAGTGGAGGAAACGAAGTTTCGCCCTTTGTCTGAGATTACTGATGGGGTTCATTATCATTTAGTGGAAGCTGATACGAAGCAAGATTTAGATGAGATTGAAAGAGCTTTGAGAAAGTTGGGGTTTTTAATCGACGACTCTTTATAAATTTTGTATAGACTTTCTGTCATAGTAGTAGAAGACGCAAGCAGCCTCGCAAAAGCGAGTCTCATTGCTAAAAATTGAGCCTAGGGTCTCAATTTTTCTTGTGATAAAATCTACGGTGCAGTTTTTATCACTGGTACTACTATAGAAAGTCTAACTTATTGGACGTGTATTTATGAGGGAGCGTATAGAATTTAGACTTTCTGTTATAGTAGTAATCGACGCCAGCAAACCTTCGGTTTCACTGGACTACTATAGAAAGTCTTATTTTTTTGCTCATTTTTTGAACTGAATTTAAAAAGTTAAATTGAGAAAATATACTTTCAAAGAGTTATTTAAACAGATATAAATAATTGCTGCTGACATATTAGAGAAAATAATAGTGTGCTTGACAATGTAAATTTGGTTCATTATAATACGAGTTACATACCGTCGGTATGGAAAAGAGGTGTTATAATGGCAAGGAATAGAAATCCGGAAGAAACAAGAAGAAAAATATTAGAAGTTTCTAAAGAATTATTTTTAGAAAAAGGATTTGATAATACATCAATACAGGATATAATCGATGGATTAGGTGGATTAACAAAAGGTGTTATTTATCATCATTTTGAGTCAAAAAATGAAATATTGCAATCAATCATTAGTGAAAATAATCAAAAAATTTTAAATTATAATTGGAGAGGAGAAACAGGATTAGAAAAAATACAAAATTCTTTAATGGATTCTTTTTCAAATTTTGAACAACAAAGGCTTGTATACTCAGCTTCAATTATGTTAAGAAGTCCACGTTTGTTAGGTGAACAGTATCTAAATATATTTTCTGATTTTTTACCAGGGATTAGAGAAAAAGTTTTTGAAGGTGTTAAAGATAAATCAATTAAAACAGAATATCCTGAAGAGCTAGCTGATTTGATTGTTTTAACTTTGAATATTTGGATTGGGTTCCAAATTTCTATTTATTCAGTAGAGGAATTAAAGAGTAAAATGAATTTCATTAAACTAACTTTTGAAGGTCTGGGAGTGCAGTTGATTACTGATGAAATGATGCAAGTAATTTTCAAATTATTTGATCACTTAAAAAACAGTAAATAAGTTTTACATATAGATATTTTTTTAAATACCATACTATAGCTATGGTATTTAAAATTCTATTATACATACCTTTAGTATGTTTATTTTTTAAAATTTTTACATACCATGAGTATGTAAAGTGCTTTTAGAATAGTGTAATTAATATAAACAAAATTTTTTTGGAGGGAAAAGTCTATGTTGTCACTTATAAAAATTGAAATAAATAAAGTTTCAAAAGTTAAATTATTTTTAGCTTGGTTGATTACCATATTTATAGTATCAGGTATTACAGGAATTATAATTATGGGTCTAGGTACGGATAATAAATTGGGAGAATTCGTTGGTCAGAGTATTAATGATTTTAGAGGTACAAGTAAATGGGAAGGTTGGGCAGTTGCAGCGTCATTGTTTTCATCTTTATTTACAAAAGCAGCGTTTTTAATTTTTGAATCTTATTTATTGTCTACTATTATTATTGATGAATTTAAACGAAGAACAATTCTTCAGTTGTTTGCTTATCCTATTTCGAAAATAAAATTACTATGGGGGAAAGTGTTATCAGTAATCCTACTATCATTTATTACTCATTTTACTGCACATATTGTTATTCAATTATTTATTAAATTAATGGCATTTTTAACAGGGGAAAATTATATTCCATTAACGAATCATTTGATTAATTTAGTCGGAATTACATTTGGAACAGTATTAGTCGGTTTAATTCCTTTTGTTTTAGGAATGATTAAGTATTCAACTCCTATAACAATGCTTTCAGGTCTTGGTTTAGCAGCACTACTTTCTAATGTAACTCCTGGAAGTTTAACGAATAATTTTGTTGATAACGTATTTTTTTTAGTATTTGCTAGTTTTATAAGTTTAATGATTGTTTCATTTTCAATTTATATGATTTCAAAAAAAGATATTAATATCGAGTAGTATAGCTAAGTTTATTGAAGTGAGAGGATTTTTCTCAAATAAAAGAATGAATAAAAAGGGAACCTTTGTAATTTATATAACTGAGGGAAAATGACTCACTTTGAAACCGTATATTGAAAGAGAGGGATAGAAATGGAAAATATTGTTGAAATAAAAGAACTTTTTAAAACAATAGATAAGGAAGAAATTTTGAGTGATATTAACCTTCAAATTGCTGAAGGAGAAATCTATGGTTTTTTAGGACCTAATGGTGCTGGAAAGACAACGTTAATGAAATGCATGTTATCTTTATTAACGATTACGTCAGGTAGTATTGAAATTTTCGGGAAAAATTTACAAGAATGTAGAGAGGAAATTTTAAGTCAGGTTGGTAGTATTATTGAAACACCAATATTTTATGAAGACCGTACTGCAAAAGAAATTTTAGAAATTCACGCTCAATACATGGGAAAGAATATTACCGAATTAGACATAATAAGTGCCTTAAAAATGGTCGGATTAAAAAATACGACAAAAAAAGTAAAAGAATTTTCGTTGGGAATGAGACAAAGGCTAGGTTTAGCTCGTGCTTTTTTAACGAAACCCAGATTATTAATTTTAGATGAACCAATTAATGGTTTGGATCCGGTAGGGATTCAAGAGATTCGAAATCTTTTATTGTCACTTTCAAAAGAATATGGAATTACAATATTAATATCAAGTCATATTTTATCGGAAATTTCTCAGATTGCAGATAAGATTGGTGTTATCAAAAATGGATCAATGATTGAACAGGTCTATATGAAAGATCTGATACAAGAAAATATCGATTTAGAAGAATATTTTATGTCACATTTTCTAAGTAAAAATCAAGAATTATGAGGCAGATTAAGAATGAAACAATTAATAAAGAACCATCAGACGGCTTTCTATGCTTTCATGATTTTTAATATACTTGTTCCTTTAACTAATATTGCTTTTGCTTATTCTATTAAAGGAATTATTGATAGTGGAATGTCTAAAAATAAAGAAGATTTAACTCAAGCAATACTTGTGGGATCTGTTGTTATATTCATCTATGCTGGTCTTAATTTTATATCCTCTCGATTGAGAAATAAGCTGGTTAGAAAAATTATGGCAAGATATAAAAACAAGGTGTTCCAATCTATTTTAGATAGAGATTATAGAGAATTTTCTAAGGAAACATCAGGGAAATTTATTTCAATTTTGACTGAAAACATGAAAAAAATTGAACAGGATTACTTGTACCAGTTTTTTCATATTTCAAAAAATCTTTCCTTAATGATTTTTTCACTAATAGCTATGTTTATAGGTAATTGGTTTTTAACATTATTAGTTATTATTGCCAGTATTATTCCTATGATGATTACAGGATTTATTGGACAAAGGTCAGCCCGTCTTCAAAATAGTGCTATGATTGCAGAACAGAAATATTTAGCCAAGGTTAAAGATATTATAGCAGGCTTTCTAGTTATTAAAAGTTTTAATGTGAAAGAGATTATCTATCAGGATTATAGTCATGAAAGTGAAAACTTGGATGAGGTATATTTAAAAAAAGGGAAGTTTGATATTTTAGCTAATATTATTTCTCAGCTTTCAGGAATGATTGTTTTTTTAGTAGCCTTTGGAGGAGGAATGTATCTTGTTTTTAATGATTATACTTCTATTGGGAGTGTAACAGCTATTGTTCAATTAGTTAATTTTGTAGTAATGCCACTAAATGAGATTGGTGTAGGAATAAGTAAATTCCGTGAAGGGCAGGTAACACTAGAAGCTTTCGAGGTACACGAAGTAACAGAATGTCAAAAGGGAAAAACAAAAGAATATTTTGATGAAGTGATTACATTTTCAAATGTTGATTTTTCTTATCCAAATGCTAAAGAAAGGATTTTTATTAATCTATCTTTGAAGATTCAAAAGGGAGAAAAAATTGCTATTGTAGGTAGGTCAGGAAGTGGGAAATCAACTTTACTTAATCTATTGTTGCGTTTTTATGATGTAACTAATGGAGATATCTCAATTGATAATGAAGATTTACAAGCTATTTCAATGGAGAGTCTTTATAATTTAATGACAGTTGTTCAGCAAGATGTTTATATTTTTAATGATACTTTAAAAGCAAATATTACTCTTAATCAATCATTTACTGAACATGATATAAAACAAGCTGTACAGCAGTCTGGTTTAGACAGTTATGTATTAAAGAATGATTTAGGTCTACAAGCTTTGTGTGGAGAAAATGGATCAAACCTATCTGGAGGACAAAAACAGAGACTTAGTATTGCACGTGCTTTAATTCGAAAAACGCCAATTTTATTATTAGATGAAGCTACCTCATCTTTAGATAATCAAGTGACTGCTGAGATTGAAAATTCAATTTTGAAAATTCAAGATTTGACAGCTCTTGTTGTTACGCATAAGTTGAATGAGCCTATTTTGAAAAAATACGATAGAATTCTTTTTATGAAAGACGGGAGGATTGTTGAAGATGGCTCTTTTGATGACTTGATGGATCGAGAAGGTGAATTTTATAAGATGTTTAAGTTTAGTGAGTAATCATACTAAATTAAATCAGATTTACTTAGAATAAAATTGAGAAAAGCAAAAAAACAAGGCTTACTGAATGGTAAGTCTTGCTTTTTTCTATCAGTTATTCGTTGATTTGTGTTGAATCAATTTATAAGCGGGGGAGTTTTCTAATTCTTGTTTTCGGTATTCAAGTAAAAAATCGAGTGCTTCTTGGGCAATGGAAGAAATTGGAGTATTTTGCTCTAAGCCTTTAGCAATCCAGTAAATATAGCTATTAAAATCCTCTTCTTCTTCAATTTCTAATAAGCTTTGAAAGTTTTCAGGATGGAATAATCCCAATTGTTGCGTTCTAGTATGTTTGGTAATCCAATGACGGTGGTCAAAATCAACGATTTCAATATGAGATTGGAGAGAATTAATTAAGTCCTCAAAAGAAGAAGCAATTGTTAACCATTGATCCATCTCTACATCTATGAGGCGAATGCTAGGTTCTTTTCCTTTTTCAAGATAATCAAAACAATAGTAAACAGATTCATCTTTAAAAAAGGGAATAAAGTAATCAGGAAGTCCCGTCTCTTTAGGGGAAAAACAGTCATCCAATATACTTATCCAATTTCCTTGTTCTAATCCTGCAACGCCATTTAAGAGAGTATAGTCTAAGCCGAAACGAGTCGGTTCAATTGTGTCAATTCTCGAATCAAGAAAATAACCTGCTCCTTCATTTTGAATCCATTGGAGATAAGTTTCAGGTAAGTCTCCAATAGTCCAATGATGATGGATAGGAGTTGAAAGTTCTAGTGATGTTTTGGTATAAGGATTTTGAATGAGTGCCATGGTTCCTCCAAAAATAGGTCTAAAGTATGAGGTAAGTAATACTAAATATGATAAAATATGCTCAATCAATCGATAAAAGTTTTCAAAACTAATTCGATTTGTTACAATTAACTGTATAAAATATAAAGGAGTGTGTCAATATGACATTATGGATTATTTTAGGAATTATTGCAGTAGTCGTTATCTGGGCTGTATCTGCATATAATGGCTTAGTAAAATTAAAAAACTGGGTTAGCGAAGCAGCAGCTCAAATTGATGTTCAATTAGGAAGAAGAAATGATTTAATTCCGAACCTTGTAGAAACTGTAAAAGGTTATGCAAAACATGAACAAGAAACACTTTCTCAAGTGATTGCAATGAGAAATCAATTAACAAATATGGGAAGTAATACTTCTGTTCAAGAAAAAATGGATGTTTCAAATCAATTAAGTGGAACATTAAAAACAATTTTTGCACTTTCAGAAAGCTATCCTGATTTAAAAGCAAATACAAACTTTATCCAATTACAAGAAGAATTAACAAATACAGAAAATAAAATTGCATATTCTCGTCAATTATATAATTCAAGTGTGGCACAATATAACATTAAAATTCAAATGATTCCAAATAATATTATTGCAAATATTGGTGGATTTACAAAAGAAGCAATGTTAGAAATTCCAGCGGAAGAACGTGCTGTGCCAAAAGTTCAATTCTAAAATTGGACGTAGGTGAAGAAGATGATGTATGAACAAATCGCTGCCAATAAAAGAAAAACTTGGGTGGTAGTCGGATTCTATCTCATATTATTTTTACTGGTAGGTATTGCTCTAGGTTACACCTTAATCGATAATGCTATTGCAGGAATGGTTATTGCACTAGTTTCAGGTGGATTGTATACAATGATGATGATGAGTCAATCAACAGATGTTGTGATGCGATTAAATCATGCGACTGAAGTGACCGAATACCATGAAGCACCACAATTATGGCATATTGTGGAAGATATGGCGATGATTGCAAAAGTTCCAAGACCAAGAATATTTGTAATTCAAGATGATTCTCCGAATGCATTTGCAACTGGAAGTTCTCCTGAAAAAGCAGCGGTTGCTGTAACGACAGGTTTATTACAACGTTTGAATCGTGAGGAATTAGAAGGAGTTTTAGCTCATGAATTTGCTCATATTCGAAATTATGATGTAAGGTTGCAAACCATTGCGATTGCGCTTGGCGCAGTAATTGCTATTTTAGTACAATTTGGAAGTCGTATGATGTTTTTTGGACGATCTTCGAGACGTTCAAAAGATGAGGATAATGGAATTGCAGCGATTATGATGGTGATTTCCATTTTAGCAATGATTTTAGGGCCATTTATGTCTACGATTTTACAATTAGCAATTTCAAGAAATCGTGAATATTTAGCAGACGCTACAGCAGTAGAATTTACTAGAAATCCTCAGGGATTAATTTCAGCACTTGAAAAAATTTCTCAAGCTCCAGCGATGGAAGAAGCTGATCCTCAAAGTGCAGCATTATATATTGCTAATCCTTTTAAAAAGGGAAATGAAGAGAAAGATTCTTGGTTTGCAACACATCCTGCAACAAGTAATCGTATTAAACGTTTAAGAGAAATGTAGGATAAAGACAATTGAAGTTTTATTGAGAAAGGCTTCAATTGTCTTTATTTCATTTTTGTTACAAAGAAAAAGCTTTCACATGGAATTTGTAATGAAATAAATATACATAAACAGGGATTTTTCCCCTATAATAGTAATGTGGAATAAGTATAAGGGAGGAGTTTTGTGATGCAATCAATTTATGTACATTTGGATTCGATTTCGAATCATGTATTAAGTAGTTCAGTGAACTTTCAACCAGCAGTATTGACACAAAACGAAGTTCCTAAAAATTTATTATTATTAAAGGGACGTTCTCCATTAGCAACTTATGATGATTATACAGGATTTTATTATATAAAAGATGAGAAGAAGATTATTGCCTTTTTAGAAGAAATTCAAAATAGTGCGACAGAATATAATTGGATTGATTTTGAATCATTAGAATTTCTACATCAATTAACACCTCAAGAAATTGCAGACTTATTGTATATTTCGCATGCGAATACACACTTGCATTCTCCGTTTTTTTATAAATTACAAAATAATTTTATCTTTTTAAATTTAGGGCAAGAATTTACAAAAGTGTATTATCGTAAGATGGATGATTTTTATCGACAATTAGCTGCTCAATTGATGAATAAGATGAGCGAGGAAATGACTCGCTTAAGTAGACGTTTATTTTTCAATCAAGAGAAAAAGGCTGTAGAATTACCGGTAGAATTATTGAAAGAGCTAGTAACTTATTTTAAAGTCGGTATGATATTTTCAACAGAAAGAATTACAAAGGATATGAAATCCTACACGATTCCATTATATATTGCAGAAGATCGATATCATGTAATGGAAAATGTGTATATTAAGGAAAATTTATTTGGTCAACTCATGTATCATGAAGAAAATAGTTGGTCATTAGAGATTTATAAACGAAAAACAGAAATTTTATAGAACGTTCTTGAAAGAAGTGGCTTACTTTCTTTAAGAACGTTTTTTTGATAAAATACTAATAGTAAATTAGAAAAGAGGTTAGGTTATGTATTATGTAAAAAATCAAAGAAATGGTAAAGAAATTTATGATGCAACGACTAACTTAGCAATTGAATATTTCTTATTAAATGAGAAAAAATTAGATGAGCCGATTTTGTTATTTTATGTAAATGAAAATGCGATTATTATTGGGAAAAATCAAAATACGTATGAAGAAGTGAATCAAGATGGAGTTGATTCATTAGGAGTTCAAGTAGTTCGTCGTTTCTCTGGTGGTGGAGCTGTTTATCATGACATGGGAAATATTTGTTTCTGCTTTATTACAGAAGATGATGGAGATAGTTTCCGTGATTTTGGGAAATTTACAGAGCCTGTTATTCGTGCGCTACATAAAATGGGGGCAACTGGTGCTGAACTTCAAGGAAGAAATGATTTACTTATTGATGGGAAGAAATTCTCTGGGAATGCAATGTACTCAAATAATGGTCGTTTAACAGCTCATGGAACATTGATGCTTGATGTCGATGTGACGATTTTACCGCAATTATTACGTCCAAAAGCTGATAAAATTGCATCAAAAGGAATTAAATCTGTTCGTTCACGTGTTACAAATATTAAACCTTATTTGGCTGAAGAATTCCAAGATTTAGATATTTTACAATTTAGAGAAGTGTTATTAAAAAATATTTACGAAGTGGAAGATACTTCATTGATTAAAGAATATGTTTTAACAGAAGACGATTGGGAAAAAATTGAAGTATTGAGAAAGACATACTTTAATAATCCTGATTGGAATTATGGAAAAAATCCAAAATTTGCGTTAACACAATCAAAACGTACGACTGCTGGACAAATTGAATTCCACTTAAATGTTGAACAAAACCATATTAAAGAAATAAAAATTAATGGAGATTTCTTCGGTCTTGGAGAAATTAGTGATGTAGAAGAAAAATTAACAGGAATTGAATATCAACGAGATGCAGTTTCAACAGTATTCGAGTCGATTGATGTTCGTAAATATTTTGGAAATGTTACTGCTGAAGAATTAGTAGAGTTATTATTGAGCTAATACGAATAGTAGAAAAGGGGATATTACTTTACATTCTATGAAAATTCGTTACAATAATACTATTCTGTTAAAAATAATCAATGAATTTTTAAATGTAATGTAAGTGAGGTGAATATTATGGAAATGGAACGTATTAATGATGATACTATTTTAGTAAGAATTGAAAATGAGGATTTACAGGAACGTGGTACATCTGTTCCAGAACTTTTAGCCAATCCTGGAGAAATAGAAGAATTTTTCCATAGTATTTTAGTTGAGATGGATGTTATTGATCAATTTGAAGATTCTGAAGGTATGAGTTTCCAAGTAATGCCGAATCCTGAAGGAATTGAATTATATGTGACAAAATATGTTGAAAAAGCAGATATAGAAGCAGATAGTGAACGTTTTGTTCGAAATTTAGTGGATACAATTCAACATTCTTTAGGGCATCGAATTGGGAAACCGAAAAAAGAGAAAAAAGTTGAAATTCCTGTCAAAAAAGAACAGACAATGGAGCCGCTTGATTGTACAGTATTTTTTGATACATTTGAAGACTTTGTCCAATTAGCAAAAATGTACCCATATAATGTACAGCAATCATCCTTATATCGATATAGTAATTACTATTTCCTTCATGTCTATCAAGATGTTTTTGGAGGAGAAGATTTTACTGCTGATTTAGCACTTTTAAGAGAATTTGGAGAATTTTCAAGAGTATCTTGGGAAGTTATTCAAGAATATGGCGAAGTAATGATAAAAGATAAAGCGATTGAAACAGCTAAAAAATATTTTAAATAATTAGTATAGTGGGAGTGAGCAAAAACAAGTTCTGTTATTTGCTGACTCCACTATTTATATAAAGGGGTAAAAATCATGAATGAAACGATTCAAATACAATTAAATCACCGCTCTATTCGAGCGTTTAAGGATCAAGCCTTAACAAAAGAAGAAGTGGAATTATTAGTCAATGTAGCTAGACATACCGCTACAAGTAAATTTATGCAAGCTTATTCGATTATTAGTATTACAGATCCAACATTAAAAGCAGCATTTGCAGAGATTTCTAAACAACCTTATGTTGAAAAAAATGGGCATTTATTTTTATTTGTAGTGGATTATCATCGTAATGTTCAATTAACAAAAGCGCAAGATAGACCAGCAAAATTACAAGGAACAGCAGATTATTTTATCGCAGGATTAACAGATGCAACGATTGCTGCTCAAAATATGGTAGTAGCTGCTGAGTCATTAGGAATGGGCACTGTATTTTTAGGAAGTTTACATAATGATGCTAAGCGTATTATCGATTTACTAGGATTGCCAGAATATACATTCCCAGCAGTTGGTTTAGCAGTAGGTTGGCCAAATCAAGAGCCTCAATTAAAACCTCGCTTGCCAAAAGAAGTGATGCATATGGAAAATCACTATCAAGCATTAGAAAATCCATTAAAAGACATTGAAGCGTATGATGAAGAAATTACAGGATACTATGATACAAGAGATTTAAATAATCGAGTGGATCGATTCAGCAAACAAGTTTCGGATAAAATGGAAACATTACCTCCAAAAAGATTAGCATTATTAGAACTGATTCAACAACAAGGATTTTTGAAAGAACAATAATATAAATTTTTTGAAGAACTTATTCTATTAACTATAAAATTTACTGAAGAAAAGAGGATAATAATGGATATTAAAGATTTTACCGAACGTGAACAAAAACAAATTAATGCGGGATTAACAACTTCTGTCATTACGGATAAAGAAGCGTCTAAAAAAATTCTTGAATTAGTACCAAGTGAATGGATTAAGAAAATTCCATTTTTAGTGAGAGCACATGCTACAACAAGAACTGTAGCAAGAGTAGCAAAACAGTACCCAGAACTTTATGCAGTAGCAAAACAAGAAGGACCTTTACCTGAAAAGGAAAGAGAAGAATTAAGAGAAATTATGACAAATATTTTTGCAGAAAAAATGAATAAGCATAAAATTAAATAAAATGATATTTTACTAAATAAAAATACCAGCCATGAATGAAAATGGCTGGTATTTTTTGACTTTAAATATTTAAACTGTCATATACAGATTGTTTCATTTCTGAAATTTCAAGTACTCTTGTGTGACGGATTTCAGCTTCTAATACACTTGTTACTGCTAGAGGAATTTCTACTCCGCTTAATTGATGAACTTCTTCAATTAATTGTTGATCATTTAAAGCAGTAAAGTCAGAGTCTTTTACAGCCGATACAACACTTTGAGGGAATTTGTATGGACTTGCTGTTGAGACAATGACTGTAGGAGTGTTGTCTTTTGTTTCTTGTTGATATTTATTATAAGCACATTGAGCTACAGCTGTATGTGGATCTAATAAATAGTTTTCTTTTGATAAAACAGATTCAATCGTTTGTGCTGTTTCTTCTTGGCTAGCACGAGCAGCATAAAACTCTTCGTATGAGTTTAACACGTCTTTTTCGATATGATACTGACCGTTATTCGTTAATGAATCCATCAATGCTTTCGTTTCTTCGGCATTGCTTCCAGTCATTTCGAAAATTAGTCGTTCTAAGTTACTTGAAACTAAAATATCCATACTTGGTGAACTTGTTACTTCGAATTTTCTTTGACGATTGTATGTTCCTGTATGGAAGAAGTCTACTAATACATCATTTTCATTTGAAGCGCAGACTAATGTTTGAATTGGAACACCTAATTGTTTTGCATAATATGCTGCTAAAATGTTTCCGAAGTTTCCAGTTGGAACGACAACATTCATAGCTTCACCAATTTTAAGTGCGCCTTGTTTTACTAATTGTGCATACGCATAAACATAATACACTACTTGAGGGCATAAACGACCAATATTGATAGAGTTAGCGGAAGAAAGTTGGAATCCTGTTTCTGCTAATGTTTGGTTTAAGTCGGCATCATTAAATAGTTTTTTCACCATTGTTTGAGCATCATCAAAGTTTCCTTTAACACCATAAACAAATGTATTATCTCCAGCTTGAGTCACCATTTGACGTTCTTGAATCGTACTTACGCCACCTTTTGGATAGAAGACAATAATTTTTGTATGCGGTACATCTGAAAATCCTGCTAAGGCAGCTTTTCCTGTATCTCCAGAAGTAGCGGTTAAAATGACGATATCTTTATCTTGTTGATTTTTCTTAGCGGCAGTTGTTAATAAATACGGCAAGATTGATAAAGCCATATCTTTAAAGGCAATTGTACGTCCATGGAATAATTCCATAATGTAGGCATTACCAACTTTTTTAACAGGAGCAATGGCTGGATCGTCAAAAGTTGTGTCATATGCAGAGTGAATACAATGTTGTAATTCTTCATCGGAAAAATCAGTTAAAAATGCTTTTAAAATAGGGAATGCAATTTCTTGATAAGATTGATCTTGCAATGTTTCCCAGTTTAATGATAATTGTGGCATTGTCGTTGGAACGTATAACCCTCCATCTTCAGCAATCCCTTTTAAAATTGCTTGAGAAGCTGTTACACGATTGTTTTTATCTCGAGTACTAATATAGTGTAATTCTGTCACAAGTTATCCTCCTTTTTCTCTTCTAATGCTTTGTATTTTACCATAAGTTTTTCCATGTGCCTACTAAGTTGAATAAAAGAGAATCTATAAAAAAAGAGGTTAGAATTTTACATCCTAACCTCACAAAAAATTATGCTTCCTGTCTAAAATAAGGTTTGTTTTTTAAACTCTTTAATAATAATAGTCCGAAGATTGTTGTGAAACTGATTTTAATCAAATCTGGCAAAATAAATGGAAGTACTACGAGATTGATAGCTTTTGAAAAATCAGCATGTGTAATCAGAATAAATCCAATCAATCCACCAATAAATAGGGCAACTTCTCCTAAAAGATTCGCTACAAATAGACGAACTGCATTTTGTTTTCTTTGTGCAATAATTGAAGTGACGAATGCACGAACTGGGAAGAACACTAAAAAACCAGCAGTAGGTCCAAAGAAAGCTTGAAATCCACCTTTTCCACCAGCGAAAACAGGTAGCCCAATAGCACCTAATAATAAATAAAGTACAATAGCAAGTGTGGCTTCTTTTGGACGATAGATAGTAGCAACTAATCCAATGGCTAAGGTTTGCAGCGTAATGGGAATTGGCCCTAAAGGAATTTGAAAGGGTGACAATGCTGCCACTAATGCTGCTCCCAATGCGATTAATGTTAAAGAATATGTTTTGTTCATAATTGTTAACCTCCTAAATCTGTTTATGTTAACAATATAAAAGAGTTTAGAGAGACTGTCAAGAATTTTTTCGGAAAATCATAGTTTTTTTGAGTAGAAGATCTCTATATTCATTTTGATATTATTTGAAAAACCCTATGAACATTGTTAGAATAGATACAATACTTTTTATGAAATGGAAAGAGGAGTGAAAGGATGTTAAAGAAAATAGTTCCCTATTTTTCAAAATATAAATATTTCCCGTTTTTAGCATTTTTATCCATTTTAGTGGAAGTTGTCTGTGAAGTTGGGCAACCAATTATTATGTTAAAAATTATTGACGAAGGAATTCCAAATCGAGATACTACTATGATTTTATGGTATGGAATTTTAATGATTATCGTTGCAATGATTTCCCTTGGGGCAGGGGTGTTAGGTGCAAAATTTGCATCTATTGCAGGAACCGGTGTTGCAAGTGAATTAAGAAGTGCGCAAATGAAGAAAATTCAAGAATTTTCATTTAAGAATTTGGATTTCTTTTCAAATGCGTCTTTAATTACACGTATGACGAGTGATGTGACAAATGTTCAAAATACAGCGATTATGACGATGCGTATTTTAGCACGTGCACCAATGATGTTCTTATTTGCATTCTTCTTTGCAGTATCATTGAATGCACAATTGTCATTAGTCTTTGTAGTGGCTGTTCCATTTTTAGTAGTGAGTTTAGCTCTTATTATTTCAACAGCATTTCCTCGTTTTAGATTATTACAACAAGCAACAGATGGTATTAACCGCATTCTTCAAGAAAATTTTATTGGAATTCGAGTAGTAAAATCCTTTGTTCGTGAGCCTTTCGAACGTGTGAAGTTTGGTGTTGAAAATACAAACTTTAAAACACGTGCTTTACATGCGATGTATGTCATCGTATGGAATAACCCTATCATGCAATTAACGGTATACGCTTGTACAATTGCTGTGATGTGGTTTGGTGGAAAATTTGTAATGCATGGTGAAATGACGACTGGAGAATTAATTAGTTTCATTTCATATATTACACAAATTTTAATGTCCTTAATGATGATTTCCTTTGTTTTTGTCATGTTAACAATGACAAAAGCTTCAATGGATCGTATTTTTGAAGTGATTGAAACAGAAGTGGATATTGTAGAACCTGAGCAAGTGATTCCAACAGAAATTACTCGTGGCGATATTGAGTTTGATCATGTTCATTTCTCATACGGAAAAGATCAACAAGAAGAAGTGTTAAATGATATTCATTTTTCAGTGAAAAGTGGACAAGTTCTTGGAATTATTGGGCCAACCGGTTCTGGTAAAACATCACTAGTTCAGTTAATTCCTCGATTGTATGATGCAACGGCGGGAAGTGTTCGAGTTGCAGGTAAAGATGTTCGTGAGTATGCCTTTTCTGATTTAAGAAGCCAAGTAGCGATGGTTCTTCAAAAGAACACACTGTTTTCTGGAACGATTCGAGAAAACTTATTATGGGGAAATCCTCATGCAACTGAAGAAGAAATGATTCAAGTAGCTAAATATGCTCAGGCTCATAATTTTATTATGGAGATGCCAGATGGATATGATACAAAAGTAGAACAAGGAGGAAGAAATTTCTCTGGAGGTCAAAAACAACGTTTATGTATTGCAAGAGCGATGTTGAGAAAACCAGCTGTTTTAATTTTAGATGATTCAACTTCTGCGGTGGATACAACAACAGATTCATTAATTCGAGAAGCGTTCTTTAATCATTTACCAGATACAACTGTTATTATAATTGCTCAAAGAATTTCTTCTATCCAAGGTGCAGATAAGATTGTTGTATTAGAAGATGGAAAAATGAACGGAATCGGAACACATGAATCATTAATGGAAACAAATGAATTGTATCGGGAAATTTATGAAACTCAAATGGAAGGAGCGAAAGTAGATGAGTGCTAAAAAAATCGGACAAAAACGTCCTGAAAATTTAAAGCAAACATTAGCCGACTTATGGAGCTATTTATGGAAAAGTAAGTGGAGTCTTTTCGCAGTTCTTCTATTAATTATGTTAGGAAGTGCCGCTGGGATTGTCGGGACTTACTTTATTCGTCCATTAATTAATGATTTTATTGCGACAAAAGATGTTGCAGGTCTAGCCAAAATGCTAGGAGTCATTGGAGTGATTTATATCATTGGGGCGATTGCGAATTATTTCTCTGGTAAAATTATGATTACGATTGGTCAACAAACCATTGAAACAATGAGAAAAGATTTATTTGACCATATTCAAACATTGCCGATTCGTTTTTTTGATACGAATAAGCATGGAGATTTAATGTCGCGCTTTACAAATGATTTCGAAAATATTCAACAAGCCTTTAATAATAGTATGTTGATGATTGTTAGTTCTTTATTACAATTAGTGCTAACGTTTGTTATGATGATTATTTTATCTCCTATTTTAACAGGAATGTTAATCATTATGGTCTTTATTATGTTTGCAATTGTAAGATTCGTAGCAGGTCGTTCTGGAAAATTCTTTGCTGAACAACAAAAAGTTTTAGGACAAGTGAATGGATTTGTGGAAGAACATATTGAAGGGCAAAAAGTTGTTAAAGTGTTCAATCATGAAACATTAGTGTTAAAAGAATTTGAAACTTTAAATTCTCAATTAAGAGAAGCAGCAAATCAAGCACAATTTAATTCAAATATTATGTTTCCTATTTTAGGGAATATTAGTTATATTAATTATGCTTTAACCGCTTCTGTTGGTGGATATTTAGTTGTATTCCAAGGGATGGATGTTGGGGCTTTAGCTTCATTTTTACAATATTCAAGAACATTTGCACAACCATTAGCTCAAATGTCACAACAAACAAATGTCTTATTGGCTGCAATGGCTGGGGCTGAACGAATTTTTGCGATTTTGAAAGAAAAATCTGAATTAGATGAAGGAACTGTGACATTAGATCAAACAGATTCAAAACAATGGTATTGGGTTAAAGGAGACGAAAGAATCCCTGTTGTTGGAAATATTCAATTGAATGAAGTGGACTTTGGGTATGTTCCAGATGTACCGATTTTGAAAAAAATCAATGTTTGGGCCGAACCAGGTTTGAAAGTAGCTTTTGTTGGTGCAACAGGTGCTGGGAAAACTACGATTACAAATTTAATTAATCGTTTTTATGAAATCGATAATGGGGAAATTACGTTTGATTCAATCCCGATTACGGAAATTAAGAAAGATGATTTACGTAAAACAATTTCGATTGTATTACAAGATACTCACTTATTTACTGGCTCAATTGCGGATAATATTCGTTATGGGAATTTAGAGGCAAGTGATGATGAAGTGGTGAAAGCTGCAAAATTGGCGAATGCACATGGATTTATTAAACGTCTACCTCATGGTTATCAAACTGAGATTACTGGTGATGGGGAAGGTCTTTCTCAAGGTCAAAGACAGTTATTAGCGATTGCTAGGGCAGCAGTGGCCAATCCGAAGGTTTTAATTTTGGATGAAGCGACTAGTTCGATTGATAGTCATACGGAAGCATTGATTAGTAAAGGGATGGATCAATTGATGGAGGGTAGAACTTCATTTGTAATTGCCCATCGTTTATCAACGATTCGTAATGCGGATGTGATTATGGTTATGGATCATGGTGAGATTATTGAGCGTGGGAACCATGAGAGTTTAATGGAAAAACAAGGCGTGTACTATCAATTGTATACGGGGCAGCTTGATTTAGACTGAAATAGAAGAAATATGACTTTTCTGATGTAGCATAGGACGGCAGCAAACAGCTTTGCTGTTTCATGCCTAAAAATTGAGCCTAGGGTCTCAATTTTTCCTGTCCTATAAGCCTGCGTGGCTTATAGGACTATTGCTACGGCAAAAAGTTAATTTCTTTGGACGTGTGTTTATGAGAGTACGTAAATGAGATAGACTTTGCTATATAGTAGCTGGGGACGGCAGCAAACCTTCGGTCTCATTGCTAGAGCTACTATGCAAAGTCTTTTTGGATGATAGGAGAGTTTTTGGTGTTTTATGGATAAAAAGGGCAGGCGTTATTACAGCTGCCCTTTTTATCGAATCGTTATCATATTGTTTTACTGTAAAATGACTATTACTCTTTTCTTTCTTCAAGTGTTTTTCGAATTTGTTCGGCTTGTTTTAGGAGAGGGTCTGGTGCTTGTGTAAATGGGTTATTAGTGAACAATTCAATCCAACGTACTTTACTGTAATCTTGTGTATATTCTGTATGATATTTATCCAATTCTAAAAATTTCATTTCAGTAAGATTTTGTGGTTCATCGAATCCTTTGAAATCTACTTTTAGTGATTCGTTTGAAGCATTACTTAATAAAGTAAATGAATGAAACATTCTTTTATCATCGAAACATTGTTTTTGTGTGATGTAAATAGTGTAAAATGGTAGTACTTCATTGACAAAGTACATTGGATTAAGTTCTTTTGCTTCAAATAACTCTTTATTTTTAGTGAAATAGTTTGAAAGATATAAATAATAGGATTCGTTAATATTAACTTCCTCCACTATTTGAATTTCTATTATCATTTCGGATCCACTGGCTAATTGTGCTAAGGCAGTGATACTTGCTTTATTATGATCCAGATTCTCAAAAGGATTCAGTAATTTTACTTCATGAACGGGTAGTTCTAGTATATCACTCATAAATTGTGCAGTTATTTCAGGATTACTGAAAACTTTCTGTGCTAGGACATGTGTCATTGTTTGTGCTTGGTTCGTACGTTTTTCCATCGGATAACATCCTCTCTATTTTATTTTTGAAGAAGAATACTAGTAAATCATTTTTAGTATTGTCTCTTCACTTATAGATATGAAAAAAATTTCAAAAAAAATTTTTTTATGGTAACTTTTTTAGAAAAATTAAGTCGGGATGTTCACTTTATTTTTTGGGTTTTACTATTTGTATTCCCGTAATCGTCCCTTATTTTTTGAATAAGTAGCTTTCAATTTTTATTTAACGCTAGTTTATTTCCCGTTATAATCTCTTAACACTTTCTCAACTTGTTCCTCAAGTACCTCTCTATCTGGAATATACAAAGTGTATTTAGATGCAAATATTTGATTAGATAAATTCCCAAGAGCATATTCTGCTTGAATACTATCCTTATCGGTACAAAGGATAATTCCAATTGGTTCATGATCCGTTTCATCGTTTACTTCTGTTTTGTAGTAGTTCAGATACATATTGAGTTGTCCAACTGCTTCTGGCATTAGTTTTCCTGTTTTTAATTCAATCAAAACATAACTTTTTAATAGTTTGTTGTAAAATACCATATCCACATAATAATGAGTGTTTCCAAGTGTTATTCTTTGTTGTGTTCCAACATACATAAAGCCTTTGCCTAGTTCAAGTAAGAATTTTTCAATATGAATCATTAAAGATTTTTCTAAATCACTTTCCATTACAAGCTTTTCTTCAGGTAATCCTAAAAATTCAAATACATAAGGATCTTTTACAATATCACTTGCCTTATTAATTTCATTTCCTTTTAGAGCTAAGTCTAATACTTTTTCTTTATTCTCATCTCCTGATGAAAGTAGTAACCTTTCAAAAAGGGAGGTTTTTATTTGTCGTTTCAACTCTCTTACCGACCAATTTGCTTGAACGCTTTCTTTTTCGTAAAAACTTCTTTTCTTTTCATCACTGACAGATAGTAATTCACAATAATGTGACCAACTTAATTTTCCAGACACTGTCTGGAAAATTGGGAAACTTAAATAAAAATTTCTCATATTAAATAAGTTAGATTTTGAAAATCCTTTGCCATATTCTTTTGTGAGTTTCTTTGATAAATCTGCTATTAATTGTTTTCCATACTCAGCTCTATTTAAGTTTTTCTGTTCATCTTCTACGATAATTCTTCCAATTTCCCAATATGTTTGAATCAAAATATTATTTACTTCTCTGGATACCTTATTCCTTGCTTGATTCATTAATTGTTTAATATTGTTATAAACATCTTGATGAATGTTATCTATTTCATGCTTCATTTAGTTTCACCTCTTTTAGATTTTGTATTTTTATCTGTTCTTTCATTTTTATCATCCCTTAATTTTATTTTGAATACAACTATTGTCTCTTCACTTATAGATACGAAAAAATTTTCGAAAAATATTTTTTATTACGAGAAATATGCCTTTTCAATAAAAATGTAACTACTTTCAATCTATTTAAATTTATGATAGGATAAAAAAAGATTAGGAGGTTTTTATGACAGAGACAGAATTAACCATTGAACAGCGTGCATTGGATATTGTAAAACAAGAATTAAATCAATATTCACCAAAACAAATTGATACAGTATTAGCTTTGTTAGAAGATGGCAATACAGTTCCTTTTATTGCACGTTATCGTAAAGATCAAACAGGGAGTTTGGATGAAGTTCAAATTCGTGAAATTGAAGAAAGACATCGTTATTTAGTAAATTTTGAAAAAAGAAAAGACGAAGTTATTCGATTAATTGATGAACAAGAAAAATTAACAGATGAAATCTTAAATGACTTAATGAAAGCTAAAACATTAACAGCTTTAGAAGATATTTATCGACCATTTAAACAAAAGAAACATACAAAAGCTACTATTGCTAAAGAAGCAGGTTTAGAACCGTTAGCTGGATTTTTATTAGCTTGTACAGCAGATGATGTTGAAGCAAAAGCTGCAACATTCATTAACGAAGAAAAAGAAATTTTGACAGCAGAAGATGCTTTAAATGGTGCATTAGAAATTATTGCTGAAAAAATTTCTGATAATGCGCACTATCGAAAATTACTTCGTGAATACACGGTTCAAAAAGCTATGCTTGTCACAAGTCTTAAAGACGAGGAAAAAGACGAAAAGAAAGTATATGAAATGTACTATGACTATCAAGAACTCGTTAAAACAATTGTGCCACACAGAATTTTAGCGGTGAATCGTGCTGAAAAAGAAGGTGTGTTAAAAGTTAGCTTGGAAGTGGATGCAACGATTCCATTAGAAAAAATCATGAAAAAAGAAATTTCGAATGCGAATTCACCATCTGCACCTTATGTAAAAGCAGCAATTGAGGATAGTGTGAAACGTTTCATCACACCAGCCATTGAACGTGAAATTCGTTCGGAATTAACAGAAAAAGCTCAAACTCAGGCAATTGAGATTTTTGGAGAAAATTTACAAAATTTATTATTACAAGCTCCAATGAAAGGACATGTAATTTTAGGATTAGACCCAGCATATAGAACAGGTTGTAAACTAGCAATTATTGATGAAACTGGCAAAGTTTTAGACAAAGCAGTCATATATCCGCACCAAGGAGCGAGTGATTTTAAACGAGCTCAGGCAGGAGAAAGTTTTAAAAAATTATTAGAAGATTATCAGGTTACTTTAATCGCAATCGGAAATGGTACTGCAAGCCGTGAATCGGAAGCATTTGTCAGTGAACAGATTAAGGGAATCAATCGTAAAATTTATTATACGATTGTGAGTGAAGCGGGTGCATCTGTTTATTCAGCTAGTGAGATTGCACGAAAAGAATTCCCAGATTATCAAGTTGAAGAACGTTCTGCAGTAAGTATTGCTCGTCGCTTGCAAGATCCATTAGCAGAATTAGTGAAAATCGATCCAAAAGCAGTAGGAGTAGGGCAATATCAACATGACGTGAGTCAAAAACAATTGGATGAAAAATTAGATATTGTGGTTGAAACAGCCGTGAATAAAGTTGGAGTGAATGTCAATACAGCAAGTGCAGCATTACTCGAACATATTGCAGGACTAACAAAAACAACTGCAGCAAATGTAGTGGCTTATCGTGATGAAAATGGAAAATTCACGAATCGTTCTCAATTGAAAAAAGTTCCTCGCTTAGGACCAAAAGCTTTCGAACAAGCAGTAGGATTTTTAAGAATTGTTGATGGGAAAAATCCATTAGATGGAACAGATATTCACCCAGAGTCTTATGAAGTTGCAGAAAAGATTTTAGAAAAAATTCAAGCAACAAAAGTTGAAATTGGAACGGAGAAAGTAGAGCAAGCTTTATCTTCAATTGATAAAAAGTCATTATCTGACGAACTAGGGATTGGACTTGAAACTTTAGAATTAATTTTTGCAGGATTAACAAAACCAGGAAGAGATCCTCGTGAAGAAATTGATCCACCGATTTTAAGAAGCGATGTATTATCCATGGAAGATATTCAAGTTGGAATGGAATTACAAGGAACGATTCGAAATGTAGTCGATTTTGGAGCATTCGTGGATATCGGAGTAAAACAAGATGGCTTAGTTCATATATCAAGAATGAAAAAAGGATTCGTGAAACATCCAAGTGATGTCGTTGCAGTAGGTGATATTGTAACTGTATGGGTCATTGAAATTGATTCGAAAAAAGGAAGAGTAGGTTTATCGATGCTTCCGCCAATTCAATAAAATTAGTGAGTATGTAACTCTATTTGTGGGATTTAGTCACAAATAGAGTTTTTTTGAATCATTATTTAGAAAAGCTGGCTCTTTGTGGTATAATCATTTTGAGTTATTTTATTCAAAAGGAGAAAGTATATGTCAGATACAAAGCAAAATCAAGCATTAGAGCAATTAAAAGAAAATGCCAATAAAATTTATCAATTAATTCATCAACAAAAAAATCATTTATGTATTGCAAAATGCCCAGCATTTGAAGAAGTGGTAGACACTCAATTGTTTGGTTTATCAAAACAAGTGGAATTTGCAGTTTCAATTGGTGTAGTTGATGTAAATGAAGGACATCAATTAATGGCGGATTTAGAATATGCATTAAATGAAGTATATAGTGATGTATATGAGCAAAACTGGCAATCTTAAAGAAAGTAAGAGGAAATAGTGATTTGAAATTAAAAAGTAAAATCAAAAATTTATTTCAAGTAGATCAAATTATTTTGATGATATTTATAATATTGTCAGCTTTTGGTCTTATTATGGTTTATAGTGCTAGTAGTTATTTTTCGTTATCTTCTGTTGGAAATTCAGAATATTTCATTATTCGTCAATTTATATTCGTAGTAGCAGGAATCATCATAGCGATAAGTATAGCAAATAATGGCAAAAGATTCTTTTTTAAGGAACGATATTTGCAAGGGGTATATGTTTTATTAATTCTATTACTCTTTTATGTTTTAACTCAAACAGGAATTAAAGGAGCAAAAAGTTGGATTAATTTACGACTATTTAATTTACAACCATCAGAATTTGGAAAAGTCATTTTAATATGGGCGAGTGCATTTTATTACGACAAGTTTAAAGAGGTAAAAGATTGGAAAGTATTATTTAGATATCCACTGGGAATGGCATTATTTGTCTGCGTTCTAGTTTTGATGCAACCGGACTTTGGTACGATGGCGATTATTTTTCTAATGATGTGGTTATTAGCATTAACGACTGGATATTCAAGAAAAGCACTCGGTGTTTCAGGAATCTTATTTGTTTTAGGGTATTTATTTACTTTTTTACCAGTATCTGTTCTTCAATATTTACCTTTTAAAGCTTATCAATTAGGACGATTTTTATCATTTCATAATCCATGGGATGATACAAGTGGTACAGGGTATCAATCGATTCAAGGTTTTTTAGCTTTAGCTAGAGGTGGATTAACAGGGACAGGATTATCGAGTTCGATACAAAAAACAGGATTTTTACCAGAAGCTCATACGGATTTTATTATGGCAATTGTAGGAGAAGAATTAGGATTTTTTGTAGTATGGCTAGTGTTAGCAGTGCTATTTTTCTTAATTTTTTATATTTTTTGGAGAACTCAAAAATGTCGTTCTGCTTTTTCAAAATATATTTGTCTAGGAGTGGGCATTTTCTTTTTAGTTCAAAGTAGTATTAATATTGGAGCTTTACTTGGATTAGCTCCTATTACGGGAGTTCCATTACCATTTTTAAGTTATGGAGGATCTAGTTTTGTTGTTTCAAGTATCGCAATTGGGATGGTTTTATTTGCATTAAAATATGATAAAGAGTATCAAGCAGAAAAAATGTATCAAATTAGATTATTTGAAACAGAAATTGAAGAACATGAAAATCAGGATGAAAAAGAAGAGATTACTATTGATAGTAATGAGAAAGAAACTTTAACAAAGAACGAAGAGATAAAGGAGGATGAGCATGAAGAAATTACTGGTGGCTAACCGTGGAGAAATTGCGATTCGTGTATTTCGTGCCGCTTCGGAATTAGGGATTGAAACGGTTGGTATTTTTGCCAAGGAAGATGATCATTCATTGCACCGTTTCAAAGCGGATGAAGCCTATTTAGTTGGAGAAGGTAAGAAGCCAACAGAAGCTTACTTAGATATGGATGATATTATTCGTATTGCGAAACAATCTGGGGCAGATGCTGTTCATCCTGGTTATGGTTTTTTATCTGAAAATATTGATTTTGCTAGAAAATGTCAAGAAGCTGGACTAACCTTTGTTGGGCCTCGTTTGGAACATTTAGATATGTTAGGCGATAAATTAAAAGCAAAAACTGCTGCGCATAAGGCTGGTTTACAATCCATTCCTGGGACAGAAGGGACAGTGTCTTCTGTTCAAGAAATTTATGAGTTTGGGGAACAATTTGGTTATCCGATTATGATTAAAGCTGCACTTGGCGGTGGCGGTCGTGGAATGCGTGTCGTTTATCGCAAGGAAGAGGTTCAAGATAGCTATGAACGTGCTGTAGGAGAAGCAATTAAAGCTTTTGGTGTTGGAGAATGTTATGTGGAGAAATATATTGAGGATCCACAACATATTGAAGTGCAAATTTTAGGGGATGAACATGGAAATGTTGTTCATTTGTTTGAACGTGATTGCTCTGTTCAAAGACGTCACCAAAAAGTGATTGAAGTAGCTCCATGTGTTTCTCTTTCAGAAGAGATGCGTTCCAAAATTTGTAATGCTGCCGCTAGCTTTATGAAAGAAATTGGTTATGTCAATGCAGGGACAGTTGAGTTTTTATTAGATGGAAATCAATTTTACTTTATTGAAGTAAATCCGAGAGTTCAAGTAGAGCATACGATAACAGAATTAATTACAGGAATTGATATTGTTCAAGCACAATTAAAAATTGCTCAAGGGTTGGATTTGCATCAAGAAATTGGCATTCCTACACAAGAAAACTTAACATTTAGTGGAGCTGCGATTCAATGTCGTATTACTACCGAAAATCCTGAAAATAACTTCTTGCCAGATACTGGTAAAATTAATACGTATCGTTCACCAGGTGGATTGGGTATTCGTTTAGATGCGGGAAATGCCTTCCAAGGAAATGTGGTAACGCCATACTTTGACTCGCTATTAGTAAAAGTATGTACGTATGGACGTGATTTTTCTCAAGCAGTTACAACAATGCAACGTGCGTTAAAAGAGTTTAGAATTCGTGGTGTGAAGACGAATATTCCATTTTTAAAAAATGTGATTCATCACGATGATTTCTTAACAGGAACTGCAAAAACAACTTTTATTGATACAACACCTGAATTATTTAAGTTCCCTAAGGAAAGTAATCGTGGAAATAAAATTTTAAAATATATTTCTGAAATTACGGTTAATGGGTATCCAGGAATTCCACAAGAAATAAAGGCATTTGAGAGACCGACTTATATCGAAACATTGAAGTCTGTTTTAAAACCAGAAATAACTGCTAAGCAGTTGCTGGATGAAAAAGGTGCGGATGCAGTTGCGAAATGGGTATTGGAACAAGAAAAAGTTCTTTTAACGGATACAAGTTTTAGAGATGCGCATCAAAGTTTAATGGCAACAAGAATGCGTTCGATTGATTTAATTCAAGCAGCTCAGCAATATGAAGCAGCAGTACCTCAGTTATTTTCAGCAGAAGTATGGGGAGGGGCAACGTTTGATACAGCTTATCGATTTTTAACAGAAAACCCTTGGAATCGATTAGCAAAAATTCGTAAAGCAATGCCAAATACTTTGTTACAAATGTTATTGCGTGGTTCTAATGCAGTAGGATATTCCAATTATCCAGATGCTGTGATTCGTTCGTTCATTTTAGAAGCAGCAGCAACAGGAATTGATGTGTTT
Source organism: uncultured Granulicatella sp. (assembly GCF_963516875.1). Lineage (GTDB taxonomy): Bacteria > Bacillota > Bacilli > Lactobacillales > Aerococcaceae > Granulicatella. The sequence goes on along the minus strand of NZ_CAUQCL010000001.1, from coordinate 62,310 downwards.
AGAATTTTTGACAGCTTAAACTGGTTGCCTCAAATGGAAGTGAGTATTCAAGCCGTTCGTGATGCAGGAAAAATTGCAGAAGCGACCATGTGTTATACAGGCGATCTATTAAATCCAATGCAAACAAAATATACATTAGAATATTATAAACAGTTTGCAAAAGATTTAGAAAAAGCAGGTGCGCATATGATTGCCATTAAAGATATGGCAGGATTATTAAAACCTCAAGCAGCTAAACAATTGATTACAACTTTAAAAGAATCAGTGGAGATTCCAATTCATTTACATACTCATGATACGAGTGGAAATGGTATTTTAACACTGGTAACAGCAATTGATGCTGGAGTGGATGTAGTCGATGTAGCCTTTAGTGCGTTAGCAGGTGGAACATCTAATCCAAGTATGGAAACTTTATACTATGGATTAGAAGGTACAAGTCGCCAGCCTGAATTAGAGATGGAAAATGTAACAAGATTAAATCGCTATTGGGGAACGATTCGCAAATCTTATCATGCATTTGATCAAGCGCAAGTGTCTCCAAGCCCTGAAGTTTACTATCATGAAATGCCCGGAGGGCAATATACGAATTTATACCAACAAGCTAAATCAGTTGGTTTAGGAGAACGTTTTGAAGAAGTGAAAGATATGTATCACCGTGTGAACCAATTATTCGGAGATATTATTAAAGTAACGCCTTCTTCTAAAGTAGTTGGAGATATGGCATTATTCTGTATTCAAAATGAACTCAATGAAGAAAATATTTATGAAAAAGGATTAACACTATCCTTCCCTGAATCAGTGATTCAATTCTTTAGAGGGGATTTAGGGCAACCTGTTGGAGGATTTAATGAAAAACTTCAAAAAGTTGTATTAAAAGATATTGACCCAATTACTGTTCGCCCAGGTTTATTAGCACCTGAAGTAGATTTTGAAGAAGTTCGTAAAGAATTAGAAGATTTACTAGGGCATAAACCAAAAGACCAACAAGTACTAAGTTATCTCATGTATCCAAAAGTGTATAAAGAATACCAAGAGAGAAAAGAACTATATGGAGATTTAAGTAAATTAGATACGCAGACATTCTTCTATGGAATGCGTATGGGTGAGACGATTCAAATGGAATATGCACCGGGTAAAGTCTTCATGATTACATTAGTACAAATTGGGGAACCTGACCAAGATGGAAATCGAATTATGTTCTATCGATTCAATGGACAAAGCCGAGAAATTATTGTGCATGATGCAAGTGCGACAATGACAACTGTCAAACGTCAAAAAGCAGATGCAAATGACTTTGGACAAATTGGGGCAACAATGCCAGGTAGTGTGTTAAAAGTATTTGTTACAAAAGGTGAAGCAGTTCGTAAAGGACAAGTGTTACTTGTCACAGAAGCGATGAAGATGGAAACAACGATTCAAGCACCATTTGATGGCGTTGTTGAAACGATTGCTGTTAAAGAACAAGACATGATTGATGTTAGTGATTTACTATTAACAATTCGTAAAAAATAATAAAGAGAGGAGTAAACATGGAACAAGTAGAAAGACGAGCAATTATTGTATGGCTCTATACATTAAAACCAATTAAACAATTAAAACGTTTCGGCAATATTCATTATATTTCCAAACGTCTAAAATATATTTACTTGTATGTCAATGAAGATGAAGTGGAAAGTGTAATGGATAAAGTTAGCAAATTCCATTTTGTTCGAAAAGTTGAAGTCTCTCCTCGCCATGAAGTTCGAATGGATTTTACACAAATCTTACCAGAATTACGTGAGGAAATTGAATTAGAAAACCGAGCATTGGCTACAGAAGCGTAATGTTTATGTGTAAAAGTCATGACTATCCGTTAGACAGGAGGTCATGACTTTTTTAGAAGATTTAATTCGGTCGAATTCGACTGAATTAAAATCGATTGCTACCTGCTTTTGTTTTAAACCTATCGAATTCGATAGGTTTAAATAATTATTAATAAGCTTTCTTCTACTTCTTGTGAGTTGTTATTCTTTTTTTGAGCGTATATAATAAAGAGAATCATATTAAAGGAGGAACACAGATGAGAATTATTTCTGGCGAATTTGGTGGAAGACATCTTCGTGCTGTTCCAGGAAAGAACACAAGACCAACAACTGATAAAATTAAAGAATCCTTATTTAATATTTTAGGAGGATATTTTGATGGTGGTGTGATGTTGGATATGTATGCAGGTAGTGGAGGAGTAGCGATTGAAGCTGTTTCTAGAGGGATGGAACATGCCTTTTTATTTGAAAATAATCGACAAGCGATTCAGACCATTGAACAAAATATTGAAATTACAAAAAGTCCGGAGCAATTTACATTATTAAAACAAAATGTGAAGCATGGATTGAAAACATTAGCGACAAGAGAAGACTTTGAACCTGTTTCTTTAGTCTTTATGGATCCGCCGTATCGACTGCAAGAAATTATCAATGATATCGAGCAATTGGAAAAGTTATCATTAGTAGCAGAAGATGCTGTAGTTGTTGCTGAAGTGGATAAAGCGGTACAATTACCAGAAAAAATTGGACGGTTTACTCAATGGAAACGAGTAGAGTATGGGATTACAGCATTAATTTTCTTTGAATTTGAATAGGAGATTTGTATGGTAAAAGCAATTTACGCAGGAAGTTTTGACCCCATTACAAAGGGGCATCTTCATTTAATTCAACGTGCGACAGTATTATTTGATGAAGTGATTGTGTTAATCTCTCATAATCATCAAAAGCAGTATGCTTTAACAAAAGAAGAGAGAGTTCAAACGGTTCAGGAAGCTGTATCAAACTGGAAAAATGTTCGAGTTGTTGTACAGGACGGTGGGTTAACGGTCGAAGCTGCAAAACAATTAGGGGCAACCGTTCTTTTAAGAGGCGTTCGCAATAGTCAAGATTTAGAATTAGAAAAGACATTAGCATATCATAATCATCGATTAGATGAAAAGATTGAAACTGTCCTACTTATGAGTGAACCAGCCTATGAATATGTCAGTTCAACAATGGTGAAAGAATTAGCTAAATTTGGTGGAGAATTTGATTCTTTAGTTCCAGAGTCTGTAGCAAAGATTTTGAAAAAAATTTATGTGGAACAAGAGTTTCAAAAAATGAAGCTTCAAGAAAGAAGTGAGTAAGAATGAAGAAAATTTCTTTACGAACGATTGTGATTGCGCTCGTTAGTGTATTAGTTTTAGGAATCCTTGCATTTTATCCTTTACCTTATGTGTTAGAAATGCCAGGGAGTGCTGAAAAAGTAGAGGATTTTATAACTATTGAAGGAGTTAATGAGAAGAAGGAAGGATCGTTTCGAGTAATGACGGTATTTTCACAACAAGCAACCCCTTTATTAGCCCTTCAAACATTGCTTCCTCATGTTGAGCTGATTCCAAAAGAAAAAGTGTATGGAACAACTCCTAGTAAGGAATACAATAAAATTCAGGAATATTATATGCAACAAGCTAGAAATGCTGCTGTTTCAGTAGCGTATAAGGCAGCAGGCAAATCTGTTGAAGAAGAATTTTTAGGCGTATATGTTATGACAGTTGTCCCTGAATCTGATTTTAAAGAGAAGATTCAAGTAGGAGATATTGTGACAAAAGTGGATGGGGAATCATTTTCATCCGCACAAGAAATGATTCAAGCGATTAGTTCTAAAAAAATTGGTGATCAGGTTACGATTGAAATTAATCGTAATCAAGAGACTATTGAAAAAACTGGAGTCTTAGTAGAAAATCCTGATACAGGAAAACCAATGTTAGGCATTCAATTAGTGACCCATTCGAAATTGCATGAATCACCTAAAGTAGATTTTGATCCACATGGGGTTAGTGGACCATCAGCTGGTCTGATGTTTACATTAGAAATTTATAACCAGTTAACGGATAATAATTTAAAACAAGGTCGAATTGTGGCTGGTACTGGGACTATGAATGAAAAAGGAGAAGTGGGACGAATCGGTGGAGTGGATAAGAAATTAGTGGCAGCTGTTCGTGCAGGAGCAACTATTTTTCTAGCACCTGATGATGAAATTACGGATGAAATGAGAGAAAAAAATCCCAATATTTTATCCAATTATGAAGAAGCTAAATTAACCGCTGAGAAGATAAAATCCAATATTCAAGTGTATCCAGTAAAAAAATTTGAAGATGCAGTAAAAATTTTAGAAAAATAAAATACAAAACGTCATTTTTTTCGTATCTATAGTTAGAGGAGGGAAAAATGATGTTTTATTTTTTTATGCAAGTAAGACGTTTATTGATGGAATATAAAAAAGTTCTGTCAATAATTGGAGGTGTATTATCAGTTATCGTTATTGTCCTTGTAGGAAGAGGGATGATGGCTTCTTCTACGAAAGAAAAAGTAATGGTAACGAATGCTGTGAATACAACAAGAGTGGAAGAAACAACGGTGATGATGTCACAAAATTGTTATGTGGATGTTAAAGGAGAAGTTCTAAGGCCGGGAGTGTATGAGTTTTCTTGTGAGAGCCGCATCCAAGAAGTGATTAAAAAGGCAGGAGGATTTACAGAAGAGGCAGATGAAACAAAAATTAATTTAGCGCAAAAAATTACCGATCAGATGCAAATTATCGTGCCTAATGTACAGTCTAAACAAGAAGGTGGCGTCACAGAGGAAAATTCTGGAAAAGGAAGTTCGACTAATACGAATGTGTCTAATTCAAAACAAGGAACGGTTAATATTAATACGGCAACTTTGGAAGAATTACAAACGATAAAAGGAATCGGAAAGAAAAAAGCAGAAGCCATTTTACAATATCGAAAAGAACATGGAGCCTTTCGTACAAAAGAAGACTTATTACAAGTGAAGGGAATTGGAAAGAAAGCTTTAGAAGCGATTGAAAGCCAAGTGACTTTCCAATGAAGAAGTGGATTTGGGTAACGGTTTTAGAAATCATATTGGGAAGTTTAATCTTTTCTGAATCTTCGCTTTTTTTGAAAGGTGTGTACATTTTATTAGGGATATGGACGTTCATGCTTCATTTTAGAAGTAAAGAACAACTATTCTGGGTGTTTATGATACTCATCTTTTTAGGATTAAGGTCTTATCAAGTCTATCATCCTACAATTGTTCCAGAAGGGGAGCTAGCTGGAATCATAAGATTGAACCGAGATGATTTGAAAATTAATGGAGACTTTGTAACGGGAATTGCTGAACTAGAGCTACCTTCTTCTAAGCATAAAGTATTGTTTCAATATAAAATGCATTCTGAAAAAGAGAGAGCTTTATTTGAAGAAGTGGAAGCAAATCTTACTTTATCCGTTATTGGAAAGAGTAAGCCTGTAAATGAACCTAAAAATAGAGGGGATTTTAATGCGCCAAGTTATTATCGAAGTATTGGAATTCTTCGTGTGTTTGAAGTCAAAGGTTTTAAACAAATGGCAAATAAACCTTCATGGATATCGTTTTTTCAAAATTGGCGTAGAATATTTTATTTAAAAATTAATAAACAGCCAGAAAGTTTCGTTCGAACTTATGCTTTATTATTACTGTTCGGTAAAACGAAGGATGCAGATGCAACGGTGATTCAGCATTATAAGAGACTGGGGATTATGCATGTTTTAGCCATTTCAGGACTTCATATTACACTGTTTATTCATATGCTTGAAAAAGTATTATGGAAATGGAAAATGACTCGAGAAACAAGTGTTGCTGTTATCATCATTGGCTTAGTGATTTATGGCTACTTCATTTATTGGAATATTAGTGGCACACGAGCTATTTTGATGTATGTCTTAGCACAATGCTCTAAAAAATTTCATTGGAAACTAGCAACAGCGGATTGTTTGGGGATTTTGTTCTTGGTATCGTTGCTTTATCGAACAAGTATCATCGAAAATGTAGCTTTTCAACTGAGTTATGGATTAACGGCTATTTTATTATTAACGAGTTATTTTGCCCAGCATAATCTTCAAGAGAAATGGAAGAAAACGATTTGGATTGCTTTTTTGACGCCTATCATTGCTTTGCCGTTAATTTGTCACTATTTTTTTACGTGGAATCTGTTAAGTGTATTATTAGCTGGTTTAGTGGTGTTGTTGTTCGAAAGTATTCTTATTCCAGGAATTTTGCTTTATGCTTTAGCAGTCGCAATAGAGTGGGTGTGGATTTCTAACGGCATAGTTTTCTTTTTAGATGCGTTATTAAATGGATTGAATCACATTTTTGCATTTTGTGAGCAATTTTTATTTTTGCGATTTACATTTGGAACATGGTCAACAATAACTTGGATATTGTATTGGCTTGCTCTTTATGGAGCTCTTGTTTGTTATGAAAAATCTTGGTTTCGTCCTTATTCGAGTGTTGTGTTTGCAATAGGTTCTTGTCTTATTGCTTTCAGCATTCCTTATCATCTGCATGAGCAGATTATCTTTTTAAGTACGGGCTCGCAAGTTTCAGTATTGTATATTCCAAAAGGATTCAATCATGCTACTTTAATAGTAAGGGGAGGAAATTCTTTCATGGATTCGAAGGGGAATGTCCTTCGTAAACAATCATTTTCTAAAACTGTTACAAATAATGTTTTAGTAGAGGGGATTTCTCAGTTGGATTCGATTGTACTAACGAATGCTAGTGTGGAAGATAGTGAGGATTTAAAGGAAATGATACAAGATTTTTCTGTTGGCGAGGTTATTATTTCTAAAAATCATTCTGAAAAAAGAGACTTTGGAGAATTGGACATTACGACACAGTTTCATGAAGTAGGAAAGAAACAATTAAATTCTGGCGTACACTGGGAATTGATTCCAGCGAATGGAAGTAAGAAAGAAGCTCAAAATTCTATTTTTACGTTAGATGAAAAACGAATTTTGATAGTAGATGAGAAGATGAATACTCTACCGAATCAAGCGGATACTGTCATAGCTAGTCAGAAAAATGCAGAAGGAATAGCAAAAATAAAAGGATTTACACAAATGCAAACGAAAAGTTTAATTTTAGAAAAAGGAAGAGAAATGGTGAAATCGCATATTAGTTCACGCTTCTTAGATCAGTTAGAACAACAAATATCTCATATATGGATTTCAGAAGAAGATGGAGCAGTTCATATGATGCAAGAAAAGGATTTTCAAAAATACCATACAATAAAAAGTCATAAAGATGAGTGAAAACATGGACAAAAAGAACACTTCACGATACACTAGACTAAGAGAAAGGGGAGTCATGAATGGAATTTCAAAAGAAAATAGAAGAAATAAAATCCGGGAAATTGTCTTCGATTTATATTGTTCAAGGAAAAGAAGACTATTTACAAAACTGGGCAAGACAAGTATTTTTAGACTCTGTAGTGGCTCCTGAAGACCAAGAATTAAATGTCGCTCGATTTAATATGGAAGAAATCTCTGTCCAAACAGCTATTGAAGATGCAGAATCTGTCCCGTTTTTTGGAGATAGACGTCTAGTGATGATTGATAAACCGTATTTTTTAACAGGGGAAAAAGAAAAAGCAAAAATTGATCATCAACTTGAAAGACTACAGTTTTATTTAGAAAATCCATTAGATTCTTCTGTTGTTGTATTTTTTGCACCTTATGAAAAATTAGATGCTCGTAAAAAAATCGTGAAGCAATTAAAGAAAGTAGCGGTCTTATTAGATGCTTCTTCCTTAGAAGAAAAAGATGTAAGAGCGATGGTTCAAAGTAAAGTCCAAGAACATGATGTTTCGATGGAAACTTCTGTCTTACATTTATTTTTAGAAAAATTACATTATTCTTTAACAGATGCGATGAGAGAAATTGATAAGTTAATTTTGTCTGCGATGGACACGAAAGTCATTGATGTTGACTTAGTAACAACATTAGTTCCAAAAAGTTTAGAACAAAATATTTTTGAACTAGGAGAGGCCGTTCTTCGAAAAGATAGTACAGTAGCGATTGAAATTTATCGAGATTTATTATTACAAAAAGAAGATCCGATTAAAATGAATGCCATTTTGTTAGGACAGTTTCGATTATTATTACAAGTGAGTTACTTACAAAAAGAAGGCTATCACGAGCCTGAAATGCAAAAGGTATTAGGGATTCACCCATACCGTGTAAAACTTGCTCTAGGACAATCTAGAAAATTTTCGATTATATTATTAGAAGCAGTATATCGTTCATTAGTAGAAACAGAGTACGCATTGAAAACAGGACTTGGAATAAAAGAATTACAATTAGAAACATTTATTTTGAAGTTTTGTCAAAAGAGTGCATAAGTGGTTGAATTGAAAAAAGAATAAAAAGTACAAAAAAGGCCCGAGAATCATTTCTCAGGCTTTTTATTATTTGCTTAATTTTGAAGCAAGACGTGATTTATCACGAGAAGCTTTGTTTTTGTGGATTAATCCTTTAGAAGCAGCTCCGTCGATTGCTTTGTGAGCAGCACGTAATAATTCTTCAGCATTTTCAGCACCTTCAGCTACTGCAGCTTCAAATTTTTTGATAGCAGTACGCATAGCAGAAGTTTGTGAGTTATTTGCTAGTGTTGACTTTTTGTTTGTACGAACACGTTTGATTTGTGATGCGATATTTGGCAATGGGTTCACCCCTCTTTCTTACATTTATATAATCACTGATCAGTTGTCTCCAACAGGAATTATTATACAAAAGTCCTTATAAAAATGCAAGTCTTGCGATGAAATAGTACGTTTTCATGTGACATTTATTGTATAAATGTTAAAAATGTTGAAGCTATCGTTTGTAAAATCTTTACTTTTTAAATATTTTTTGGAATAATAAGTAAAGAAAATAGAGGTGGAATATGTATCAATATAATGGATTGCTTCAATTATTAAAGCAAAATCACTTAAATAAATCAGATTTAACAAAAGTTCTTCATATTTCTTCAAGAACAATTGCAAAAATTTCAAAAGGGGAAAAACTTTCTCCAAGAGTCATTCGAAAACTTTGTGATTATTTTGATTGTGCAGAAGAAACTCTTTATAGTGTCGTTCCTAATAATCCAATTCTTAGACAGTTAAGAGAAGAGAAGGATGTTGGGATTTCTGGAGGAATTTATCATGAGCTACAAATACGGATGACTTATAATTCGAATCATATGGAGGGAAGTTGTTTAAACGAAGAACAAACGAGGCATATATTTGAAACCAATACACTTTTTAGTCATGATGCTGTCAGTGTAGATGACATTATTGAAACGGTGAATCACTTTAGAGCAATGGATTACTGTATTGAGATTGCAGAAGAAGCGTTAACAGAAGAAACCATCAAATATTTACACTATTTGTTGAAAAGTAGAACAAAAGATGAAACACTTTCTTGGTTCAAAGTTGGAGAGTATAAAACACGTCCAAATGTTGTAGGGGGAATTGGAACTTCATCTCCGAATAATGTAGCAAATGATATTCAACAGTTACTAAAAAAATATCATGAGAAAAAACAGATTACTTTTGAAGATATCGTAGAATTTCACTTTCAATTTGAAAAAATTCATCTATTTCAAGATGGAAATGGTCGAGTAGGACGATTGATTGCCTTTAAAGAATGTCTGAAACATTCATTGATTCCATTTATTATTGAAGATAAAAAGAAATTTTATTACTATCGAGGATTAAAAGAATTTCTCGATAATACGAATTACTTAATCGATACTTGTTATGATGGACAAGATACGATGAAACGTCTGTTGGAATATTTTCAAGTGGAGCTTCCGATAGAACCATAATCTAGATAGAGAAGTTACTCTGGTTTGTTTTCCACTTCGAGCGTGCTATACTAATTAGGAATATTGAAAAAGGAGTGGAAGAATGGATCATTTTGAATTACATTCTCCCTATCAACCGCAGGGAGATCAACCACAAGCGATTAAAGAATTAGTCTCTGGAATTTTAGAAGGAAAACATGAACAAACCTTATTAGGAGCAACTGGAACGGGTAAAACTTTTACGATTGCTAATGTGATTAAAGAAGTGAATAAGCCTACTTTAGTATTAGCTCACAACAAAACATTAGCGGGGCAGTTGTATGGAGAATTAAAAGAATTTTTCCCGAATAATGCCGTGGAATATTTCGTATCTTATTATGATTATTATCAACCTGAAGCCTATGTACCTTCCAGTGACACGTATATTGAAAAAGAATCTAGCGTTAATGATGAAATTGATAAATTACGCCATTCTGCTACAAGTGCATTGCTTGAAAGAAGAGATGTCATCGTTGTAGCTTCTGTTTCATGTATTTATGGATTAGTAAACCCTGAAAACTACCGTGAACATGTATTATCTTTACGAGAAGGAATGGAAGTAGAACGGAATCAGTTATTAACTCGATTAGTAGAAATGCAATTTGAGCGTAATGATATTGATTTCCGAAGAGGTAGTTTTCGTGTAAGAGGAGATATTGTAGATATTTTCCCTCCAGGTCACGATTCTTCTGCTATTCGTGTGGAATTTTTTGGCGATGAAATTGAAGCGTTAAAAGAAATTGATGTATTAACAGGTGAAGTAAAAGCTACCGTAGAACATGTACCTATTTTCCCAGCTGCTCACTTTGTGTCGAATGAAGATGAAATTAGTCGGGCAGTTTCTACAATCAAAGCAGAATTGAAAGAACGTTTAGAAGAATTAAGAGAAAATAACCAATTATTAGAAGCACAACGATTAGAACAACGAACGAACTATGATATTGAGATGTTACTAGAAATGGGCTATTGTAACGGTATTGAAAATTATTCAAGACATATGGACGGAAGAAAACCAGGTGAAGCTCCGTATACTTTATTAGACTTCTTCCCAGAAGATGCATTATATGTTGTGGATGAGTCGCATATTACCATGTCACAAATTAGAGGAATGTTTAATGGAGACCGAGCTCGTAAAGAACAGTTAATCCAATATGGATTCCGATTACCGAGTGCTTTAGATAATCGCCCATTACGATTTGAAGAATTTGAAGAAAGAATTCCGCAAATGATTTATGTTTCTGCAACTCCAGGACCTTATGAAATGGCTCATACTCCAACCGTTACAGAACAAATTATTCGACCAACAGGTTTATTAGATCCATTAATTGAAGTTCGACCAATTAATGGACAAATTGATGACTTAATCCGTGAAATTCATGACCGAATTGAAAAAAATGAACGTGTATTTATTACGACATTAACGAAAAAAATGTCAGAAGATTTAACGGATTACTTAAAAGAAATCGGTATTCGTGTGAAATATCTTCATAGTGATATTAAAACATTAGAAAGAACAGAAATTATTCGAAACTTACGTCTGGGCGAATTTGATGTATTAGTCGGCATTAACTTATTAAGAGAAGGGCTAGATGTTCCGGAAGTATCTCTTGTTGCAATTTTAGATGCGGATAAGGAAGGATTTTTAAGAAGTGAACGTTCCTTAGTTCAAACAATTGGACGTGCTGCAAGAAATGCGAATGGTCGAGTGATTATGTATGCTGATAAAATTACGGATTCTATGAAATATGCAATTGATGAAACGAATCGTCGTAGAACTATTCAAGAAGATTATAATAAAGAACATGGAATCACACCAAAAACGATTCATAAAAATATTCGTGATTTAATTGCGATTACTCATGCAGTTGAAAAAGAAGAAACAACTCAGACTGATTTCAAACAAATGAATGTTCAACAAAGAAGAGAAGCTATTGAAGTGATGGAATTAGAAATGCGTGCTGCAGCTAAAGACTTGAACTTTGAAAAAGCGGCACAACTTCGAGATATGATTTTAGAACTTCGAGCGCAATATAAATTATAGGAATAAGGATAAAGAAATGAAATGGACATTAACTTCAGATTTAAAAGAATATGAAGGAAAAACAATTCCTAGCAAAATAGACGGATTTTATTTTTATATTGTGAGTGCTTCGGTCAAAAAAGGCTTAGAAATGATTGTACATGATGAATCTCATGAGCGATATTCTTTATTTGATGTGACAAGTACAAATAGTAAAATTGCACAGCAATTAAGGCAAGAAGCGGAAGAGATGGTATTTCAATGGTGCTATTCAGTGGATACAGCTTTAGTAGCTTTAAAAGAACAATGGAATCGTTGGATATTGGAACATATAACGCCTTATTCAGCAATGCCCTTTAAAAAATCAGCAGCTACAGTATACAATGTGAAAGAAAACGGAAAATGGTATGCGTTAATGATGGAAATTCCATTTAGTAAATTTGGAATTACAAGTGATGAAACAGCACTGATTTTGAATGTGAAGATTTTTCCAGAGGAAAAGGAATTTCTCCTTCAAAAAGAGGGAGTGTTCGAAGCATACCACATGAACAAAAAGCATTGGATTTCGATTGCGCTGAATGTTTGTAAGGATGAAGCATTCATTCAGAAGTGTGTCGAAAATAGCTACAAATGTGTTCGTTAGAAGGACGATTTCTTTACATTTTTAGAAACATTCGATATAATTTTCATCACATAGACTTATAGTAAAGAGGAGATTCATTATGGTAAATATTGCAATTGTAGGTGCAACAGGTGTTGTAGGTACAAAAATGATTGAAAGATTAGCAGAAAGTAACCTTCCAGTGGAAAATTTATACTTATTAGCTTCTGCACGTTCAGCAGGAAAAGTATTACAATTTAGAGGAAAAGATTATGTTGTCGAAGAATTAACAGAAAATTCTTTTAAACGTGAGATTGATTATGCGATTTTCTCAGCTGGTGGAGGTACTTCATTAAAATTTGCTCCAATCGCAGAAAAAGATGGCGTCATTGTTATTGATAATTCAAGTGCATGGAGAATGGATCCTGAGATTGACTTAGTAGTTCCAGAATGTAATGCACCAACTTTAGAAAGAAAAATTATTGCAAACCCAAACTGTTCTACAATCCAATCTGTAGTGCCGCTAAAACCACTACATGAAGCGTTCAGGTTAAAGAGAGTGGCTTACACAACTTACCAAGCGGTTTCTGGTTCAGGGCAAGCAGGAATTAATGACTTAGTCAATGGAGAAAAAGGATTAGCACCAACAAATTATCCTCATCCAATTTATAATAATGTATTACCACATATTGATGTTTTCTTAGAAAATGGATATACAAAAGAAGAAATGAAAATGATTCAAGAAACTCGTAAAATTTTAGGGTTAGATGAATCAGTGGCAATTACTGCAACTTGTGTGCGTGTGCCTGTGATGAATTCACATTCAGTAGAAATTAATGTCACTTTTGAAAAAGATACTACTCCAGAAGAAATTCGTGAAATTTTATCGAAAGCTCCTGGTGTTGTGGTAGTGGATAATCCTGCTAATAATGAATATCCAACACCTTTAATGGCAACTGGTCATGATGAAGTGTTTGTTGGAAGAATTCGTCGTGATATTTCTCAACCGAATAGTTTCCATATTTGGTGTGTGGGAGATAATATTCGTAAAGGTGCAGCAAGTAATGCTGTACAAATTGCGGAGTTAATTGAAGAAAAAGAACTACGTAGAAAATGACTTTTCTGAGGTAGCACTTGGACGCCAGAAGCCCCTTTCGGGTCTCTTGGCTAAATTTCGAGCCTAGGTCTCGAAATTCCCTGTACTAGAAGCCAAAGTGGCTTCTAGTACTCGTGCTACGGCGAAAAGTCATTTTCTACTTTAGGCGTGGTGTAATGAGAGTGCGTTTGGGAGTATGACTTTTCTGAGGTAGCACTAGGACGCAAGCAGTCTCGCATTTGCGAGTCTTGTGCTACGGTGATTACGTGTATGAATAAGAGTTTTTTTATATATTTGCATTTTGTATTTACTTTGTTACAATTTAATTATTAAATTTTTGGATTAGGAGTAAGTTTTTGAAGACATTGTGGAAATATGTTCGTTCTTATAAAAAAGAAAGTTTGCTAGCACCTTTATTTAAATTATTAGAAGCCAGTTTTGAACTATTTGTGCCATTAGTGATGGCTCAATTAATGGATGTTGGAATTGCTCAAAATCGTCCGTCTTACATTTTAACGATTTGCGGGTTGTTAATTCTTCTTGCGATGATTGGGTTAGTCGTTTCGATTACTGCGCAGTATTTTGCTGCTAAATCAGCGACTGGCTTTGCGAAGAAATTACGCTATGCTTTATTAGAAAAAATCACGGAAATGAATTTTTCAACGATTGATCAACTTGGAACAGATTCACTTATTACAAAAATGACCAGTGATATTCAACAAGTTCAAACGGGTTGGAATTTATTTTTACGACTATTGCTTCGTTCACCTTTTGTAGTCTTTGGTGCAATGATAATGGCATTTATTGTAAATGTACAAGCAGCTTTTGTATTTGTTGTGACGATTCCAGTTTTAGCGATAATTATTTATGCTATTTTATTAAAAACAATTCCTTTATTTACAAAAGTACAAGAAGGAATGGATCGTATCACTCAAAAAACAATGGAAAATTTAACAGGAGTGAGAGTTCTTCGTGCGTTTAATCGAGTAGAAATCGAACAACATACGTTTCAAACTGAGACAGAGGCATTAGCGAATCAACAAAAATTCGTGAGTCATCTATCGAGTTTAACCAATCCTATTACAATGATTATCATTAATATTGCGATTATTGTGTTATTACAATTAGGAGCGGTACAAATTGATACAGGAATCTTAACAAAGGGACAAGTCATTGCGTTAGTAAATTATATGTCGCAAATTTTGTTAGAGCTTATTAAATTAGCGAATTTAACGATTCAAGTGACACGTTCCATTGCAAGTGCTAAGCGAATTGAAGCGATATTGACGATTGAACAACCTGATGAATTTGTAGAAAAAATGGATAGCTTATCTTCAAAAGAAGAGACAGATGTTGTACTTTCATTTGAAAATGTTTCGCTTAAATATGAAGGAGATAGTCATGAAGTGTTAGAAAACTTAACGTTCTCTCTAAAAAAAGGCGAAACTTTAGGCATTATTGGTGGAACAGGAAGTGGGAAAACTTCACTAATTTCACTGATTCCAAAATTTTATCTTCCAACAAGTGGAACGATTCGTATAAATGGTCAACCTATAGAATCTATTCCAACAGAAGAATTAAGACAGAAAATAGGGATTGTTCCTCAAAAGGCAGCTTTATTTAGAGGAACAATTGCTGAAAATTTAAGATGGGGAAATGCAGATGCTACAACTCAAGAATTATATGAAGCATTAGAAATTGCCCAAGCAAAAGAAATGGTTGAACAAAAACCAAATCAATTAGAGTATGTATTGGAACAAGAAGGAAGAAATCTATCTGGTGGACAAAAACAACGCTTAACGATTGCGCGAGCTATCGTTAGAAAGCCAGAGATTTTAATATTAGATGATAGTTTTTCTGCTTTAGATTATGCAACGGATGCAGCCTTAAGAAAAGCCATTTCAAAAGCTCCGTTTAAACCAACAACTATTATTGTCTCTCAAAGAGCGGCTTCAGTGATGCAAGCTCATCAAATTATTGTGATGGAAAAAGGAAAAATCGTAGGAATTGGAACTCATGAAGAGTTACTAGAAACAAATGCGATTTATCAAGAAATAACGGCCTCACAATTTCAAAAGGAGGAACAGTAGTATGAAGCATGAAAAAATGGAAGTGTATAAAAAATTATTTCCTTATTTAAAAAACTATAGTGTTCTCTTACTATTTTCTCTCTTTTTAGCAATGGTGAGTGTGTTATCTAGTGTATGGATTCCAAAAGTTATTGGTCAAACCATTGATGCTATGATAGGAGTTGGAGAAGTACAATTTTCGATTGTGACAAATGGCTTATTATGGATTTTAGTGCTAGCATTCATCAGTATGGTGAGTCAATATGTGATGAGTTTGTGTCATAATCATATTGCTTATGGCATGGTGAAGTCATTGAGGGATGATGTCTTTATTCATTTATCTAAAATGCCCTTAAGTTACTTAGATTTAAAAGCACATGGTTCTCTTCAAAGCATTGTTATTTCTGATACAGAACAAATGGCAGATGGCTTATTATTAGGATTTTCTCAATTATTTACAGGAATCTTAACGATTATCAGTACATTATTTTGGATGTTTAGTATTCAACTAACAATGACAATAGTTGTTCTTCTTTTAACGCCTATTTCATTTGTCGTTGCATCCTTTATTGCTAAAAAAACATATGATTTATTTCATGACCAATCAACATTAAGAGCGGAACAAACAGCCTTTACTCATGAAACGATTACTGGAATAAAAGTAGTTCAAGCGTATAGTCAAGAAAAAAATGTTTTAAAAACTTTTGATAAAATGAATGAAAATTTGGCGAACCGTTCTTTAAAAGCTATTTTCTATTCTTCGATTACGAATCCAGCAACTCGTTTTGTGAATAGCTTAGTGTACACAGTAGTAGGATTAGTGGGAGCATTTTTTGTGTTGAAAGCTCAGCTAAGTATTGGACAATTGGCAGCATTTTTAACGTATGCGAATCAGTATACAAAACCTTTTAATGAAATTTCAGGTGTGATGACTGAGTTTCAAAATTCAATCGCTTGTGCAAGCCGTATATTTGAATTGATGGAAGAACCTATGGAATCTGAAGAAGGAAAAGAAATCAATTTACCAGAAATAATTAAAGGGGAAGTTCTATTTGAACAGGTGTCATTTTCTTACCAAAAAGACCGAACACTGATTGAGGATTTTTCTTTAGAAGTAAAACCTGGAGAAAAAATTGCGATTGTGGGACCAACTGGAAGTGGTAAGAGTACACTTATTAACTTATTAATGCGTTTTTATGAAGTCGATAAAGGGAATATTACCATTGATGGCATATCAATAAAAGACATGACTAGACAGCAACTTAGACAATTATTTGGAATGGTGTTACAAGAAACTTGGTTGCAATCGGGGACTATTCGAGAAAATTTATTATTAGGAAATCCAAATGCAACTGATGAAGAAATTCAACAAGTATTAATCCAATGCCAATTGGATAAAATGATTGAAAAGCTACCTCAAGGATTAGAAACACCTCTTCAACGACAAGGAGAAGACTTCTCACAAGGACAGAGACAACTCTTGTCCATTGCTAGAGTAATGCTAAGCCAGCCATCGATGCTCATTCTTGATGAAGCAACTTCTTCCATTGATACAAGAACAGAGTTGAAAATTCAACAAGCTTTCCAAACATTAATGGAAGGGAAAACAAGTTTCATTGTGGCTCATAGACTTTCAACGATTCAAAATGCAGATAAAATATTAGTGTTGAAAGATGGACAAGTCATTGAACAAGGAACACATGAAGAATTGATTGCAAGGCAAGGGTTTTACCAACATCTTTATCAAAGTCAATGGATGAATGAGTAAGAGTTTATTTTAATAGAATAATTTTATACAATGAATATAAATAGAAATTTAAAAGAAAGGAAATGACTGTGATGACGGTGAAAGAAGAACTAAAAAGGATTTTAAACCATCTAAATGTCGATGAGTTAGATGATGAACAAGCAAATGCTTTGGTTTCGCTTATTTCTTTATTCCAAGATAGTGTCATTCCTACCAAAGAAGAATTAAAAGCGATTGATAAATATGAAAAGGGCGATATGGAATTTGTTGATTTTGAATCATTCGCAAATGAAATGGGCTTTGAATATTAAGATTTCATGTTAACCAAAAAGACTTTTCTTCAGTAGCAGACATGTCGTAAGCTACGAGGAAAAGTCTTTTGATTTTTATTTGAGAGAAGTCATTAAGATTGGAATTCTTCTAAAGCTAAGCTTGCTTCTTCCCATTCCATCATTACTTCTTCTAATGATTCATTTAATGTTTGTAAAGTTTGTTGAAGTTCACTAGAACGAGTAGGATTCGTATAAACTTCTTCTAATGTTAATTCTTCGTGAACGGAAGAAATTTCTTGTTCGATTTGATGAAGTTTTTCTTCTAGTTGTTCTACTTGTCTTGTCAGAGTACGAAGTTGTTTTTGTTCTTCTTTTGAACTTAAGTAATTTTTCTTAGTATCGGTCAAAGCTACTTCTGCTTGAACGACAGGTGTGGCTTCTTCTTGTTTTATGGCTTCAAGCTCTTGTTTCTTTTCAATATAGTAATCGTAATCTCCAAAATACAAGGTACTTCCCTCAGGAGTGACTTCTAAAATAGAAGTTGCTACTTGGTTAATGAAATAACGGTCGTGTGAAACAAAACAAATCGTACCATCATATTCAATAAGAGCTTGTTCAAGAACTTCCTTACTATCGATATCTAAGTGGTTGGTAGGTTCGTCGAGTAATAAGAAATTATCATGTTCTAATGAAAGTTTTGCTAAAGCAAGTCTTGCCTTTTCACCCCCACTTAATTGGGCAGTTGATTTTTCTACATCTTTTCCTGAAAATAGGAAGTTTCCTAAAATTGTACGAATATCTTTTTCAGGCATCGTTGTATGTCGGCTCCAAAGCTCTTCTAAAACAGTTGTTTTAGAGTTTAATCCGCTTAAATTTTGATCATAGTAACCGACTTGAACATTAGCCCCTAATGAACTTTCTCCAGAAATCCATGGAATTTCTTGTATTAGAGATTTTAAAAATGTTGATTTACCAATTCCGTTTGGCCCAACAATCGCAATTGCTTCTTGTTTTCGGATATTTAAATTGATTGGACCCGCTAGCGTTTGTCCGTCATAGCCAATATAAGCATCTTGCACATTTAACACTTGATTACCAGATTCTTTTTGAACAGAAAATGAAAAACGAGCGGATTTTGAATCTGACTGTGGTTTTTCAATTCGTTCCATTTTTTCTAATTGTTTTCTACGTGACTGTGCTCGTTTCGTAGTAGAGGCACGAACAATATTTTTCGCAACAAATTCTTCTAATTTTTGAATTTTTTCTTGTTGTTTTTCATAAGCTTTTTGTTGTAGTAAGAATCGGTTTTCGCGTTCAGTAACATAGTATGAATAATTGCCCTTATAATATTCGCAAGTGTGATGATGAATTTCATATACTTCTTGACAGACTTTATCTAAAAAATATTGGTCATGGCTGACAATCAGTAGTGATACGGGTGAAGATTTTAAGTAATCTTCTAACCACGTTAATGTTTCAATATCTAAATGGTTCGTAGGTTCGTCTAAAATTAAGATATCATGTTTTTCTAATAAAATTTTAGCTAAGGCTAAACGAGTTCTTTGTCCACCGGATAATTGTTGAATAGGCTTATCATAATCTTCAGGATAAAATTGGAATCCATGTAAGACAGAGCGAATTTCACCTTCATAGCCATAGGCGTTCATTTTATTTAATTGTTCTTGTAAATCATCGTAACGTGTTAATGTTTGTTGGTAGAGTGATTCATTGGCTAATACGTCTGGATTACCTAATTTATCAGCTATTAAAAGAGCTTCTTTTTTTAGAGCTTCGACTCCTTTAAATAATTCAATCATTTCCTCCCAAATTGTATTTTCAGAATCGACTGAAGCATATTGATCTAAGTAACCGATGGAAAGGTCTTTTTTCTTACTGACCATTCCTAAACTAGGTTCTTCAATTCCGGCTAAAATTTTTAATAATGTTGATTTTCCAGTTCCGTTTCTTCCCACTAATGCAATACGAGAACGTTCTTGGACTTCAAGGGAAATATTTTCAAATAGTACATCTGGGCCAAAATGTCTAGCTAGCCCTTGACCTTGTAATAAAATCATGTCATAATCCTCTTTCTATGCAGTTTCAAATTTATTCTATCACACATATGGTAAGTACAAAAGTTTTTAATGTTCTATCTCTAAATGTAAGATTGAGAAAAAATCACAATGTTCACGAACGGTATATATTCTAAGGAATATGTATAATAAATTTTACAAATGTAATAATTTATGTAAAAACAAGCATATTGTTTGTGAAAATTATGAAACTTATGCTAAAATGTCTATGAAAATTGATACAAAGGAGATTGAAAAATGAAAAAAGTTGAAATTCCAAAAGCTACAGCAAAGCGCTTGGCAATTTATCATCGTTATTTAAGATTTTTACATGATGCAGGGAAACGTCGTATTTCTTCAACAGAATTAAGTGAAGCAGTAAAAGTTGATAGTGCAACGATTCGTCGTGACTTCTCTTATTTTGGAGCGTTAGGAAAGCGTGGTTATGGTTATGATGTGGAGTATTTATTAGATTTCTTCAGTCAACAATTAAATCATGATCGTTTAACAAATGTTGCTTTAGTTGGAGTAGGTAATTTAGGTCAAGCTTTATTAAACTATAATTTCCACCAAAGTAATCATGTAAGAATTAGTGCTGCGTTTGAAGTAGACGAAGGTATGGTAGGTAAAATCGTGAGTGGAGTACCTGTTTATTCTATGGACGATTTGGTTGAACAAATTCGTGTACAACAAATTCAAGTGGCGATTTTAACAGTTCCTCAAGAGGTTGCTCAAGAAACTGCTAATTTATTAATCGAAGCTGATGTTCGTGGTATTTTAAACTTTACACCGCTTCGTTTAACTGCACCGGATCATATTCGTGTTCAAAACGTTGACTTAACAAATGAATTGCAAACTTTGATTTATTTCTTAGATAACAACAATAATAACTAATTGTAGAAACATCTTGTAAATGTGAGGAGCATTTATGAGATGTTTTTTTGCGTAAATGACTTTATCTTATAGTAGCAGAGAGGACGCAAGCAGCCTCGCAAAAGCAAGTCTCATTGCTAAACTTTGAGCCTAAGGTCTCAAAGTTTCCTGTATTAGAAGTCGAAGCGACTTCTAATACTACTGCTACTATGAAAAGTCATTACTTGTTATATGGAAGGAAATAGCGGTTTGATGTGGAGTACGGAATGCGTAAATGACTTTGTCTATAGTAGCAGAGAGGACGGCAGCAAACCTTCGGTTTCATGCCTAAACTTTGAGCCTGAGGTCTCAAAGTTTCCTGTATTAGAAGTCGAAGCGACTTCTAATACTAGCGCTACTATGAAAAGTCATTACTTGTTTGATGGAAGGGAATTGCGGTTTGATGTGGGAAACGGAATGCGTAAATGACTTTGTCTATAGTAGCAGAGAGGACGCAAGCAGCCTCGAAAAGTGAGTCTCATTGCTAAACTTTGAGCCTAGGG
Source organism: uncultured Granulicatella sp. (assembly GCF_963516875.1). GTDB lineage: Bacteria > Bacillota > Bacilli > Lactobacillales > Aerococcaceae > Granulicatella. Next base: position 41,305 of record NZ_CAUQCL010000001.1, on the reverse strand, counting down.
TCTCAAAGTTTCCTGTATTAGAAGTCGGAGCGACTTCTAATACTGCTGCTACTATGAAAAGTCATTACTTGTTTAATGGAAGGGAATAGTGGTTTGATGTAGAGTGCTAAAGCGTAAATGATTCTGTTGACAGATAGTTGATTTAGAATTACAATCAAGTTAGTTAATTAACTAATTTGATTATGAAAGGGGAGATGGCATATGTTTAATATAAAATGGAATGGTAATCAAGTAATAAAAGAAACAACATCAGGATTGTTTAAAAAAGAAATTGGGTACAATGAGCAAGTAATGAAAGAACAAGAAAAATTAAAAGTTATGAATGCGCATACAGGTGGAGGGACTTCTTCATCTACACCATCTTCTTCAGAACCAAGTATTGTGATGTTTTAATTTTGTTACTATTTTAACAGTACATTTAAGCTGTAACATAGATTACCGAAGCTATGTTACAGCTTTTTATGTTTATAAAATGTGGAGGGTTTTATGAATTGTTATATTAACAAAAGGTGGTAACTAGAATATCCAATTATGGCTATAATGAAATACTTACATATATTTAATTGATGAGAAAAGTAGATAATATACAAAGTAAAAAAAGCATATTACAAAAACTATCGAAAAATATAAAGATTTTAAGTTCATTAGCTATTGCTAGTATAGATACTTACGATGCACTAAATAATATTAATATATTAGGAAATAATAAAGTTGAATCATTAGGAAATGCAACATTATATGACCAATTCGCTTGCCAAGTTGATAATTATGGATTTTCTACCTATAAATAATCATTAAGTTTGTTTGTGCCATGGCATAGCAGGGATTATATATTATCTCTGGCGTGAGGGTTGTTTAGAGTGTAGTCATAATATCTTAAGATTATTGAATCGATATTATAAGCGCCTATTTATCGAACCAAACCAAGATTTTCGAATTCTAGAGGGGTATGTTATTGGTTATGTTAGCATTACACATGAATAAACAATTCAAAGGAGATATTCTATTAGGATATAGTTAGGAGATTAATATGAAAAGTTTAATGAAATATATAAAAAGAGAATGGAAAAAGAATAGTTATGTATTATTGACAATTATTGTAGGGCAAGCTTGTTTAGTATTGTGGGGAGTTAGTATAGCTAATTTAGTGACGGCTTTAGCCAAGTTGGAAATTGAAACAGCAAAGTTATTAAGTGTTCAATTGCTTGTTATTTTCATGGTATGGATGTTTCAACTATTTTTTGAGAGAAAATTACTAACAGATGCAGTTCAAAGTATGGATTGCAGAATACGAGAGGATATTGCGCAAGAATTAGTGACAACAGATTACCTTTCTTTTAATGAAAATGAACAGGGTGTTTATTTGTCTTGGTTGACGAATGACATCATGACGATTAATCAACACGGTTTTAACAACTTAGAGATGATGATTAATCAGGCTGTGGGGATTGCTTTGAGTGTATCGGCTATAGTTTATTTTCATTATTCAATTATTGTCGTAATAGTGTTATTATTTATAGCAATGGTGTTAGTTCCAAAAAAATTTAGCATCAAAATGACAAGTAGTATGGAAATTATGACCAAAGTCAGTGATGAGGTGACGAGTACTTTTACAGATGTACTGCATGGATTTAATGATTTATCAAGTATGAATTTAGGAGATTATTTTAAGGATAAAATCTTATTTGGATCGTACAGATTAAAAAAAGTAAAGGTACAATACGCTGTTGATTCTGGGAAAATGATATCTGCCACAAATGGATTAAGTTTATTTAGTCAAATTATCTTATTGGTATTTACAGGGTATTTATATGTAGAAGGGTATGTCCCTATAGGAGCTATAGGTGGAGTGCAGTTTTTCGCTGCAACAATTTTCTCGAGCCTAACAGGGTTTAATGCTAATTATGCGGAACTGAAAACCGTTCAACCTGTGTTTGAGAAATATAGTAAGAAATTAAAAAGTAATTGTGAAAGAAATGATGGAAAAGTTGTTAATGAGCTAACAAATACTATCCGGTTGCAAAATATTCATTTTAGTTATCCTAATACTGAACGTGTTGTTTTAGAAAATATGAACATGGAAATTAAAAAGGGAGATAAGGTAGTGATTACTGCTGAATCAGGAAAAGGGAAATCAACACTGTTAAATATTATGAATCGTCGTCTAGAACCAACTAAAGGTAACATCTACTGGGATAATATTTCTTATAAAGACTTAGACATTACTAGTTTACAAAATTCTATAATCTACATTGATCAAAATCCACATTTATTTAATGCAACGATACGTGAAAATATTATTTTAAATGAATCGATAGAGGAAGATAGATTAGAAAATATTTTAAAACAGGTTGGTCTTAGCGACTGGATTGATTCTTTGGAACTAGGGTTAGAAACAATTATTGATTATCAAGCAAAAAATATTTCTGGCGGACAGAAACAAAAAATAATATTAGCAAGAGGTTTGTTGAGAAATAAAAAAGTCGTGTTATTAGATGAAATTACTTCATCGCTAGATAATCAATCTGCACTAGAAATAGAAAAATTGTTGTTCGATAATGACACGCTTACTGTAGTAATGGTAACTCATCATCTGTCAGAGTATGTGATTCAAAGATTAACTAAACAATATGTTTTGTAACTGAATAACTTTCTTTTATTACGAAATATTACACTGAGACTTAATGTGTAGAACAAATAGTGGAGTATTTCATATCAGCATGTTCTCTGAAGTGACTTTATCTATAGTGGCAGTATGGACGGCAGCAAACCTTCGGTTTCATTGCTAGTGCTGCTATGAAAAGTCATTGTCCATTCTTAAAATATGTCTGATGTAAAAGTTCCATCAAGAAATTTTCTAATCGTATTGTTTTTTTTTAATTGAACTATAATCTGAATTGGAAGTAGTTTAATCTTCTAAAATTTAATGTGAAGGAGGTAACATCATGTTTTTTAATCGAGTAATGGATGTATTTTAGATTTTTATGGAGGAATTTTAATGTATCGTTATATTCGTAAAAGTATGAAACCATTTATTGCCTTTTCTTTCGTTAGTATGCTTGGGGCAGTATCTGTTGTTTTTATGGCTTATATTATTAATTTATTAGTAGAAACTATCACCGAAGGTAAATTTGAAAATTTTATATGGATTGCAGTTTTATCCTTTGTTTATGTATTGATTGATTCATATTTAGATTATGCAGTAGATGTTGTAAATGAAAGACTTACGCAGGAATTAATGTATCACATTCGAGAAGATTTACTCGAATCAATTGAAAGTCAATCCATTGTGGAGTTTGAAAAATTAGGTAGAGATTACTACTTAAATATGTACACAAAAGATTTAGAAACTATTGAAAGTGATTATATTAAAGAATTGTTAAGTATGTACAATGATGTATGGGTGTTTATTTTAGGATTCGTATCTGCCATAGTCATTAGTCCTTTGTTTGCTATTTTAATGATTGGATTAAGTTCATTACCATTTGCGTTGCCATATTTTTCAAGGAAAATTTTAGGAAATGCAAAATTAAATTTATCTCAAATCAATGAAAAGTATTTATCGTTATTAACAGAGATATTCGATTCTTTTACAACTTTAAAAGTATATGATGTTTTTCCGTTATTTAATAAACGTTTAAGAAGTAAAAGTCGTGATTTAGTAGAAGCAAAGGTATACGTAACTCATACTAATAAATTTGTTTATGCAATTTCTTATGGATTGAGAATGTTTGTAAATGTATTCTCTTGGGTATTAGGAGGCTATTTTGTATTAAACCATTCGGTTACTTTAGCAGTATTTTTTACAATTAAACAATTAACACAATATGTAGCATATCCTATTCAAGGATTTGGAGCGAGTTATACGGAAGTAGTCGCTGCAAAAAGTGTGAAAGATAAAGTGTTTGAAATTATTGATCAAAGAAAAATTGAAGTCGTAAAAGAACAATCTAACATCCAAAAGATTATTTTTGAAGATTTTGCGGTAAATTTTGATGAAAAACTAATATTTCAACAGTTGAATCTTCAATTAGAAAAAGGGAAGAAGTATCTTTTAATCGGTGAAAGTGGTAGTGGAAAATCAACATTTTTAAAATCACTTATTGGTTCAATTTCTGTTAAAAATCAGTCATTGAAATTTCAATTAGAAAATGGGAAATTGTTGGATAGTTCTGAATTAGAAAAAATTTCTCATCAAATTTCTTATATTGGTCAAGAAACTTCACTCTTTCAATTATCATTAAAAGAGAATATAAGTTTGCAAAATTCAATTACTGATTCTCAGTTTCAAGCGTTATGTAAGCAAGTTGGATTAGAAAAATGGGTTAATGAGTCAACGGAGTTTGATACTATTCTTTTAACTGCTTCTGGTGGCGAAAAGAGAAGAATTGATTTGGCGAGATTATTATTCTTTGATAGAGAAATTTTATTATTTGATGAACCAACTGCTGGTTTGGATGCTCAGAATCGCTTGAAAGTAGAAGAAGTAGTGAGTCATTTAGAAAATAAATTAATTGTTTATAGTACACATCAGTATGATGAAGAATTTATGCAACAATTTGATTATTGTTTAGAAATACAAGATGGAAGCATTGTGATGAGAGAGACAAGCGTAAATGACTTTGCCTTATAGTAGCAAAGAGGACGCAAGCAGCCTCGCTTAGCGAGTCTCATTGCTAAACTTCGAGCCTAGGTCTCGAAGTTTCCTGTATTAGAAGTCGAAGCGACTTCTAATACTACTGCTACTATGAAAAGTCATTACTTGTTATATGGAAGGAAATAGCGGTTTGATGTGGAGTACGGAATGCGTAAATGACTTTGTCTATAGTAGCAGAGAGGACGGCAGCAAACCTTCGGTTTCATGCCTAAACTTTGAGCCTAGGGTCTCAAAGTTTCCAGTATTAGAAGTCGAAGCGACTTCTAATACTGCTGCTACTATGAAAAGTCATTACTTGTTTCATGAAAGGGAGTATCGGTTAGAAGTGGAATACGTAAAGCGTAAAAGACTTTGTCTTATAGTAACAATTGAGAGTTAAATTTCTTGCCAGAAAACTATTTACTAACCCTCTACTTTGGGATATAGTTAACAATAATGCTGAAAAAAGGGAGAAATGAAATATGCTGAGTTTATTAAAATTATTCCAATCGATTCCAAAGAAAATTCTTTTGCTTATTGTTATTGGGATGGGGATTACGGCATTGGATGGAATTGTAATTCCTTATTTTATTTCCAATTTAATCGAAGTGGGAACTTCTAAAAATGTTTCGGATTTAGTACTTATTTCGATTGTTGGGATATTAGGGTATGGTTTTGTTCGTTTTGGAGTGTTTATTTGGGATGAATTTCAACAACGACTATTAAAATTATTGTCGATTCAAACGAAGGAAAAACTGATTACGAATTATTACGCAGGTGACTTTGAACAAAGTGAAGTAGAATCCATTTTATTAACGGAATGGAATGTGATTCAGCAACAAGGAATTGTTTCGTTTATTAGTTTTGTCTATTGTCTGACTTTTTCGTTTGTTACCTTTGTTTATATTGCGGTTTTAGATTTGAAAATGACGATTATTTTCTTAGCTTTTGCGATTTTACCTTTATTAATTCCGCATTTGTTTACGAAGAAGATTAAAGCGAAGGCACAAGAGTGGTCACAGAATAATCAACAGTATATTGCAAGACAACATGAGTTTATTGATTATAAGCGTGTCATTAAGAATTTTCGAGTAGAATCGATTGCCATTTCGAATTTGGGTAGTAAAATTCGTGCTACCGAAGAAGATTATTATCAGATGAATCATTTACGTTTTCTTTCAAAAATATTAGCGAATTTAGTATCCGGAATTAGTTCTTTTCTTCCTTTAGCAATTGGAGTTTATTTTTCTATTCAGGGTGATTTGAAATTATCTGTTGTCATGGCGATTTATTTAGCAAGTGATCGTATTATTAGTCCATTATTAAATGCGATGGATTTTTATCAAAAAATGAATACAACGATTCCAATGGTTCAACGAATGAATAAATATTTGGAATTTGAACCATTGAAGGAAGAAAAAGTACTTGTCACAGATGTTTTTCCGATTCAATTAACGAATATTCATTTGACATTAAAAGAACATACGATTTTGCAGGAGTTACACTTTATGATGAATAAAGGAGAACGGCTTTTATTAATGGGGCCTTCAGGAAGTGGGAAAACAACTTTATTAGATTGTATTTATGGAGATATCCATCCACAAGTTGGAAAAATAAGATTTGCAGGAGTTGAAGCTTCAGGGAAGAATAATGCCTTTCAAAAAGATAAAATTGGTTATTTTATGCAAGAGTCTAATATTTTCATGAATTCATTAGCGTTTAATCTAACACTTGGTGAGGAGTATTCTGTAGAACAGATGGAGAATGTTCTAAAAGAAGTGCATTTGTCTTATTTATTGGAACGATATGATTTAATGGATGAAACTGTAAATTTAGTTGACAATTTATCTGGAGGAGAAAAAGCCCGATTATGTTTAGCCCGATTACTGCTTCGTTCTTATGAAATGTTATTAATAGACGAATTTTCTTCTGCAGTTGATGAAGAAACAACTACTTTTATTCGAGACTTATTAAAAGAAAGACAAATGAGTTTCATAGAAATATCTCATCGTATGCCAAAGCATCCAGAGGACTATCATAAAATTTATGTATTGGAAGATGGGAAGTTAAAAGTAACTGGAAAAATTTAAATGGAATGAAAGTATATTTATTGAAAAGGACACTTTATGTGTCTTTTTTTGTTAAGAACACTACATTTTCAAACTTTTTCAAACAAAATGATTGAATTATAAAAGCTAAAAATAGTATGATAGATAAAACATTCTTTATTAAAAAGTGAAGAGTATTTTCAGGAGGAAGTACATGAATCAATATACGAAATATATTTTAAAACGGATATTCTACATGATTGTTACATTGTTTTTAATTGCGACAATCACGTTTTTCTTGATGAAATTATTACCAGGTTCGCCATATGCAAATGAAGAAAATTTAACAGATGCTCAATTACAAATTATGAATGCAAAATATGGGTTGGATAAACCAGTTTGGATGCAATATTTCATTTATCTAGGTGGTTTAGTTCGATTAGATTTAGGAATGTCTTTCCAATATAATTCAACAGTCTTAAATTTATTATCTAGCCGTGTAGGCCCATCGTTTCAAATTGGGCTACAAGCATTAATTTTCGGTATGGGAATGGGTACATTGCTTGGATTAGTGGCAGCGATGAAACAAAATACAATTGTGGATACTGGAGCAACTTTCTTTGCGATTATTGGACGTTCAGTGCCAAGTTTCGTATTTGCAGTTGTTTTACAATTAGTATTCGGCGTTATTTTTCCGATTTTGCCAATTGCATTATGGAATCAAGGGTTTATTTCTTCAATTTTACCGACTTTAGCATTATCTATTTCTCCAGTAGCGGATTCTGCTCGTTTTATTCGTACGGAAATGGTTGAAGTGTTACAGTCTGATTATATGGAATTAGCACGTGCAAAAGGTTTGAGCCGTATGGAAGTGGTCATGAAACATGGGGTACGTAATGCGTTAATTCCTTTAGTGACTATTGCTGGTCCAATATTAGTTGGTTTAATGACAGGTTCAATGGTCATTGAAAATATTTTTGCCATTCCTGGTATTGGGGAGCAATTTGTTAAATCCATTTTAACAAATGATTATCCAACGATTATGGGTGTGACAATGATGTATTCATTTTTACTTGTTGTGACAATTTTAATTGTGGATTTACTATATGGATTTATTGATCCTAGAATTCGTTTAACACAAGGAGGAGAAGCTTCATAATGACAGAAAAAGTAGCATTTAAACGTGTAGCATCATCTTTTGAACAAGTGGAAACTATTTCACTTCCTCCTCAAAGTTTTTTACAAGATGCATGGAGACGATTGAAAAAAAATAAGGGAGCAGTTGTATCGTTAGGAATTGTAGTTCTCTTTATCGTTCTTGCATTATTAGCCCCTTTTATTAGTCCGCATGATCCATTGGAACAAAATGTTCAATTTGCGAATTTACCAGCTAAAATTCCTGGTATTTTTAAAGGGATGAGAGCGGGAGTAGATGCATATGCTCAAGCAGGAGTTCCTGAAGGGACTTATTACTATTTAGGAACAGATGGTTTAGGAAGAGATTTATTATCTCGAATTTTATATGGAACAAGATTATCATTATTAATTGCTTTTGCTGCTGCAATGTTTGATTTAACAGTAGGGGTATTATATGGGTTGATTTCTGGTTGGTTTGGTGGTCGTGTAGACACAGTGATGCAACGTATTTTAGAAATTATGACGGCTATTCCAAACTTAGTTATCTTAGTGTTAATGTTGTTATTTTTACAACCAGGTGTCGGTACAATTATTTTAGCCATTGGGGTTACAAGTTGGTTAACAATGGCCCGTGTCGTTCGTGCGCAAACATTAAAATTAAAAAATTTAGAATATGTCCTAGCGTCTAAATCATTAGGACAAAGTTTTTGGAAAATTGCATTGAAACACCTATTACCAAATATTGCTGGAATTATTATTATTCAAACGATGTTTTCAATTCCTTCAGCAATTTTCTTTGAAGCATTTTTAAGTTTCTTAGGAATTGGGGTTCCAGTACCAAATGCCTCATTAGGTTCGCTTATTAATGATGGCTATAAAACATTTAGATTTTTACCGCATTTAATGTGGTTCCCGGCAACTGTATTATGTATTTTAATGATTAGTTTTAATTTATTAGCAGATGGATTAAGAGATGCCTTTGATCCAAAAATGAAAGAATAGGAGAAATGTATGAGTGAAACAATTTTAAGTGTAAAAAATTTACAAGTATCCTTTCAAACATTTGATGGAAAAGTTCAAGCGGTTCGAGGGATAGATTTTGACTTGAAAAAAGGAGAAACTTTAGCGATTGTTGGTGAGTCTGGTTCAGGTAAATCTGTTACAACTAGATCCATTATTCAATTATTATCTGCCAATGCGTTAATTGAAAACGGAGAAATTATTTTCGAACAAGAAAATATTTTAGAAAAATCAGAATCTGAAATGCAACAAATTCGTGGGAAGAAAATTGCGATGATTTTCCAAGATCCAATGACGTCATTAGATCCAACGATGAAAGTTGGTATGCAAGTGGCGGAATCAATGATCAAGCATTTAAAATTATCGAAAAAAGAAGCCTTGCAACAAGCCGTTCAATTATTAGAACAAGTCGGAATTCCAAATGCGGAAAAAAGAGTGAATGATTATCCACATCAATTTTCTGGTGGACAAAGACAAAGAATTGTTATTGCGATTGCATTAGCATGTAATCCAGATATTTTAATTGCGGACGAACCAACAACTGCATTGGATGTAACGATTCAAGCACAAATTTTAGAATTATTAAAAGAAATTCAACAAAAGCATGGCACTTCTATTATTTTTATTACGCATGATTTAGGAGTTGTAGCGAATGTTGCAGATAGAGTGGCTGTAATGTATGCTGGGAAGATTGTAGAATATGGACTAGTCGATGAAATTTTTTACAATCCAAGACATCCATATACTTGGGGATTATTATGCTCAATGCCTTCTTTAGAAGAGGAAGGATCCTTATATACGATTCCTGGAACACCACCAGATTTATTAAATCCTCCAAAAGGAGATGCATTTGCCCTAAGAAGTGATTATGCATTAGATATTGATTTTGAAGAAATGCCACCAATGTTTGCTGTGTCGAATACACATGCTGCAGCAACATGGTTGTTAGATGAACGTGCTCCAAAAGTAGAGCCACCGGAAGAAATTCAAAAACGCTGGGCACAATTTGAAAGTAGGAGAGTGACAAATGAGTAAACGTAAATTAGTCGAAGTTAAAGGCTTAAAGTGTTACTTTGGTTCTTCTTCGAAACAAGTTGTAAAAGCAGTCGATGATATTAGTTTTGAAATTTTTGAAGGTGAGACTTTTGGTCTTGTAGGAGAATCAGGTTCAGGAAAGTCTACGACAGGTCGTTCGATTTTACGATTAAATGATGCAACTGACGGACAAATTTTATTTGATGGAAAAGAAATTCCAACGAAGACTAAAGACTTAAAAGAGTTTAGAAAACAAGCTCAAATGATTTTCCAAGATCCGTATGCTTCATTAAATGGAAGAATGAAAGTTAGAGATATTATTGCTGAAGGAATGGATATCCATGGTATCGTAAAAACTCGTGCAGAAAGAGATGCAAAAGTAAACGAATTGTTGAAAATGGTAGGATTGAATCCAGAACATGCGAATCGTTATCCACATGAGTTTTCTGGTGGGCAACGTCAAAGAATTGGGATTGCAAGAGCTTTAGCAGTAAATCCACGTTTTATTGTCTGTGATGAGCCAATTTCAGCGTTAGATGTATCAATTCAAGCTCAAATTGTGAATTTACTAAAAAAATTACAAAAAGAGCAACAATTAACGTATTTATTTATTGCGCATGATTTATCAATGGTCAAATATATTAGTGACCGAATTGCAGTCATGTATCAAGGCAAAATAGTTGAGTTAGGAACTGCTGATGCTGTTTATCATCAACCATTCCATCCGTATACGAAGAGTCTATTATCAGCAATTCCTTTACCAGACCCTCAATATGAAAGAAATCGTAAAAGAGTGATTTATCAGCCAACCGTTCAAAATGAACCAGAAGAAATTTTTGAAATTACTCCAGGACATTTTGTGCTAACTACAAAAGAACAAGCTGAAATTTGGAAAAATAGTTTATCATAGTACTATATAAAATAAAGTGCTTTCAAAAGAAATGATAGACAATAAAGCCAAATTTGAGTAAAATAGAGGTATAGCAATTAGGAGTGTAGGGAGAAATCGCTTAGACAAGGAGGACAACAAATGTCAGAGCAAGAAGTACTAGACAAAGTAATTCAATTAATTTCGGAACGTTTTAGTGTCGATGTATTAAAAATTACAAAAGATACAACATTCCAAGAAGACTTAGGTGCTGATTCATTAGATGTCGTTGAATTAGTCATGGAATTAGAAGATGCATTTGGAATTCAGATTTCTGATGAAGATGCCGAACAAATTGTTACAATTGGAGATGCTGTAAACTATATTGTTAGTCAACAAGCGTAATAAGGTTACGAAAAGACTTTTCTAAAATAGCAGAGGACGCAAGCAACCTCGCAAAAGCGAGTTTCATTGCTAAAATTCGAGCCTAAGGTCTCGAATTTTCCTGTCATAAAAGCCGGTGTGATGGCTTTTATGACTCATGCTATAGAGAAAAGTCTTTTCTTATTGGATAGGTGTTTATGAGAGTACGAAAAAAAGTAACTTTTCTATAATAGCAAAGGATGCAAGCAGTTTTGCAAGAGCGAGTTTCCTGTCATGCTATAACGAAAAGTCTTTTTTGTTGTTTAAAATTAAAAAATGAGTAGAAGAATCAATAAAGTGTATCATAATTTTTGTAAATTTTATCGTTATAAAAATTATCTATAACTATAAAAGGTTATAATCATAATATATAGATATGTTTTTAACATTAAAAAATGATGAAATATCTATTAGAAATTGCAATAAATATTGAAATGAGTTCTAAACTTTGTTACTATCTTGACATTCATTAGTTTTTTAAAAACTTAGGAGGGATAATATGAAAAACAAGAAATTATATACAGGATTTCTTAGCGTTACTGCTGCGCTAGCATTAGCAGCATGTGGTAACAAACAACAATCTTCTTCATCAGTACAGGCTCCTGTTGAAGACGGATTTAAAACTGAGGTGGTAAACGATGGTACTGCAATTAGTGGGGGAACACTAAATTATGCACAAGTATCAAACTCACCATTTAAAGGATTATTTAACCCTATTTTATATATCGACTCTGGTGATGGAGATATTGTTAACTTGGCTTTCACTAATTTATTTGGTTATGATGGAAATCAAAAAATTGACAATAGCAAAGGGATGGCTGAGTATAAGTTAGACCGTGAAAATAAAATTTTTACAATCCATTTGAAAAAGGGAGATTATAAATGGTCAGATGGACAACCTTTAACAATTGATGACTACATTTTCACATATGAAGTATTAAGTCGTTCAGATTATGAAGGAGTTCGTTTCTCTGAAGATATTTTAAATGTTGAAGGGGTAGAAGAATTCCATGAAGGAAAAGCATCATCAATTTCAGGTTTAGAAAAAGTTGATGATCAAACTGTCAAACTTCACTTAAAAGAAGTTTATCCAGCGTTAGAGTATGGTGGAGAAGCTGTCAATACTTTAATGATTCCAAAACATATTTATAAAGATATGACTTATCAAGAAATGATTACTTCAGATTACTCTCGTACAAAAGTAGTGGGTAGTGGTCCATTCATTATTAAAAACATCGTACCAGGTGAATCTGTAAGCTTTGAGAAAAACCCTTATTACTATAAAGGTCAACCAAAAATTGACTTGAAATTAGATGTTGTAAGTAGTGAGCAAATTGTTTCAGAATTAAAAGCAGGTCACTATGATTTTGTAAGTGGTATGCCTTCTGATCAATATGAAACATTCAAAGATTTAGATAACATTTCATTATTAGGATTAATGACAAACCAAATTAGCTATACTGGTTTTAATGTAGGACATTGGGATGCAGCTAAAGGCGAACACGTAGTAGATCCTTCTAAGAAAATGAATGATGTGGCTTTACGTAAAGCAATTGGATATGCAATCGACAATGATTCAGTAGCGAAAGATACTTATCACGGCTTATCTGTTCGTGCCAATACATTATTATCTCCATTCTTCAAAGACTTATATGTAGGTAAAGATGTCGTTCCAGGATTCGACTACAACCCTGAAAAAGCAAAAGAAATCTTAAAAGAAGCTGGCTATAAAGATGTTGATGGCGATGGACTTGTAGAAGATAAAGAAGGAAAACCATTAGTGATTAACTTCTTAGCAGCTAAAGGAAGTGAAACTGCAGAAGCAGTATTACAACAATACATTACATGGTGGAAAGAAGTTGGATTAAATGTACAATTATTAAATGGTCGTACATTAGACTTCCAAACTTATGCAGAAAAATTACAAAAATATGCTGATGACTTTGATATGTGGACTGGAGGATTTACAATTGGATTTAACCCATCTCCAGATGGATTATATGGACCAAAAGCTGCCTTCAACTTTGGTCACTTTGTAGAACCAAAACATACAGCATTATTACAACGTATTTCATCTGACGAAACATTCGATGAAAAAGTTAAAAAACAATTATTCTTAGAATGGCAACAATACGTTCAAGAAAACCCATTTGCAATTCCTCGTTTCAATACATTTGAATTAACAGCTGTTAATAAACGTGTGAAGAAAATGAATATTACAGTTGAAAACGGAACTGGTTGGGAAGAAGTAGAATTAGTAGCTGATAAAGGTGTCGCTGCTAAATAAGCTTCGTTTTGAAAAAATAGTATAAAATTTTTTAAGCAGCGAATTTTTTCGCTGCTTTTTTCGTATATAAAGATTAGGAGGTGTGTGATGGAAGAACAAGGAAGAATTCAAGTGAAGTTTCAATCGCAAAGAGATGCTACATTAGAACAAATGGGAGAAGTATTGCCTGGATTTCATAAGGGAAGTGGAAAATTTGTTTGTAATCGTTGTGGCAATCAAAATGTTGAAGAGTTTGCTGTGGGACCTTGTATCATTTGCCAGAAAAATTGCCATTATTGTTTGAGATGTTTAAATATGGGGAAAGTAAAAGAATGTTGCGTACTAGTAGCTGTTGAGGAGCAAACTCCGGCATTTCCACCGCATTCCGTTCAGTTATATTACAAGCATACGATGTCTAAAGAACAGGAAAAATTATCAAAAGAATTAGTAGAAGTAACGGATAAGGAACATTTAGTATGGGCCGTTACCGGAGCGGGAAAGACTGAAATGATTTTTGAATTAATTCGAACAGTATTAGAAAAGGGAGGAAGAGTTGGATTAGCAGCTCCAAGAATTGATGTATGTAACGAATTAGCTCCCAGAATTAAAGAAGCCTTTCCTTTAGAAGAGGTGACTGTTTTACATGGATTAACGGATGAAAGTTATAAAAGAACCCCTATTACTATTGCCACGACTCATCAAATGTTGCGATTTTATCATGCTTTTGATGTTTTAATGATAGATGAAGTGGACGCCTTTCCTTATTCTGATAGTGACATGTTACAATTTGCGGTTCATCGTGCGGTTAAACCAACGGGAAGGCTAGTCTTTATGACAGCAACACCTTCAAAGTTGGAGTTGTACAAAATTCAACATCATCAACTATCGTACTCTTTATTACCAGCAAGATTCCATCGGCATCCTCTTGTTGTACCTCTGTTTAAGGAATTACGAAATTGGAATAGCGCTTTAGAAAAGAAAAAAATTCCACAAGAGTTGTATCTCTGGATGAAGAAGCGACTAGATGAAAAAACTCCGTTTTTAATATTTGTGTCAACGATTGGGCAAATTTGTGCAGTGGAAGAGATGATGAGTCGAGCTTTTTCGAATGCAAGTTTTTCCAGTGTTTCCTCTCAAGAGGATCAGCGACAAGAAAGAATACAACAAATGAGAGATGGAAAGTTAGATTTTCTAATTACAACAACGATTCTTGAGAGAGGAGTTACTTTTTATGGAATTGATGTAGCTGTAACAGAGGCTCAAGAAGAGATTTTTACAAGGGAAGTGTTAGTACAAATTGCAGGAAGAGTAGGCAGAAGTGTAGATCATCCAGGGGGAGAAGTTGTCTATTTTTATGAAGGAATGAGTCGAGCAATGAAACAAGCTAAAAAAGAAATTGAATCATTGAATGAAGAAGCTAGAAAAAGAGGATTAATAGAAGGTGACTAAAATGCGTTGTGTATGGTGTGGAAAGGATGTAACAGCAGATTCAGGAATTAGTTCTTTATTCATGTGGAATTCAAGACCGATTTGTCGTCAGTGTCAAAAATTATTCCACTCATTGGAAAAGGAACCTACTTGTCCGGGATGTGGTCGTTTAATGGAGGAAGCGGCACTCTGTTATGACTGCGTTCGTTGGAAAGAGATGGAGTCTTATTTCCCTAAGAATCAAGCATTATATGTGTATGATGAACAGGCAAAAGAATTTATGGAACGATATAAATTTGCAGGAGATTGTGCTGTAGCTTTTTTAATCCAAGAAGATTTGAAAAGGGCGTTAAAAACATATCTCAAACAAGGATATACGATTTGTCCACTACCCACTTCTAAACAAAGTTTAGAAAAAAGAGAGTTTGAATCGGTTGAGTACTTTCTAGAACTATCGAAAATTCCGTATCAGCAATTCCTTTACCATATTGGAAAAGGGAAAAAACAATCTGAAAAGACGAGAGAAGAGAGAATGCAATTGCAACAACCCTTTGTATTGAAAGAAGAGGTAAACTTGCCGGATAAAGTTTTACTGTTTGATGATATTTATACGACTGGGAAAACCATTCGACTAGCAGCTAAGTTATTACAGGAAAAAGGGATAGAGGACGTCAAATTGTTTACGGTATTTCGATAACAGGAGAAAACAAAAAGGAATTAAGTCATTTAAAGTTACTTAATTCCTTTTAAATTTAAATATAGATACTGTTTAAAATTTTGATAAAACAGTTAAAGAAATAACTACCCCAAAAACAAAAGTGAATGAAAAAAGGGATGTAATCAATTGGGTAAAAACATAAGTTTGTAAAATTTTTGGAATACCAATAATCAAAATAAGAAGGAGTAATCCAATAAAAAGATAGATTCCAACAGTTATCATACGAGATTCCAGTAGGTTAGTTTTGATTGATAGAGTAATGACTAACATTGTTAATACGATATTCAGGATAAATAAAATGGATATTCCCAAAAGAGCAGTATGATTATCCCTTAAAAAGTTAGGATAAAATACATTCATCATTTGAATATCGAAAAAAGGTAATAATAGATATGCTAATAAACTAGTAGAAGCAATAATTCTTTTTAAAATAATGATCCTCCGTTCAATTTTAATGATTCCAATGAATTTAGATGAATTTTTTACTTATATTATACTGTGTTTAATGAAGTATTTATATATGAGTAATGAATTACTTAGGAAATATTCAAAAAAATCAGCAGAAGCAGTTATCTGCTTGAGCTGATTAGTATTATCTTTTGAATAAAATATATTCTTCAATAATTAAAATCGAGTTGTCACGTAATGATCAAGAGCAACTAGAGCATTGGCTACATCTTCAGCAGTATATTGAACCACCATTTGATGGATTGTTTCGCCATCTTGTGTAGCTAAACGACCGATTTTTAGTAAATCTTCATATGGTACAGTATCTAATTTTACTTCTTTTAATGTCGTTGGTAAGCCTAATTCTTTGTAGAATGTAATATATTTATCTAATTCTTCTTTAGGACGATTTTCTAATAATAGTTGTGTTAATGTTCCATAAGCTACTTTTTCACCGTGAGTAAGAGAGTGAATATCGCCATGTAAAGTAGTGAATCTATTATGGATGGCGTGAGCAGCAACTAAATTTTCTTCTAATTCTTTTCCAACTAAATCATAAATGATTGGGTCACATAGAAGAAGTAGTCGATTTCCTAAAGCTAAAACATGGAAAAGACCTGTTTTAAACACATCTTTTCCTTGAACATAACGAGAAGGAATCGCAAAAAACTTTTTCCATAAAATAACACTTCTTTGTGTTATAAGTTATCTTTAACATAATAATGAAAACGGTTTCTGTCAATAGTGTTTATCCATTTAATTCCTGATATTTTGGTAAATTGAATTGTTTTTTGGAAAAAATGAATAAAAAAAATTACAATGTTAAAAAATGTTTAGGAATTCCTAAACATTTTTGAAAACGGTTGTAAAAAATAAGAAAAAGGTTTATAATGAAACCATAGAAAGAAATCAAAAGAAGGGATTCTTAAGAGTGGTCCTTAAGAGATTTCTTCAGTCTGGCATAGCCAGATGAAAGGGGAGATTATTATGTTCAAATATAATATTCGTGGAGAAAACATTGAAGTTACTGAAGCAATTCGTAATTATGCTGAAAAGAAACTTTCAAAATTAGAAAAATACTTTGGAGATGTTGCTAATGCAACGGTTCATGTTAATTTGAAAGTATATTCTGAAAAAACTGCAAAAGTTGAAGTAACAATTCCTCTTCCTTATTTAGTCTTACGTGCAGAAGAAACTTCTGGAGACCTATATGGTAGTATTGACTTAGTGATTGATAAATTAGAAAGACAAGTTCGTAAACATAAAACAAAAATTAATCGTAAATCTCGTGAAAAAGGATTTGAAGTGCTTGTTGCCCCTGTTGTATCTGAAACAGTGGAAGAAGATGAATCAGTATTAGAGATTGTACGTACCAAACGTGTTGATTTAAAACCAATGGATAGTGAAGAAGCGGTTTTACAAATGAATATGTTAGGTCATAACTTCTTTATTTACCAAGATGCAGAAACAAATGAAACACATATTGTTTATCGTCGTAAAGATGGTAAATATGGTTTAATTGAAACAAATGCATAAAATCCTTCTTTAAGGTAGAGTTGGAAAAAAATTTTCCAACTCTGCCTTTTTTTCTTTTCTATTTTGAATAATGATGGTAAAATGAATAAGATGCAACTGGTATACTCATTTGCAAGATAGATGATTTAGAAAGAAAAATATAAAGGAGTCAGAGAATGGCAAATTTTTTAAAGCAATTAGTTGAAAATAACAAACGCGAAGTTCGTAAACTTGAAAAAATAGCAGATAAAGTAATTAGCTTGGAAAGTAAAATGGAAGCATTAAGTGATGCAGACTTTCCAGTAAAAACAGAAGAATTCAAAGCAAGATATGCTTCAGGAGAATCATTAGATAAATTATTACCAGAAGCATTCGCTTTAGTACGTGAAGGTGCTAAACGTGTTTTAGGCTTATTCCCTTATAAAGTTCAAATTATGGGAGGTATCACTCTACATAATGGGAATATTGCGGAGATGCGTACAGGGGAAGGTAAAACATTAACAGCGACAATGCCTGTATATTTAAATGCACTTTCAGGTGATGGTGTACACGTAGTAACCGTTAATGAATACTTATCTACACGTGACGCGAAAGAAATGGGAGAATTATATAATTTCCTAGGATTAAGTGTAGGTGTAAACTTAACTGGACAATCACCAGAAGAAAAACGTGCTGCTTATTATGCAGATATTACTTATAGTACAAATAGTGAGTTAGGATTTGACTACTTACGTGATAATATGGTCGTTTATAAATCACAAATGGTACAACGTCCATTAAACTATGCGGTAGTTGACGAAACAGACTCAATTTTAATTGACGAAGCTCGTACACCATTGATTATTTCAGGTCAAGCTGAAAAATCTACCGTTTTATATCAACGTGCAGATTTCTTCGTTAAAGCATTGAAAGAAGATGAAGACTATACGATTGATTTAACTTCGAAATCTATTTCATTAACAGACGAAGGTATTAATAAAGCAGAACAAACTTTCCGTTTACCAAACTTATATGATGTGGATAATTCAGCATTAGTTCACCATATTGACCAAGCATTACGCGCAAACTACATTATGATCCGAGATATCGATTATGTAGTAGATGAAGGACAAGTAAAAATCGTAGATGGATTTACAGGGCGTATCATGGAAGGTCGTCGTTATTCAGATGGATTACACCAAGCAATTGAAGCTAAAGAAGGTGTAGAAGTTGAAAATGAATCTAAAACAATGGCGACAATTACATACCAAAACTTCTTCCGTATGTATCGTAAATTATCAGGGATGACAGGTACAGCTAAAACAGAAGAAGAAGAATTCCGTGAAATTTATAATATGAACGTTATTACGATTCCAACAAACCGTCCTGTTCAACGTATTGATGCGCATGATGTGATTTATCCATCATTGAAGAGTAAATTTAAAGCGGTAGTACGTGATATTAAAGAACGTCATGAAAAAGGACAACCAATTCTTGTTGGTACAGTAGCCGTTGAAACAAGTGAGTTAATTTCACAAATGCTACATCAAGAAGGAATTCCTCATGAAGTATTAAATGCGAAAAACCACTTTAAAGAAGCAGAAATCGTTATGATGGCTGGACAACGTGGAGCCGTTACAATTGCGACAAACATGGCAGGACGTGGAACAGACATTAAGTTAGGTAAAGGCGTTAAAGAATTAGGTGGATTGTGTGTTATCGGAACAGAGCGTCATGAAAGTCGTCGTATTGATAACCAGTTACGTGGACGTTCTGGACGTCAAGGAGATCCAGGTGCAACTCAATTCTACCTATCATTAGAAGATGACTTAATGAAACGTTTCGGTGGAGAAAGAATGCAAGCCATTTGGGAAAGATTAAATATTGACGAAAATGGAGATGACAATTTCATTCAAAGTAAAATGTTATCTCGTCAAGTAGAATCTTCTCAAAAACGTGTAGAAGGAAATAACTATGATACACGTAAAAACGTATTACAATATGACGAAGTGATGCGTGAACAACGTGAAATCATTTATTCGCAAAGACTACAAATTATTAATGAAGAAAATTCATTAGAAAAAGTAACGAAATCAATGATTCGTAGAACAATTCATCGTATGGTAGAAAATCATACATTAGGTGAGAAGAAAACTTGGGATTTAGATGGATTAGTAGATTTTGCTACAAGTGCTATTTGTCATCCAGATGATATTTCATTATCTGATTTGAAAGGTAAAACACCATCAGAAATTGAAGGTCTATTAAATGAAAAAGCAATGGAAATTTACAAAGAGAAACAAGAGCAATTAAATGGGGATTCTCAAATGCTTGAGTTTGAAAAAGTTGTGATTTTACGAGTTGTTGACCGTAAATGGACAGATCATATCGATGATATGGATCAATTGCGTGAGGGTGTAGGGTTACGTGGATATGCACAAATCGACCCACTTACTGAATATCAAACAGAAGGATTCAATCGTTTCCAACAAATGATTGCTGCGATTGATTATGATGTAACTCGTATCTTGATGAAATCTCAAATTCGTCAAAACTTACAACGTGAACAAGTGCAAGGTGCTAGAAGCGTGATTGCCCAAGGGCATGATCGTCCAACTGAAGAACCAGAACAAGCATAATAAGAAGTAGGCTGGGCAAAAGTCCAGCCTACCTTTTTACAAAAAGATAGGAGAATGGTATGGAAATTAGTGAAATTAGAAATGCTTTAGAAAAAATGAATACGCAAATGACAAGTTATAGGGGGTCTCTTTGACTTAGATCATTTAGAAGAAGATATTGCTTCTTATGAGCAACAAATGTCAGAACCTGGATTTTGGGATGATAATGAAAAAGCACAAATTGTCATTCAAAAAAGTAATGAATTAAAAGCAGTCTATGATACTTTTCATCAATTAGAACTACAAGTAGAAGAAGTGGAACTGCTATTTGAAATGTATAAGGAAGATCCAGAAGAAGAAATTCATAAGGAATTAGTGGAACGTGTTTATAGCGTTGAAAAAGAATTAGAAAAATATGAATTAAGTATGTTACTAAGTGGACCTCATGATAAATGTAGTGCGATTTTAGAAATTCATCCAGGAGCTGGTGGTACAGAATCACAAGACTGGGGAAGTATGTTGTTAAGAATGTATATAAGATGGGCTGAACAACATGGATATCGTATCGAAACAGTCGATTATCAAGATGGAGAAGAAGCAGGTATTAAATCTGTGACTTTATCTATTGAAGGATTAAATGCTTATGGTTATTTAAAGAGCGAAAAAGGGGTGCATCGTTTAGTGAGAATTTCTCCATTTGATGCTGCCGGAAAACGCCATACTTCATTTTGTTCCATTGATATTATGCCTCAATTAGAAGGGGATATTGATATTGAAATTAATCCGGACGATTTGAAAATTGATGTCTATCGTGCGAGCGGTGCTGGTGGGCAACATATTAATAAAACTTCATCAGCTGTTCGTATTACGCATATTCCAACTGGAATTGTAACGCAAAGTCAGGCGCAGCGTTCGCAATTTAAAAATAAAGATCAAGCGATGGCGATGTTAAAAACAAAATTATATCAATTAGAAGAAGAGAAGAAAGCAGCTGAATTAGCTGAAATTCGTGGGGAGCAAAAAGATATTGCATGGGGTTCTCAAATTCGAAATTATGTGTTTCATCCGTATTCATTAGTGAAAGATTTGCGTTCGGGTCATGAAACAGGGAATATTGGTGCTGTGATGGATGGAGATTTAGACCCATTTATGGATGCGTACCTAAAATGGGCATTATCTGGAGAGACGGAATAAAAAATGACTTTTTGGATATAGTAGCAAGAGGACGCCAGCAGCTTCGCAAGCGAATCTCATGGCTAATGCTACTAAAATAGTAAATCATATAAAGTTGTTTGGATATAAAATTCAAACAACTTTATTTTTCGGAAAAAAGTCAAAAAACATTTGTTTTATAACGATGAAAGCGGTAAAATAGAGTTAGAAAATAAAAGGGGGGTTTGGGAATGCAATATACAGTTAGTGAACTTCGTGGATTATTCGATACACTTGATTTAATTGAAGAATTAAGTCAAAAATACGAATATTTTGATAAATATCAGTTGGATCAACGGGATAATATTTTTCAATTTGAGTTTATGGATAAATATCTGAAATCTCAAAATTCAAAGAAAATCTACCAATATTTTATGAATCATATAGATGAACTAACCCTATATGAGAAAAGTAAAATACAAAAAATTTCTGATTATTATTTAAAGGAGAAATATGCAAAAAAATATTTTGTGAAAAATTTAAAAGAGGCTAAAGATGAATTAAAAGTAAAATGGTTAGAATGTCTAACTCCTAAATTATTTGAATTATCATTTGAAGAAGATTTAGACAATCTTCGATTGTTTTATATGAATTATTATTCTGAAAAATTTCATCTGTATTCTCCAACCTATCAAGAAATTTTATCTTACATATATGGTGAGGACTTTGTCTGCTCTAGTTGTCATCAGATAAAAAAACATCGAGACAAAGTCATTCAAATGTATCATTCTTATTTTCTCTCTAAAAAATATCCTACAAATGCTACTGTACGTGAACTGAATATTACGCAGCAACAAGCTGTTTCTTTCTTTAATTTCTTCCTTCATCAAGTTAGTGCTCTTTTAAAATCTTATAAAATTTCTGTCGAATTTAGTCAAAAATCTATCATAAAAAAAGATAAGCATAAATTTTCAATCTATTTATCACCATATCATTCATATTCTATTTCGTTATTTGAATTTTTAAAATTATTTGGAGAAGTTTACTTCAATATTTATTCAGCACATAAAACTCACGAAAAATATTCTTTCTATCAAAAAGAAGCATTTCGATATTATACGACATTGCTCCCTATCATCTCCCAAGATATTGCTCAAATGATTTCAAATTATTTTGTTGAAATTGGAACTACTGAAGAAGTCTTTCATATTTTACTGAAAAATTTCTTGTCACTTAGAAGAAATCCTATTTCATTAACGAATATAAATGTTATTCAACTATTTGTGATTGACATAATTGGTTATGAGTTGGAGGAAAAATGGTTCAATGGAGAAACTTCTTCAAGGGAGTTGATTGAAAAATGGAAAGAAATGATTGAGAAGTATTTTGGTAAGTCCTCGTCTAATCAATTTGAAATAACATTGAGAATCTTTCGTTTACTATTAGAGGGGTTAGGAATTCCGTTGTTAAGATTAGGGATTACTTTATCAACTTTTGAAAGAGGAATGTTAACGGAACATTATAATCATCCATTTAAATCAGTATTGGAACATTTTAGATGTCAAAATTTAGAACAGTGGGTACCGAATATGGAATTTATAACTCCTCATAGCATTAAAGAAGAAACTTTACAATATATGTTTTTTTATCTATCACAGTTATGTAATCATGTTTATAAATAAGAAAATCTAAAAATTGACATCTGTTTGTAATATGCTGTCAATAGAATGTCATCATAAAAATGGTATAATGGATAAGACATAGACTATGAATAGAGAAAGCTGGTGAGCACATGATTGAAATGATGAATGTTTCAAAAAAATATGGAAAAGGTATTTTAGCCGTTAATAATTTATCTGTCAGAATTCAAGATGGAGAATTTGTATATGTTGTTGGCCCATCAGGTGCAGGAAAATCAACATTTATAAAAATGATGTATCGTCAAGAAAAAGCTACTAAAGGAAGAATTACGGTAGGGAAATACGATTTAACAAAAATGAGAGAACGTGAAATTCCTTATTTAAGACGTTATGTAGGAGTCGTGTTCCAAGATTTTAAATTGTTACCTCGTTTAACAGTATATGAAAATGTTGCATATGCGATGGAAGTAATTGAAAAAGCACCAAAAGAAATTCAACGAAAAGTTGAAGAAGTATTAGCTTTAGTAAACTTGAAACATCGTATGATGATGTTTCCTGATCAATTGTCAGGGGGAGAACAACAACGTGTAGCAATTGCAAGAGCAATTGTTAATAATCCTGCTGTTTTAATAGCTGATGAACCAACAGGGAACTTAGATCCAGAAACTTCAATGGAAATTATGGATATTTTAGAAAGAATTAATCAACAAGGGACAACCATTGTAATGGCCACCCATAATAGTCAAATTGTTAATGAAAAGAAACATCGTGTACTGGCTATTGAAATGGGTCGTATTGTCCGTGACCAAGAGGAAGGGGAGTACGGATATGAAGATTAGAACAATGTGGCGTCATATTCGTGATGCCGTTAAAAGCTTATTTAGAAATGGTTGGTCAACTTTTGGTGCGATTTCTGCCGTTTCAATGGTATTGTTACTAGTAGGAATTTTTGTTTCATTATTATTTAATATGAATAAAATTGCGACAGATGTTGAACAAGATGTGAATGTTCGTGTGTATATTGATTTAGCAGCCGATGAAACAAAGACTGAAGAGTTAAAGGCAGCAATTGAAGCATTAGATACAGTTGCTTCTGTAAAATTCCGTTCAAAAGATGAAGAATTAGAAGATATCACTAAGAGTGTCGCACAAGAATTTGAATTATTTAAAAATGATAGTAATCCACTAAGAAATGCTTTTGATGTGAGCACTAAAAATCCAAAACAAACGAAGGAAGTTGCAACTACCATTGAAAAAATGGATTATGTTGCTCGTGTAAACTATGGAGGAGCACGTGCGGATACATTATTTAAAGTCATATCAACCGCTAGAAATGTTGGGATTGGTGTGATTTCAGTACTATTAATTATTGCATTATTTTTAATTTCCAATACGATTCGTGCAACGATTCATGCTCGTAGAACGGAAATTGAAATTATGCAATTAGTAGGAGCAACAAAAGCTTATATTCGTTGGCCTTTCTTCTTAGAAGGCGGATTAATTGGGTTAATTGGCTCAATTGTACCAATTGCTTTATTGTGGGCTTTATATTTATGGATTTATAAAGGCGGAAGTGATTTCTTTGCGGGGTCAAACTTTAGCTTATTAGCACCAAATCCTTTCTTATATCGTTTGTCTTGGGCGATGGCTGGAGTTGGGATTTTAATTGGATCATTTGGTTCGATTTTCTCAATGCGTCGTTTCTTGAAAAAATAAGTGTGATACATGCAAGGAAAATCATTTGCAAGTATGGTTAAACAATGGTAGACTATATGGCATAGAATAAATGCATTGCACAAGAGGAGTAATACGAATTTTAGTTGATAGAGAGAGAAGGGTTGGTGAAACTTCTTAACAAATTTGTATGAAGGTAGCTTGTAAGTTGGCTAGGGGAATGATAGTAACTTAGCTCGGAGTAGACTTCGTTAACAACGTTAAAGGCATCAGTTCTGATGCGAATATTAGGTGGTACCACGAAAATAATCGTCCTATGAAGTGAATCTTCATAGGATTTTTTTATTGTATCAAAATTATTTCATCAAGGAGGAAAAAGAATGGCAAAAGAAATGTCACCAAAGTTTCAACCACAAGAAGTTGAAGCGGGAAAATATCAATGGTGGGTTGAATCAGGAGTCTTCCATCCAAATGAAGATCCAAATGCAGAACCTTATTCAATCGTTATTCCACCACCAAATGTAACAGGTAAATTACACTTAGGACATGCGTGGGACGTTACATTACAAGATATGATTATTCGTCAAAAACGTATGCAAGGATACGATACATTATGGTTACCAGGGATGGACCATGCAGGAATTGCGACTCAAGCAAAAGTAGAAGAAAAATTACGTGGAGAAGGCTTATCTCGTTATGACCTAGGACGTGAAAAATTCTTAGAACAAACATGGGAATGGAAAGAAGAATATGCAAGCCATATCCGTGAACAATGGGCAAAAATGGGAATTTCAGTGGACTATCGCCGTGAACGTTTCACATTAGACCAAGGACTATCAGATGCTGTTAAAAAAGTATTCGTAACGTTATATGAAAAAGGCTTAATTTACCGTGGAGAATACATTATTAACTGGGATCCAAAAGCAAAAACTTCATTATCAGATATCGAAGTTATTCATAAAGATGTAGAAGGTGCTTTCTACCATATGAATTATCCATTAGCAGACGGAAGTGGAGTATTAGAAGTTGCAACAACTCGTCCTGAAACGCTACTTGGAGATACTGCAGTTGCAGTTCACCCTGAAGATGAACGTTATCAAGCATTGATTGGAAAAACAGTTATCTTGCCATTAGTTGGAAAAGAAATTCCAATTATTGCTGATGAGTATGTTGAACAAGATTTTGGAACAGGGGTTGTAAAAATTACACCTGCCCATGACCCAAATGACTTTGAAGTTGGTAATCGTCACAATTTACCACGTGTAAATGTGATGAATGATGATGCTACAATGAATGAATTAGCTGGAAAATACGAAGGTATGGATCGTTTTGCAGCTCGTAAAGCTATTGTCAAAGATTTAGAAGAAGCAGGTCTTCTTGTAAAAATCGAAAAACATGTTCATAGTGTGGGACATTCTGAACGTACAGATGTAGTGGTTGAACCTCGTTTATCAAAACAATGGTTTGTTAAAATGGGACCTTTAGCAGAACAAGCGATTCAAGAACAACGTGCAGAAGAAGACAATACGGTTAATTTCTACCCACCACGTTTTAATGATGCTTACTTACGTTGGATGGAAAATATTCACGACTGGGTAATTTCTCGTCAATTATGGTGGGGACATCAAATTCCAGCATGGTATCATAATGAAACAGGTGAAGTATACGTTGGAATGGAAGCTCCAGCAGATGCAGAAAACTGGACACAAGATGTGGATGTATTAGATACATGGTTCTCATCTGCATTATGGCCATTTTCAACAATGGGTTGGCCAGATGTTGAAGCTAGTGACTATAAACGTTACTATCCAACAAGTACACTTGTAACAGGTTATGATATTTTAACATTCTGGGTAAGTCGTATGATGTTCCAAGGGTTAGAATTTACTGGCAAACGTCCATTTAAAAATGTATTAATTCACGGATTAATTCGTGATAGCCAAGGACGTAAAATGAGTAAATCTCTTGGTAATGGTGTAGATCCAATGGAAGTCATCGAACAATACGGAGCAGATGCATTACGTTGGTTCTTAGCAAATGGTTCAGCACCTGGACAAGACGTTCGTTATTCAACAGATAAAATGGATGCTGCATGGAACTTTATCAATAAAATTTGGAATGCAAGTCGTTATGCATTAATGAATATTGGTGACTTAACAGTGGATCAATTAGATATCACTGGTGAAAAAACATTAGCAGACAAATGGATTTTAACTCGCTTAAATCAAGTCATTACTAAAGTAACAGAATTATTCGAGAAATTTGAATTTGGTGAAGCAGGTCGTCTATTGTATCGCTTCATTTGGGATGATTTCTGTGACTGGTATATTGAAATGTCTAAAGAAACATTAGCAGGAAATGATGAAGCTGCTAAGTTAACAACTTGTAGTATTTTAGTGTATGTATTAGATCAAACATTACGTTTATTACATCCAATTATGCCATTCGTAACAGAAGAAATTTGGCAATCAGTTCCTCATATTGGAGATTCATTAGTAGTTGCTCAATATCCAGTTGTACAAGAAAGTCAAATGGATGAAGTAGCAGCAGAAAAAATGGAATTCTTAATGGACTTTATTCGTTCAGTTCGTACAAGCAGAAATGAAATGAATACACCATTATCGAAACCAATTGCAATTGTTGCCAAAACTTCAAGCGCAGATATTCAAGCTATTTTATCAGAAAATGAAAGCTATATTGCTCGTTTCTGTAATCCTGAATCATTTGAATATGGTTTAGATGTAGAAGCACCAAGCCACGCTGTAACAAGTGTGATTAGTGGAGCTGAAATTTACTTACCATTAGCAGGATTAATTAATATTGATGACGAAATTGCTCGTTTAGAAAAAGAAGCGGCTAAACTACAAGATGAAGTAAATCGTGTAGAGAAAAAATTATCAAATGAAAAATTCGTTGCGAAAGCACCAGAAGCTGTTGTAGAAGCAGAACGTGCAAAAGGTAAAGAATACGCTGATCAACGTCAAGCAGTTCTAGAACGTATTGCAACCTTAAAAACATTAGCATAAAAGAATACTGAGATAAATCAGGTGTTCGATAAATCCTGTTGGTGAGAAATCACTAGCAGGATTTTTTCAGGCTCTTTGTCAAATAGGGTTGATGAAACAATTTTAGTGAAGGGATTAAGCAGCGTCAGGTTGCTTAATTCCTTTTTTAGTTGTTGTAGTAAATAGTTTGGACGCCTTTAATATAAGGGGTGAAGCCCTTTTTGTATACACTAAAATAGGGTTGGTGGATTTTCTCCATCAACCCTATAAATTATAGAACCGGAATGATTCAGATATACAGAAGACAGATTGCTTTTATTTCAAACCTGTAAACGAGCTTACTTGGATATTTTTGTTATCAATGCCATTTTCCTTTAAAAAATTCTTTATCTCATTTACATCATCAGGCTGACCTGTGATGAGATAGCTGGCTTGATTGCCGTATTCATCAATAGCACGTTTAAAAAATGCTTGACTTTGAGAAAGTTCATCGCTAGTTTTATAAGTAAAATTCGATGTGTTTTGAGCCAGTTCCTTCATCTCATTATCGAAAATAGTAACTCCTTTATCAAAATGGTTGAGAATAATCGGAGCTTTACCAGCCCATTCTTTGATAAGGGGGCGTAGAGCAGACATACCAACATCAGATGCAAAGCAAACTAGTGGCTGGTTCGTATCTTTAACGGTTAAAGAGGATTCAAGCCAACTCATCTCAATCTCACTTCCAGCCGGTAAATGTGCCAAAGTTTCTTTAAAGTGGCTACCACTATTATGCGTTAGAATGAGGATTTCATCTTCATCAGGTGTGGAGGCAATGGTTAGCCATCGACTGGTCTGATCTCCCTTAGCTTCGTTTTTCCTAGTAGCGGACGACGTATCAGGGAGTGTAAACTTAGCAAAAGCCCCAGCTTTCCAGGTTTGATGACTCGGCTTTGTGATATGAATTAAATACAGATCTCCTCTGGGGTTTTCGATGGATTTTATTGATAATTTCTGACTTCGTCCAAGATAGGCGATGGCACCCCAAGTTATAAGGGCTAGTAATCCAAGTATTGATAGAATGACAATAAACATTTTTTTACCTCTTTTCATTTTTTATGACTCCTGTTTTTTATTTTTTGAATGAATCGAAATAAAATTCATTCACATATTTTCAAAAAAATAAAGAAAACCATTTTCTTTATTTTAGAACTCCTTTTATGAAGTTGGTTGCAAGTATTTCGACAGTTTTGCCTATATCTGGAAAATCTTTTTCCGTGATATGCATATCCATGTAGTAAAATAGGTTGTAAACTTGTAAAATCTCTTGAATCTTTTCTGGAGAATACCCTTCAGCCTGCATACGATTTGTAAAAGTTTTAACTAGAAATTTATGAAATGGATTTGCGACTTTGCCTTCTTCTGAGGAATAGTAGCTATGCAACTCATCTGCTATAGCAGGGTTGTACCATTCTGCAAGGATTTTATTGGAAGAAACGAGTGCTCTGGACTGAGCAAAGAGTTGACTAATAAGATCAATCATATCAATTTCCCAATCCAGTTCTTCGATCATAGCTTGGCGAACACGGTTGTTTTCACCTATGTAGATGTCTAGAAAAATGGCTTCTTTACTCTCGTAATAATTATAAAAAGAGCCTACTGCCATGCCAGCTTGTCTAGCAATTTCTGAAATTCCTGTTGCCTTGTAACCCTTTTTCGAAAAAACTTCGTAGGCCGCTGTTTTTAAAGCTTGTTTTTTGTCCAATTTGACCTTTCCTCCTTCAGGGTGAATGAATATTATATTTGGTTCATTCATATTTTAGTAAATCCTAGCTGGCTTGTCAATAAGAAAGCTAAATCTAGTTGTTTAACGATACTAGTTGTATCAGCAGTAAAACTATGGGAGTATTCACGGCAGAAGAAAAGATGTTTTCTTAATTTAAGAAAAGCAGGCAATCCAGAAACCAGATTAAGCGTAATTCTAGAAGCACGAGTACCGTTTTTAACAATAGAAAAATCACGCTTTACTCAACCATAATTAGGGCAAGCATCTGGGCAATAGGTATAGGTAGCGAAGAAAAACAGGCTTTGTTTCTTCTTAAAATACACTTCCTCCACATTATCTTCCCATTTTATATTTTTATCTTTGATTTGTAGCACAACTAGGGTTTTCATCTCCTCTTAAATAGTTTGGACGCTTTTAATAAAAGGGATGAAGCCCTTTTTATATACCCTATAAATTATAGAACCATTTTTTGTTTAGATGGAGGTAGAAAGTTTAATATTTCTTGCAATTTGAAGTTGGAATTTGTATGATGAAAAATGAAAGAAGGGGAGTTCATGCAAACTGTTAGAGAGTGGATATTAGATCGAATGAAATATAAACGAAAATATGGATTAGAAAGAATGAGGGTGTTAATGTCTCTTCTAGAAAATCCGCAAGATGATTATCCGATTATTCATGTGACAGGAACAAATGGGAAAGGTTCGACGATTGCGATGTTATCGTCCTTATTTGTTCATCATGGGCAAAAGGTAGGAGCATTTGTTTCCCCTCATTTAATCGATTATACGGATCGGTTTTTAATCGATGGTAACGTAATGTCCGAAGAAGATTTTGAAATTGTTGGAGAGCTTGTTCGACAGGCAGAAGTAACATTGATAGACGAATATGAACCATTAAGTTTTTTTGAAATCATGACGGCTATGGCGTTAGTGTATTTCTCTAGAAAAAAAGTAGAAGTTGCTTTATTAGAAGTAGGAATTGGTGGATTATTAGATATAACTAATATTGTCAATTCAACAATTAGTGTAATTACATCAATTGGAATGGATCATGAAGAAATGTTAGGAAATACGCTTGAGGAAATTGCGATTCAAAAAACAGGAATTTTTAAACAAAATCAAGAAGTCGTATTGGGAAATTTGCCAACAGAAGCCTTGAAAGTCGCTGAAGTCGTGGGAGAAACTTATAACTGTGACATCCATCAGTTTGAACGAGAATTTAACATCGAACCGTTTGAAGAAGGGCTAATTTTTAAACGTTCAGATTTTCAAATTCACATTCCATATTTGAATTTGAAAGGAAAGTATCAATTAGAAAATGCTGCAGTAGCGTTAGAATGCTTTTTACGATTTGAAAAGAAATTCCAACTTCCAATTGATTCATCAGCAATTCAAGAAAGTTTCCAAACGGTTACTTGGCCAGGAAGAATGGAAGTCGTGCATCATAGTCCTACAGTAATACTCGATGGAGCACATAATATTCATGCATTAAAACGATTTGTTGAAACGGTGAAACAGAACAGAGAACTGGAAGATCAACAGACAATTTTATTTTCAGCTTTAAAGAGAAAACACTATAAAGAAATGGTCGATTATTTACGAAAAGAGTTACCTGAAGCTCGTTTAGTAGTAACAACATTTGAGTATGCAGGTGCAATTGAAAAAACGGACTACCCTTCTAGTGAGATTGAATTTGTAGAGAATGCTCAACAATTTGTTGAGAAATATATGAATAAAACTTCAGACCAAGAAGCGCTTTGGATTACAGGTTCTCTTTATTTTATTTCTTTCATGAGAAAAATTTTTATAAAATAAATATTTTTTAGCCTTTTTTGCATATATATAAGTTGAAAGAACTATTGCAAAAGGGGGAAATAAAATGGAACTTGATCAACAATTATTAGAATTGCCATTAGAATCAATGCCAAGAGAACGATTGGAAAAATTAGGAGCAAAAAGTTTAGAAACTTATGAATTATTAGCTATTTTGCTTCGGACAGGCTCTAGGGAATTAAATGTGTTGCAATTAGCGAAAGTCGTGTTAAATACGTTTGAAGATTTATTTACATTAAAAATGGCAACAGTGGAAGAATTAATGGCGATTTATGGAATTGGACGAACAAAAGCTATTGAATTAAAGGCTGCAATGGAATTGGGAATTCGATTAGGAACAGCGAAGCAAACAAAATTAGGACATATTACAAGCTCGCAAAAAGCGGGAGAATGTATTATGGAAGAATTAAAAGATTTATACCAAGAACATTTAATTACATTATTCTTAAATTCGAAAAATGAAGTGATTAAGAAAAAAATTATTTTTCGAGGAGGACTCAATCAAGCTGTCGTTCATCCAAGAGAGATTTTTAGAGAAGCCGTTCGATTTTCTGCAGCAAGAATTATTATTGGGCATAATCATCCAAGTGGAAATGTTACGCCATCTCAAGCGGATATTGATTTTACAAGACGATTATCGGAATGTGGAGAGATGATGGGGATTGAATTGTTAGATCATTTTATAGTAGGGGATCATTCATATTGTTCTTTAAAGGAAGAGGGGTATTTCTAAAGAGGGATATTTAATTTGAAATTCTTAGATTTAAAAGGTTAAAGTTTTATCAAAAAAGTCAAATTAAAATTTACTACTTACATAAGATAGATTTCATTTATTTTTACTATTGTGATAATTTCTATAATACTTCCCACAATAGTTAACAAGTTTTGCTACACTTTATGTGGGAGGATTGGATAATGAAAGTTGAGAGGTATATTAAGGAATTATTAGGTATAGTTAGTGAAGTCCAGAATATTAAGTATTCAAAAACTAATCTTGAAAAACATTTAATTAAAAGAAACCATATAGATGCTTTAAAATATTTTGATAAGATAGAAGAAATTATAAATAATCCAGATTATGTAGGAATGAATCCAAATGAAAAATCTGAGAGTATAGAGTATGTAAAGATTTTTGAAGATAATGTTTTAGTAGCATTAAAAATTCATGGTTCTAAGGATTTTTATTATATACCTAGTATGTATACAATAACAGATTATAAATTGCAATCCCGATTATTTAGTGGGAGACTGAAAAAAGTTGACAATAAAAATAATAAGCCGTAAAATACAGATAACAAGTATTATTCTTTGAGGGCAGAAAGGGTTCCTGCCGCACCTTATTAGGTACCTGAGATGCTGGATACACCGACCAGCCAAGGAATAATCGTAAATCTGTTGAAGAGTCAAGTTCGCTTGGCTCTTTTTATATTTTCTGAAGGTGTTTTGGCAAAATGTGAGTACCTTGTCAGTTTATAGTGCATTTGATATACTAGTGTATGAACTATGAAAGAAGTATCTAGAAAAGATAGTTCTAGTTGGAGGATTGTTTATGAAAATTATAGTCGTTTATGGAGGCAAAAGTGCTGAACATGATATTTCAATTTTAACGGCTTTTTCAATTATTAAAGAAATCTATTTTGATTATTATGAAGTTCAACCAGTCTATATTAATCGAAAAGGAGAATGGCTGAAAGGGGAACCGTTAACAGGCCCTGTAGCTTTTTCTGAAGCATTAAGATTAGAAGCAAGTCAAGAAGCTCACTTTGCAACAAGTGAAGGAGAAGTTTCGACAGGTGTATTTGTAACTCCTTATGATTTAAAAGAAGAGGAATGTGTTGTTTTCCCTGTATTACATGGACCTAATGGGGAAGATGGAACGATTCAAGGATTATTTGAAATGATGGATGTTCCTTATGTCGGTTGTGGAGTATTGGCAAGTGCTTGTGGAATGGATAAAATTACAAGTAAACAATTATTCCAACAAGCAGGATTACCACAATTACCATATGTTCCATTTAATAAAACTCAATGGAAACAAAATCCAGAAAGTATTTATAATAAAATTGAAGGAACATTAATTTACCCAGTATTTGTTAAACCAGCCAATATGGGGTCAAGTGTAGGAATTTCAAAAGCAGAAAATCGTGAAGAATTAACGAATGCAATTGTTGAAGCTTTGAAATATGATCGTAGAATTGTAGTAGAACAAGGAATTGAAGCAAGAGAAATTGAATGTGCGGTTCTAGGAAATGACGAAGCGAACACTTCAGTTGTAGGAGAAATTGTTAAGACTAGTGGTTTTTATGACTACAATGAAAAATATGTTAACAATACCGTTACATTAGAAATTCCAGCGCAAATTTCAGATGAAGTTTCTGCAAAAGTAAGAGAATATTCTGCAAAAGCATTCCGTGCCATTGATGGTAGTGGATTAACAAGATGTGATTTCTTCTTAACAGAAACAAATGATATTTACATTAATGAAGTAAATACTTTACCAGGATTTACTCAATTTAGTATGTATCCACTTCTTTGGGAGAAAACAGGAATTTCTTACAAAGATTTAGTTGAAGAATTAATTCAATTAGCTTTAAAACGTTATAAAGATCGACAAAATGGATAAGAAAGGCGCCTCACAGAGGCGCTTTTTTGAGAGAGGAAGTAAAAATATGGCAATCGGAACAGTTGCACAAATTGTAAAAGCTGTTAAAGCAATTGATTATCAAACAGATTATCGTTTTGATATGATTGAATCAGTTTCATTTGATACAAGAAAATTATCTCAAAATAGTCTATTTATTCCTTTAAAAGGACAAACAGATGGACATGATTATATTCAACAAGCAATAGATCAGGGCGCAAAAGCTGTATTTTGGGGAAGAAAAGACCAAACTCCACCAGAAGGAATTTGTGCGATTTGGGTAGATGATCCACTAGAAGCTTTTCAAGAGTTAGCAAAATGGTATTTAGAAAAAGTTCAACCAAATGTTATCGGCATCACAGGAAGTTCTGGGAAAACAACGACAAAAGATATGACAGCTGCAGTACTTGCTAGTCGTTATCGTGTCTATAAAACTCAAGGGAATTTTAATAATGATATTGGATTACCGCAAACGATTTTAGATATGCCAGAAGATACGGAACAATTAGTATTAGAAATGGGCATGAGTGATTTTGGTGAAATTGAATTTTTAAGCAAACTAGCAAAACCTTCTGTAGCGGTGATTACTCTAATTGGTGAATCCCATATGGAAAATTTAGGAAGTCGTGCAGGAATTACAAAGGCTAAATTAGAAATCTTAAAAGGATTGCGTGAAAAAGGAAGTATCATTTTCCCAGCTAATGAACCTTTATTAGAACAACAACTAGAAGAAATGCAGGCAGAAGAACACTTTAAGGTGTTACCGTTCGGAGAAGGTACGAATAGTGTGATTCAGGCTGAACATATTCAACTATTTGAAGACCATACTATTTTTGATTTAGTAAAACCTTCTAAACATTCAGTTCAACTTCCTGTATTAGGAGCTTACAATGTCAATAATGCGCTAGCTGCTCTTCAAGTAGGATTAGAATGTGGTGTGCCATTAGAACAAGCCATTGAAGCGATTCAACAGTTTGAATTAACAAAAAATCGTACGCAATGGGTAGATGGCATTCATGGTTCTAAAATTTTAAATGATGCTTATAATGCAAGTCCAATTGCGATGAAATCTGTGATTCAATCCTTTACATCTGTAGCTTCTAATGGACGTAAAGTTGTCGTGTTAGGAGATATTCGCGAATTAGGAGAACAATCAAAAGCATTACATGCTAGTATTTCTGAAGTAATGTTCCCAGAGAAAATTCAAGAAGTGTATTTATACGGGGAAGAAATGAGTGCTTTATATGAAGCGTTAAAATCTCGTTTTGAAGCATCTCACTTACATTATGTTGAAAGTGATAAAGCTGCATTGATTCAATTATTAAAAGAAGATTTACAACAAAATGACCAAGTGTTAGTGAAATCAAGTAATGGTACAGGATTATTAGCAGTTGTAGAGGCGTTAAAAAAAGCATAAATTCTATTTGTTCAGCATTTCATTTGTGAAATCAAAGGGCTTTTCTTTGCAATCTAGCTTTGAACATGCTATAGTACTTGGAGAGTTGAGAAGTTTACACAAATGTAATGATATATATCATGAAGATTGAACAAGTAATATTGTATAATCTCGTAATGTTCAGAAGTCTGGAGCTCAAGATGTTCCAGACTTTTATTGTGAAGGTCTATATACCTCGTGTGCTTCTCTTCAGCAGTACAAGGAGGAAAATATGAAATTTAATGAATTAGGCTTAGATTCAGCCTTATTAGAATCTATTGAAAAAATGGGGTTTGAGGAAGCAACACCGATCCAATCACAAACGATTCCATTAGCCTTAGCCGGCAAAGATGTGATTGGTCAAGCGCAAACAGGTACAGGAAAAACTGCTTCTTTTGGATTGCCAATGCTTCAAAAAATTAATCTTCGTAATCGTAAAGTACAAGGATTAGTCATTGCTCCAACACGTGAGTTAGCGATTCAAACGCAAGAAGAATTATATCGCTTAGGAAAAGATAAAAAAATTCATGTACAAGCTGTTTATGGTGGTGCAGATATTGGTCGTCAAATTCGCCAATTAAAAGATCAACCACATATCGTAGTTGGAACACCTGGACGTTTATTAGACCACATTTCTAGAAAAACACTTCGCTTAGACAATATTGAAACATTAGTATTAGATGAAGCGGATGAAATGTTAAACATGGGATTTTTAGAAGATATCGAATCGATTATTAAATTAGTTCCAGAAAACCGCCAAACTTTATTATTCTCTGCCACAATGCCAGATGATATTAAACGAATTGGAGTTCAGTTTATGAAAGAACCTGAACATGTTCGTATTAAATCAAGTGAAATGACAGCGACATTAATTGATCAATATTTTGTAAAATGTAAAGATTTTGAAAAATTTGACATTATGACTCGTTTATTAGATGTTCAAACACCAGAATTAACGATTGTATTCGGTCGTACAAAACGTCGTGTGGATGAATTAGCACGTGGACTTGAAATGCGTGGTTTTCGTGCAGAAGGAATTCATGGAGATTTAAGTCAACAAAAACGTATGAGTGTTTTACGTGATTTCAAAAATAATCATTTAGATATTTTAGTAGCAACAGACGTAGCAGCACGTGGATTAGATATTTCAGGTGTAACTCATGTTTATAATTACGATATTCCACAAGATCCGGAAAGTTATGTTCACCGTATTGGACGTACAGGACGTGCGGGACAAGAAGGAATGTCTGTTACTTTTGTAACACCAAATGAAATGGATTATTTAAGAGTCATTGAAGATTTAACTCGTAAGAGAATGACTGCATTACGTCCACCAACTCAAATGGAAGCAATAGAAGGACAAATGAAATCTGCTATTGAGCAAATTGATGAAAAGATGAAGTCAGTAGACACACGTCGTTTCAAAGAAGCTATTTCTTATTTATTAGATGAATATGAAGCAGATGAATTAGCAGCATTGTTAGTGAGTGGAATGATTAAAGACCCAACAGAAATTCCTGTTAAAATCACTCCAGAACGTCCATTACCAAGCCGTAAACGTAGCAATAACCGTGGAAACTACAATCGTAGTGATCGTAAAGATAACCGAGGTCGTAATGGTAAAGGAAGCTTCAAACGTAAAGAAGACCGCCGTGGTCGTGGGTTAGATGAAGAATATACTCGTGGATATAAGAGTAAAGATTCTCGTCGTAGAAATCATAAAAAGAAATCTGACAAAGGATTTACAATCCGTCAAAAATAATGAATAAGAAGACGACTTCGGTCGTCTTTTTTCGTTCCTATAATTGAAACAAAATTTACTAAAGATTATTAAATTTTTCTGACAAATAGTATTTCATTTGATACAATAGAAAGTAACATTATGTTTTTAAAGGGAGTATTGAAATGGCGATTTTTGGTGTCGGAATGGATGCGATTGAATTATCAAGAATTGAAAAAATTGTAGTACAAGATTCATCCTTTATTCAACGAGTATTAACTCCAAAGGAATTTTCTGTATATGAAACTTTAGGGATGAAAAGAAAAGTTGAATACTTAGCTGGAAGATTCGCAGCAAAAGAAGCATATTCTAAAGCCTTAGGTACTGGAATAGGGAAAGCTGTGTCTTTTCAAGAGATTGAAATTCTAAATGCTGAGACTGGACAACCGGTATTAACTGCTCCACACCATTATCAAAAACATATCAGTATCACGCATACAAACCATGATGCGTATGCTGTCGTTATATTAGAAGAGACTCCCCAAATATAGAAGAAGGAAAGTGAAGATATGTTTCCTGCAATTCATAGGAATACACGTGTAATCGTTCATTTAAATGCAATTAAACAAAATATTAAAGCTGTTAAAGATCATTATCCCAATACAGATATTTTTGCCGTAGTAAAGGCAAATGCTTATGGACATGGAATGATAGAAGTGGCTAAAGCGGCTCATGAAGAAGGAGTTGCGGGATTTTGTGTGGCATTGTTAGATGAAGCGATTCAATTAAGACAAGAAGGATTCCAAGAACCGATTCTGATATTAGGAATTAGCCGATTAGAAGATGTACCAATCCTCTGTGACTATCGTATATCTACTACAGTGAGTTCTTTAGATTGGTTACAAAAAGCTCAGACTCTAATTCCAGATGGAAAGCAACTGATTGTGCATCTAGCGATTGATACAGGGATGGGAAGAATTGGAGTTCGAACACCAGAGCAAGTTCAAGAGATAGAACAATTTCTAAGAGAATATGATAAACAATTTATTTTTGAAGGTATCTTTACTCATTTTGCGACCGCTGATGAAGCAGATACGAGTCAGTTTGAACACCAATTGATAGCTTTCAACGAGTGTGTAGAAGCTTTAGAACAACGTCCAACTTATGTTCATTGTTCAAATTCAGCTGCAGCTATTTGGCATGAAGAATTAACAACAAATGTCATTCGCTGGGGGATTGGCTTGTATGGATTAAATCCTTCTAATGGAGGGTTAAGACTTCCTGATACATTACAATTAGAAGAAGCATTAACTTGGGAAACGGAGATTGTTTTTGTAAAACAATTACATGCAGGGGATACGATTAGTTACGGTGCTACGTATACTTGTAGTGAGGATGAATGGATTGCTACATTACCAATAGGATATGCTGATGGCTATCTTCGTGCCTATTCTCCTGGTGAAGTGATTGTTTCTGGAGTTAGATGTCCGATTGTTGGACGAGTATGTATGGATCAATGTATGATTCGTCTTCCTTATGAAATTCCTGTTGGTACAAAGGTAACTCTATTAGGAAAAAATGGTAATGAGTGCATTACAGCAGAAGAATTGTCTCATAGAAGCCACACAATTTCATATGAATCACTTTGTTTAATTAGTGATCGTGTACCAAGAAGTTATAAATGATGATTAGGAGAAAGATAAATGGTAAAAAGAGGAGAAGTATATTTAGCGGACTTATCTCCTGTAGTAGGAAGTGAACAGGGAGGAAAACGTCCCGTTCTAATTGTTCAAAATGATGTTGGGAATCATTTTAGTACGACGGTAATTGTCGCTGCCATTACGGCAAAACATGAAAAAGCGAATTTACCAACACACATTGAAATTCAAAAAGATCAATTTCAATTTAGTAAGGAATCTACTGTGTTATTAGAACAAGTTCGTACCATTGATAAAGTTCGATTAATTGAAAAAATAACAGAAGTTGATGATGCCTTTATGGAAAAAGTAAACGAAGGACTCAGAATTAGTTTTGGGATTTAAAAGTATAGATGAAAATAAGTATTTCGTATATAGTTTGAAGTGTAAGATAATATAAGAAAAAAGAGGGATTTAATATGAGTTAGTTATATGTACATCGTAATCAAGTAAAACAACAAAATGAATCTTTAGAAGTAGCATTCCCAATGGTGAAGGATTATTATTGTTTTGATTCTTATAAAGCATTAGCACATTTTATTTCAGAACATTGTTTTTCAGAAGAGGATGAATGGAAGAGCACATTACCATTTGATAGAGAATTTGAAATTTGGAAAGAAAGCTTTGAAGCAGACCATTTGGATTTGGACTATGACTTATTTATCGCAAGCTTATCTGAATACGATTATCAAACAATCTGTGAAGAGTATAAGGACGAGTTGCAAATTGAGTATCTTGAAAGTGATGAAGGGTTGTAAGGTTAGAAAATATGTGTGGAAACGAGAAATAGACAGAATGATAGTATCCATACATCTGAGTGAAGAGGAGAATCAACTCTTCAAAAATTACGCTGAATTTACAGAAGTAGATTTGTCCACTTTATTTAAACGAGCTTTATTGGAAAAGATTGAATTAGAGCATGAGTTAAACATAATTGCTGAATATGAAAAAGAAAAAATAAATGGTACGCTAGAGTTGTTTGATGTGGAAGAAGTTGTGGCTGAAATAGGTGTATAGGGGTATTTTTTATCTCTTGCTCTAATGGTAGAAGTGGACTTCGTAGACGGTTGTTTTCTAATTGCATTTCATTTTTTTCTTTGATATAATTATGGCGTAAAACTAATTCGGCTTTTTGTTTGGTTCGATTTTTTCAAACCAATCAAAAAGTTTTTTCATTAACTGCACATAATTTACCATTATGCTGGCTGAGCATGATGGTTTTATTTAGATTGAGATAAAGTCTATATCCAAAACAGCAACATAACTAAAGCGAGTTTGTATAGAATATCCTTTATAGAATACAAAGCTTGTCTTTAAGTGATATAATAAGTGTACAAAAAGGTATTGGAGGAATTACTAGTATGGAATTTATTCATAAAGTACCAAGTGTCGAAGCTTATAACAAATTGAGAGTTAACTCTGGGATGAACAGTACTAAACCAAATTCTGAAGTTAAAAAGGCACTTGATGGGACTCTTT
Source organism: uncultured Granulicatella sp. (assembly GCF_963516875.1). GTDB lineage: Bacteria > Bacillota > Bacilli > Lactobacillales > Aerococcaceae > Granulicatella. The sequence continues at coordinate 1,127 of NZ_CAUQCL010000001.1, read as the reverse complement.
TCGCCGTTTCGGTTTATGAGGATACTGAACTTATTGGACTTGGAAGAGTCGTAGGTGATGGAGGAATTACTTTTGTTGTCTCTGATATTATGGTGGACAAAAAGTTCCAGAGACGTGGAATTGCCAATAAAATGATGGAAATCATTGATCAATGGTTTGATGAAAATACACATGAGAGTAGTTTTATTACTTTAGTAGCTAAAATCCCGGCTGATAAATTATATCTTAAACATCATTTTTGTTATCTTCCAGAAAATAGAGTTGGGATGATTAGAGATAAAGATTAATGAATTAAGAATATAACTCTAATTTTAAAAAGGAAGGAGATAAGGAACAATGAAAAAACTATCAATGATTGAAAAATGTAAATTAATAGCTACAGTTTTAAAAAGTGATTTAACTCCAGAAGAAAAAGCTGAGAAATTATCTATACTAAAAGACGATTATGAATTTGAGACTTTTGCAAAAATGACTTTTCATGATTTGTACATAGCTATATTAGACCATTTAGGCATTGAAGAATATAAAGGGGATAACGTACGAATCAAACACATAGCTCGTGTATTTTAATACTAAATTTCATCCAAGTACTTAACACTTGTTAAGTGCTTTTTTGCATAAAAAAAGCATCTAGTAAAAACTAGATGCCAAAATAAGCAGGACTGTCGGGTCTCCTATATTTCTGGCACATCTCCTATGAGATGTCGCATTGGATTCTGATACTTCTCAACCTCTAAGTTCAAAAATAAAAAACACCTCACTTCAAAAAGCAAGGTGCATTTTTTCATCTTAACCATAGGGGTGTTATTTTCTTTTCTTAATATTGTTATCAAAAATCTCTTTAGACTTTTCTTTAGACACCCATTTACTCAAGTAATTTAAAAATAATTTAAAAATCAAAACTTCCCACATTATAAAATATTGATTTTAAAAGTATTTATTTCGTATCTATTCCATGTTCCAAAAATGTTCCGTGTTCCGTAAATGTTCCGTGAAATCGGCGAAACAAAAAATAGAAAACGTTGATTTAACAACGTTTTACAATCCCAGGAAACACTAGAAAATACAAAAAATGCCCCCTACAGGGATTTGGAAAGGACTTTCATATTGAGAGCAATTAAAAATAT